>NZ_JBGIWG010000007.1:0-295618 GCF_041320715.1 Enterobacter sp. KB-221C9
ACGTATGTTCACTCAGAGACTTGGTATTCATTTATTGTCCGAAGACATTAAGAATCCATGTCACTTTGAGTGCCCACACAGATTGTCTGATAAATTGTTAAAGAGCAGTGCCGCTTCGCTTTTCGCAGCGGCGCGGGGTGTGCATATTACGCTTTCCCGCTTCAGAGTCAAGCGTTTATTTTCGCTTTTCTCTGCTGGCGTTCATCTCTGAACCCCGCTAACCCGGCGGCCTGTAAGCCGTTGTTCCGTGTCAGTGGAGGCGCATTATAGGGAGTTATTCCGACGTGACAAGAGGAAATTTAAAAAAAGTTTCCATCCGCGTTTTTTTTCACCAATAGAGGTGAAATCAAGCTACAAATTGTTCTATTTGATGTATCTGCAACCACAATCACATTCGAGGTGGCATAATTATCAGCATGAATCTTTAAGGAATAAAAGCGATGCCATTAAGCGCACAACAGCTGGCCGCCCAAAAAAACCTGTCGTACGTGCTGGCAGAAAAGCTGGCTCAGCGGATTTTAGCGGGTAAATATGCCCCGGGTAGCATCCTGCCGGGTGAAATGGAGCTGGGTGAGCAGTTTGGGGTAAGCCGAACCGCCGTGCGCGAAGCGGTGAAAACCCTGACGGCAAAAGGTATGGTGCTTCCACGTCCTCGTATTGGCACACGTGTGATGCCACAGAGTAACTGGAATTTTCTCGATCAGGAGCTGCTCTCCTGGTGGATGACGGAAGATAACTTTCATCAGGTCGTCGATCACTTTCTGGTGATGCGCAGCAGCCTTGAACCTCAGGCATGTCTGCTTGCCGCCACGCTAGGAACAGCAGAGCAGAAAGCGCAGCTTAACGCGCTGATGGAAGAGATGGTGTTCCTGAAAAAGCACTTCAACCGCGAACGCTGGGTTGAGGTCGATATGGCCTGGCATGAACACATCTATATGATGAGCGCCAATCCGTTCCTCACCTCTTTTGCCTCTTTATTTCATTCGGTGTATCACACCTACTTTACCTCTATTACACAAAACGAAGTGGTAAAACTGGATTTGCATCAGGCGATAGTGGATGCCATTCAGGAAAGCGACGGGCAGCGAGCCCTGAGTGCGTGCCAGGCATTGCTGGCCGCGCCAACCCACCAGCAGGTAAATAAATGACAAAGAAAAAAGCGCGCAGCATGGCCGGATTGCCGTGGATTGCAGCCATGGCGTTTTTTATGCAGGCACTGGATGCCACCATCCTCAACACAGCGCTTCCCGCTATTGCGCAAAGCCTTAACCGCTCCCCGCTGGCGATGCAGTCCGCCATCATCAGCTACACCCTGACGGTCGCAATGTTAATTCCGGTCAGCGGCTGGCTGGCCGACCGCTTTGGCACCCGCAAAATTTTCATGCTGGCCGTAACGCTCTTTACGCTCGGTTCGCTGGCCTGTGCGCTCTCCTCATCCTTAACGGAGCTGGTTATCTTCCGCGTATTACAGGGCATTGGCGGCGCGATGATGATGCCGGTGGCGCGCCTTGCCTTGCTGCGAGCCTACCCCAGGAGCGAACTGCTTCCCGTGCTCAACTTCGTCACCATGCCGGGACTGGTCGGCCCGATACTTGGCCCGGTACTCGGTGGCGTGTTTGTCACCTGGGCAAGCTGGCACTGGATCTTCCTGATTAATATTCCAATTGGCGTTGCTGGGCTGCTGTATGCCCGCAAATATATGCCGAACTTCACCACGCCAAGGCGCAGCTTCGACATGGGAGGCTTTTTCCTGTTTGGCCTGAGCCTGGTGTTATTCTCCAGCGGGATGGAGCTGTTTGGCGAGAAGATCGTCGCGACGTGGATGGCGCTCTCCGTTATCCTCGGCGGTATTTTGCTATTCCTTCTTTATATACGTCACGCGCGCCGTCACCCGACGCCGTTAATCTCCCTGGGACTCTTTAACACGCGAACGTTTTCCGTAGGGATTGCGGGCAACATTGCGTCTCGCCTGGGGACAGGCTGTGTGCCGTTCCTGATGCCATTGATGCTGCAAGTGGGTTTCGGCTACCCGGCCCTGATTGCCGGCTGCATGATGGCGCCGACGGCGATGGGCTCGATTCTGGCAAAATCAACCGTCACGCAGGTGCTGCGCTGGTTTGGCTATCGTAAGACGCTGGTCGGCGTGACGGTCTTTATCGGGCTGATGATTGCGCAGTTCTCGCTGCAATCCGCCGCGTTACCCGTCTGGATGCTGATCCTGCCGCTGTTTGTGTTGGGCATGGCGATGTCGACGCAGTTCACGTCGATGAACACCATCACCCTCGCCGATCTGACTGACGAGAACGCCAGCAGCGGCAACAGCGTGCTGGCGGTAACGCAGCAGCTGTCGATCAGTTTAGGGGTTGCCGTAAGTGCAGCGGTGCTGAGGTTTTATGAAGGTTTCGACAGCGCAAATACCGTTGAGCAGTTCCACTATACCTTTATCACCATGGGCGCACTTACCGTGGTATCGGCGCTGGTCTTTATGCTGTTAAAACCGAAAGACGGCCGAAACCTGATTAAAGAGCGTCACAAAGAGAAAGCTAAACCGAACCGCGTTCCATCAGAACAGGAGTAAGCTGCAGGCGTTGCTGTTGCAGCGTGGGCTGCGCCATACGGTGGATCAACACATCGATGGCCAGCTCGCCCAGTTCATCCTTCGGCTGATGAATAGTGGTCAGCGGCGGCGTCATGTAACGGGCAAGTTCGATATCATCGTAGCCAATCACCGCCATATCGTCCGGCACGCGTAGCCCCGCCTGATACAACGCCTGGTAGGCACCAAACGCCATCGCGTCATTACCAATAAACACCGCCTGCGGGCGCGGCTTTTGCGCCAGCAGTTTCTGCATTGCTTCGAAGCCACCGTTAAATTCAAAGTCGCCGGTGATCCGATAGCCATCAGGAATGGCCAGCCCCGCCCGTTCCATTGCAGAGAGATACCCTTCCAGACGCAAACGCGCCGGAGTTTTATCCAGCGGACCGGTAATACAGGCGATGCGGGTATAGCCTTTATCAATCAGATGCTGAGTCGCCATATCGCCGCCCAGCAGGGAGTTATCCTGAATCAGATCGCTGGTCCCGTCGAACGGCGCCCAGTCCATCATCACCGTTGGGATAGAAGGATAACGCTGGATAATCTCTTTCGAGGGCTGGTGCGTTTCGGTGCAGAGCAGCAGTAGCCCGTCGACGCGCTTTTGCATCAGCGTTTCCAGGTTACGATTCATGCGCTGTTCGTCACCCTCGGTATTGCACAGCACCAGGCTGTAGCCGCGCTCGAAGCAGCTGCGCTCCACGCCGCGAACCAGTTCTGAATAAAAGGGGTTGGTACTGGCGGTGATCAGCATACCGATCGTGCGCGTCTGGTTGAGCTTAAGGCTGCGCGCCAGCGCAGACGGCGCATAGTTGAGATCTTTTACCGCCGCTTCAACTTTCTCCCGAATCGCCTCGCTGACGAAGCGATCGTTGTTTATAACGTGAGAGACCGTCGAGGTAGAAACGCCCGCCATGCGGGCGACATCTTTCATTGTGGCCAAGCGTTACCCCTGCTGACTTAAGAATTCATCGATCTCTTTACGCCACGGAACGGAAGGCTGGGCACCCTTGCGCGTCACCGCAATCGCGGCGGCAGCGTGTGCGAAGCGAATAGCATCATCCATTCTCTTGCCTTCCAGCAGCGCGGTCACCAGTGCACCATTGAAGGTATCTCCCGCTGCGATGGTATCAATCGCTTTGACCTTAAAGCCCGGCACGCGACGACCTTCGCCATTGACGCTTGCCCACACCCCACGGCTACCCAGGGTGATAATCACGGTGCCAATGCCCTTATCGTGCAGCGCACGCGCGGCGCGCGCGGCATCGTCATCATTTTCAACGCGAATACCCGTCAGCTTTTCGGCTTCGGTTTCGTTCGGCGTAATGATGTCCACCAGCGCCAGCAGCTCGTCTGATAATACACGGGCTGGGGCAGGGTTAAGTACGACAGTGGTATGATTTTCATGCGCAATTTTGGCAGCGGCCAGCACGCTTTCGACCGGCGATTCCAGCTGCATCAGCAGGGCTTCGGCTCCGCCGATGATTGCACGTTGCGCTTCAACGCGATCCGTCGTCAGCGCAGCGTTAGCACCAGCATGAATACCGATAACATTCTCACCTTCCGCATTGACGAAAATCAGCGCCACGCCGGTAGATTCCCCTGCAACAACGCTAACCGGTGCGATATCAATATTGTCGCTCGCCAGCTGCTTGCGTACGCGCTCACCGGTATCGTCATCACCCGTGCAGGCGATAAATGCAATGTTTGCCCCGCTGCGACCGGCGGCGACGGCCTGGTTTGCACCTTTACCGCCAAAGGCCACCTGATACTGGTTACCCGTGACGGTTTCGCCCGGTGTCGGGAATGATTCAAGGTTAAGAATGTGATCGGCATTGATGCTGCCAAGGACGACGAGGTTGCCTGCGGTTTTCATGGTTGGGTTGTCCATCTGAGAGCGCCACCGGTATTACCCGGTGGCGTATGCCACACTTTTCTTTATTGGTGTCCCTCAGGCAGCCAGCGACTGCCTGATTCGCCTTTTACTGCTTGATGACCAGCTTCAGGTCAACCGGGTATTTGGCCTGAACTTTTTCGCCCTTCAGCACTTTGTCGGCAGTTTCAACGCCAGTGGCGCCAATCTGCTCAGGCAGCTGAGCGATGGTCGCAGCCAGTTTGCCATCGTTTACTGCTTTTTCACCATCCGGCGTGCCGTCAAATCCGACAACCATCACATCAGATTTACCTGCGGTCTGCAGAGCACGCAGCGCGCCGAGCGCCATTTCGTCGTTCTGTGCGAACACAGCCTGCACGTCAGGGTGCGCGGTCAGCAGGTTCTGCATAACGTTCAGACCTTTAGTACGGTCGAAGTCTGCCGGCTGGCTGGCCAGCACGTTGAATTTGTGTGCAGCTACAGCCTGCTGGAAGCCTTCACCACGCTCGCGGGCTGCGGAAGTCCCGGCAATCCCCTGCAGTTCGATAACCTTCGCGCCTTCACCGGCTTTCTTCGCGATGTAATCACCCGCGATTTTGCCGCCCAGCACGTTATCAGAGGCAATGTGGCTGACCACTTCACCTTTAGACGCCTGACGGTCCAGGGTGATTACCGGGATCTTCGCCTGGTTTGCCATCTTCACGGCGTTGCCTACGGCATCGGAATCGGTTGGGTTGATCAGCAGAATTTTGGTGCCACGAACGGTTAAGTCCTGAACGTTAGCCAGCTCTTTCGCCGGGTTGTTCTGTGAATCCAGAACGACCAGGTTGTAGCCCAGCTTGTCCGCTTCTTTCTGCGCACCGTCCTTCAGGGAGACGAAGAACGGGTTGTTCAGGGTAGAGACAACCAGCGCGATGGTATCTTTCGCCATCGCGTTAGCACTTACGGTTGCGCTCAGCGCGACAGCAGAAACCAGGGTAGCCAGTTTTTTCATGTTCATATCTAAGATGTCCTGTAGTGTCGTCAGTTACTGTTTTTTGTTGTCTACCAGTACCGCCAGCAAAATCACCACTGCCTTAACGATCATCTGGTAATAGGAGGAAACACCTAACAAATTCAAACCATTATTCAGGAAACCAAGAATCAGTGCGCCGATCAATGTCCCAACAATGCGACCTTTACCGCCCGCAAGACTCGTACCGCCCAGAACCACTGCCGCGATAGCATCCAGCTCATATCCCGTACCCGCCGTCGGCTGCGCGGAGGAGAGGCGCGCCACTTCGATGATGCCCGCCAGTGACGCCAGCAGACCGCACAGGGAGTAAACGATAATTTTGACTTTATTAACGCTGATACCGGACAGGCGCGTTGCCGCTTCGTTACCGCCCAGCGCGTAGATATAACGCCCCAGACGGGTGTGGTGCAGCATGTACCACGCCGCCAGGAAGACGATAGCCATGATCCAGACCGGGGTCGGAACACCCAGCGGGCGACCAATACCGAACCAGCCAAACAGATCCGCGTTATCGGTAAAGCCGGTATTGACTGGGCTGCCGTTGGTGTAAACCATGGTCACACCGCGCAGCAGCAGCATCATCACCAGCGTGGCGATGAACGCCTGAACGCGGCCTTTTGCCACAATCACGCCGGTTACAGCACCAATCGCCGCGCCTGCAGCCAGGGCAGCGGCCACGGCCACCAGCGCGTTGACTTCAATGCCGACAATCGAAGCGGCGATAGCGCCGGTCAGGGCCAGCAGGGAACCGACGGACAGATCGATACCCGAGGTCAAAATCACCAGCGTCATGCCGACCGCCATAATGGCGTTCACCGACGTCTGCTGCAGAATGTTGAACAGGTTATTAACGGTGAAAAAGTTCGGGCTCATGGTGGACACAATCGCGATCAGCACCAGCAGGGCAATCAGCGATTTTTGTTCCATCAGCCATGCTTTTGTGAAATAGCGGCGACCAGAAACAGCCTGGGTAGTCATCTTCTTACTCCTGATTCACGCGATTAAGCTTGCCCACAGCGGCAGCCATCAGAACTTCCTGGGTGGCCTGCTCGCGAGTGAATTCACCGCCGAGATGCCCTTCATGCATGACGATAATGCGATCGCTCATGCCTAATACTTCTGGCATCTCGGAAGAGACCAGAATGATGCTCAGACCGTCGGCCTTAAACTGGTTAATCAGCTGATAGATCTCTTTCTTCGCGCCCACGTCCACGCCGCGGGTTGGCTCGTCGAGGATCAGAACTTTCGGGCGCGTCATCAGCCCGCGCGCAATCGCCACTTTCTGCTGATTCCCGCCGGATAAGAGGCCAATCGCCTGCTCCATCGACGGAGTTTTGACGTTAAAGAGGCGAATAAAATCGCTCACCGCCTGCTGCTCATCTTTATGCTTCAGGCTCCCGCCGCTGCGGCTGAAATAGCGCAGCGCGGTCAGGGACATGTTCTCTTTTACCGACATCCCCAGCACCAGGCCGTCGCGTTTGCGGTCTTCGGAGATATAGACGATGCCGTTCGCCAGACCATCCTGCGGAGAGCGGGTGACCACTTCATGACCGTCGAGGGTGACATAACCGCTGGTGCGCGGCAGTGCGCCGTACAACACTTTCATCAGCTCGGTACGTCCGGCCCCCATCAGGCCCGCCACGCCCAGGATCTCGCCCTGGCGTAGGGTAAAGGTCACGTCGTTCACACCCGGACCACAGAGGTTGTCCACCTTCAGGCGGATCTCACCCGGCGCTTTATCCAGATGCGGATACTGATCTTCGAGCTTACGTCCCACCATCATTTCGATGAGCGTATCTTCGGTCAGCGTGGCCACTTCGCGCTCGGCAATAAACTGCCCGTCGCGGAAGACGGTGACGTCATCGCAGATTTCGAAGATCTCTTTCATGCGGTGAGAGATATAGACAATCCCGCGCCCCTGCGACTTCAGCTCGCGGATCACACGGAACAGGGATTCGGTTTCGGTATCGGTCAGGGCGTCGGTCGGTTCATCCATAATGATGACCTTCGACTCAAAGCTCAGCACCTTCGCAATTTCCACCATCTGCTGATCGCCAATCGAGAGATCGCCCACCAGGCGGTCGCTCTTAAAGCGCAGGTTCAGCTTCGCCAGCAGCTTATCCGCTTCGGCATACATGGTTTTCCAGTCGATTTTGCCGAACCGGTTAACAAACTCGCGGCCGAGGAAGATGTTTTCCGCAATGGTGAGCTGCGGGATGAGGTTCAGCTCCTGGTGAATAATACCGATGCCCGCTTCCTGAGAGGATTTTGGGCCATTGAAGGTGGTCTCTTTACCCAGCCAGACGAGTGAACCGGCATCGCGTTGGTAGATACCGGTCAGCACTTTCATCATGGTGGATTTGCCGGCACCGTTTTCGCCCACCAGCGCCATCACGCGCCCGGCGTAAACGTTCAGTGCCGCACCGGAGAGGGCTTTTACACCCGGGAACGACTTATCGATCCCTTTAAGCTGCAGTAATGCGTCCATGGTGGCCTCAGAAGGTGACGCCAGCACAGAGAATGATATTCGCATACGGGGAACACTCCCCGCTGCGAATCACCGCCTGACTGTCTGCGGTTTGTTGTTTGAACTGCTCGTGCGTTGTGTAACGAATTTCTATGGTGTTTCCCTGGTGTTGTTGCAGTTGCTCAATGTGGCTGAGCAACGTTTCGTGGAGTTGCGGATTATGTTGTTTGATTTCCGCCGCGAGAATGGCCGCCTCAACCTGCATCTCCGCGGTCACGACTTCCAGTACCTGCATAAACGAAGGAACACCCTGCGTTAACGCCATATCAATACGGGTTGTGCTGCGCGGAACCGGTAAGCCTGCATCGCAAACCACCAGCGTATCGGTATGCCCAAGACGGGAAATAACCGATGAGATTTCTGAGTTGAGTACAGTGCCTTTCTTCATTTTCTTGCTCCACTAGCGAAACGTTTCGCTAAAAGTAGTGTAGCGCCAGAAATGTTCAGAAAACCATCATGACGTAACAGATTTGTGATCGACGTCGAAACGTTTCGCTAAGTGAAATGGAGTGGAGGTAAATGCAAAACGGTAACCCCAAGGTTACCGTTTTTTATGTTTGCGCCCTCTCCCTGTGGGAGAGGGTCGGGGTGAGGGCATCAGGCCGCACAAAGACTTAGATCTCAACCTGCGTTCCCAGCTCAATCACGCGGTTAGGCGGGATCTCAAACTGGTCTGGCGCACGCAGGGCGTTACGCTGCAGGATGAGGTAAAGCTTGCCGCGCAGGCGCAGATACCACGGGCGCTTGCCGATGATCAGCGACTCGTGCGACATAAAGAACGACGTCTCCATCATCCGGCAGCTTAGCCCTTCCAGGCCGCAGCGGTGGAACACCTCTTCCACGTTTGGCGTTTCACGCCAGCCGTAGCTTGCCACCACGCGCCAGAAGGTCGGCGACAGCTGCTCAATCTGCACGCGACGGACGTTATGAACATACGGCGCATCTTCGGTGCGCAGCGTCAGCAGGATCACGCGCTCGTGCAGGACTTTGTTGTGCTTGAGGTTATGCATCAGCGCGAACGGAATGACATTCAGCGCGCGCGACATATATACCGCGGTCCCCGGCACGCGGACAGGCGGGGATTTCTCCAGAGAAGCGATCATCGCCTCCAGAGAGTTCCCGTGCTCATGCATGCGTCGCAGCAGGCGGAAACGCTCGCTTTTCCAGGTGGTCATGACAATGAACATCACCAGACCCAGCGTCAGCGGCAGCCAGCCACCGGAGACAATTTTGTCGAGGTTCGCAGAGAACAGCGGCACGTCGATGCACAGGAAGCCCACCAAAATCATCGCCACGAGGAATTTATTCCAGTGCCAGTTTCGGTACGCCACCGTGGTGGAGAGAAGCGATGTCAGAACCATCGTACCGGTTACGGCAATACCGTACGCCGCCGCCAGGTTACTGGAGTGCTCGAAGCTGACGATAACAATGACAACAGCGAAATAGAGCAGCCAGTTAATGAACGGGATGTAAATCTGACCCGACTCCATCTCTGAGGTATGGATGATGCGCATCGGTGAGAGATAGCCCAGACGCACGGCCTGGCGCGTCAGAGAAAACACGCCGGAAATCACCGCCTGGGAGGCAATGACGGTCGCCAGCGTCGCCAGAATCAGCATCGGCACCAGCGCCCAGTCAGGCGCCAGCAGGAAGAATGGGTTCTTGATCGCTTCCGGGTTTTTAAGCAACAGCGCACCCTGACCGAAGTAGTTCAGCACCAGCGACGGGAGCACCACAATAAACCATGCCACGCGGATAGGCAGTTTCCCGAAGTGGCCCATGTCAGCATACAGCGCTTCCACACCGGTGATGGAGAGCACGACGGCCCCCAGCGCCACGAAGGAAACCACTTTGTATTCGAGGAAGAAATGCACGGCCCAGTAAGGGTTCAGCGCATGCAGCACTTCCGGGTTCGCGATAATACTGCGCAAGCCAAGCGCCGCCAGGATCAGGAACCAGGCCAGCATAATCGGTGCAAACAGTTTACCCACCAGCCCTGTACCGTGCTTCTGGATCATGAACAGCAGCGTCAGGACAATAATGGCCAGCGGAACCACCCACGTATCGAGCTGTGGCGCGATAATCTCCAGCCCCTCTATCGCCGACAGCACCGAGATAGCCGGCGTTATCACCACTTCCCCGTAGAAGAAACTGCCGCCAATCAGGCCGATAATGACCAGTACTGAGGTCATTCTGGCCGAGGTATTGCGCCCGGCAAGGGACATCAGGGTCAGGATCCCACCTTCACCTGCGTTATCAGCACGCATAACGAAGGAGAGATATTTAACGGAAACCACCAGGATCAGCAGCCAGAAAATGAGGGACAGGAAGCCAAACACGGCATCGCGTTCAACACCAAAGCCAAACTGGCCGGACAGACATTCACGAAGCGTATAAAGCGGGCTGGTGCCGATATCACCGTAGACAACCCCGATCGCCGCAAGCGTTATTGCGGGTAATGATTGCTTATTATCAGTGCTCATAGACTAGTCTTTTCGTTTAAATAACAAATGTGTTCCCGGTCCCTTGGCCCACAAAAAGCGCACAGTATGCACGATTCATTGCAAAATCGTACCCCTAAATGCAACCGCATTAATGTAGCGCAAAGAAAATTGCGCCGCACTTCAGTCTATTACCAGCCCTGACTGAAACGTCTATACTCGCTTCAATTGGCCGCCACGACGGCGAAAGGATGCAAAACTATTATGGCTCACTCACATTTATTAGCAGAAAGAATTTCCCGCCTCAGCAGCGCGCTGGAGAAAGGCCTTTTCGAGCGTAGCCACGCCATTCGCCTCTGTTTACTGGCGGCGCTGAGCGGTGAAAGCGTGTTTTTGCTGGGACCACCGGGCATTGCCAAAAGCCTGATCGCCCGCCGGCTAAAATTTGCTTTTCAGAACGCCCGCGCCTTCGAATATCTCATGACCCGGTTTTCCACCCCAGAAGAAGTTTTTGGCCCGCTTTCTATTCAGGCATTGAAAGATGAGGGGCGCTATCAGCGTCTGACAGAAGGGTATCTTCCGGAGGCTGAGATTGTTTTTCTTGATGAGATCTGGAAAGCAGGGCCGGCTATTCTGAACACCCTGCTCACGGCGATAAATGAACGTCGGTTCCGTAACGGCGCCAGTGAAGAGAAAATCCCGATGCGCCTGCTGGTGGCCGCCTCTAACGAACTGCCTGAAGCCGACAGCAGTCTGGAAGCGCTGTATGACCGTATGCTGATCCGCCTGTGGCTGGACAAAGTGCAGGATAAATCCAATTTCCGCTCCCTGCTGATAAGCCAGCAGGATGAGAACGAAAATCCGGTGTCTGCTTCGCTACAGATCACCGATGAGGAGTATCACCAGTGGCAGCAGGATATCAGCAAAATCAAACTGCCTGACGCCGTATTTGAGCTGATATATCTGCTGCGCCAGCAGCTCGATCTCCTCCCTTCTGCGCCCTATGTTTCCGATCGCCGCTGGAAAAAAGCGATCCGCCTGCTGCAGGCCAGCGCCCTGTTCAGCGGGCGTGACGCCGTTGCGCCAATCGACCTGATCCTGCTCAAAGACTGCCTCTGGCATGATGCAGAAGGCATGAACCTGATGCAGCAGCAGCTTGACGTTTTGATGACCGGGCACGCCTGGGGACAGCAGGCGATGCTCAATCAGCTGGGGGCGATTGCCCAGCGGCGCATCCAGCTTCAGCAGCAGCAAAGTGATAAAACCGCGCTGAAAGTGAATCGCCTGGGGGGCATGTTCGCCCGCAAACCGCACTACGAGCTTCCCGCGGATCTGACCGGCGCAACGCTCACGCTGCTGCTCCAGCAGCCGCTCAAACTGCATGATATGCAGGTGGTACACATTACGATTGAGCGCGAGGCGCTGGCGCAGTGGCTGGATAAGGGCGGAGAGATCCGCGGCAAGCTCAACGGCATTGGTTTCGCGCAGCCGCTGACGATGGAAGTGGACAGCAGCCAGCATCTGGTGATCCGCGACGTCAGCCTGCAGGGATCGCGTCTGGCGCTGCCGGGAACCGCTTCTGACAGCGTCCCCGAAGAGATTAAGCAGCAGCTGGAAGCGCTGGATACCGAATGGCACCAGCAGCACACCCGCTTCAGCGATCAGCAAAAATGCCTCTTTATTCATAGCGACTGGTTAGGTCGCATCGAAGCCAGCCTGCAGGACGTCAGCGCGCAGATCAAACAGGCGCGTCAATGCTAACGCTGGATACGCTTAACGTCATGCTGGCCGTCAGCGAGGAGGGGTTGATCGAAGAAGTGGTCATTACCCTTCTGGCATCGCCGCAGCTGGCGGCGTTTTTTGAAAAATTCCCGAAGCTCAAAAAGGCGATGACCGACGATCTCCCGCGCTGGCGCGATAACCTTCGCCAGCGGTTTAAGGAGACGGAAGTCCCGCCTGAATTGACGGAGGAGGTCGCCAGCTATCAGCAGTGCCAACGGCTGTCGACACCGCAGTTTATCGTCCAGCTACCGCAAACCCTTACGCTGCTTGATAAAGTCCACTCTCCGTTTGCCGGCCAGGCGCGGGCGCTGGTGACGGATAACGCCACCTTTACTCCGGCGCTGCATACCTTGTTTTTACAGCGCTGGCGGCTGAGCCTGGTCGTTCAGGCCACAACCCTTAACCAGCAGCTGCTGGATGAAGAGCGTGAACAGCTGCTTAGCGAAGTTCAGGAGCGTATGACGCTGAGCGGTCAGCTTGAAGAGGTGCTGGTAGAAAATGAAAACGCCGCCGGACGTTTGTGGGACATGAGCGCCGGGCAGTTGAAGCGCGGTGACTACCAGCTGATCGTCAAGTACGGCGACTTTCTAACGCAGCAGCCCGAGCTGATGAAGCTTGCAGAACAGCTGGGGCGCTCAAGGGAAGCAAAATCCGTCCCAAAGAAAGATGCCCCGATGGAAACCTTCCGCACCCTGGTGCGCGAACCGGCCACCGTACCGGAACAGGTGGATGGATTGCAGCAAAGCGACGACATCTTGCGCCTGCTGCCGACCGAGCTGAGCACGCTGGGGATGACCGAGCTGGAGTATGAGTTCTATCGTCGGCTGGTGGAAAAACAGCTTCTCACCTACCGACTGCACGGCGAAGCCTGGCGCGAGAAAGTCAGCCAACGGCCGGTGGTCCATCAGGACTTTGATGAGCAGCCGCGCGGGCCATTCATTGTTTGCGTGGATACGTCCGGATCGATGGGCGGGTTTAACGAGCAGTGTGCGAAGGCATTCTGTCTGGCGCTGATGCGCGTGGCGCTCGCCGATCGCCGTCGCTGCTTCATCATGTTGTTCTCCAGCGAGGTTGTGGGCTATGAGCTGACGAATCAGCAGGGGATCGAGCAGGCAATCCGCTTCCTGAGCCAGCGTTTTCGCGGCGGCACGGATCTGGCCAGCTGCTTTCGCAGCATTGTGGAGCGTATGCAGGGCGGCGACTGGTACGACGCTGACGCGGTGGTGATTTCCGATTTTATTGCCCAGCGACTGCCGGATGACGTGGTGAATAAGGTGAAGGAATTACAGCGAGTGCATCAGCACCGTTTTCACGCGGTGGCGATGTCCGCCCATGGAAAACCCGGCATCATGCGCATCTTCGATCATATCTGGCGCTTCGATACCGGGCTGCGTAGCCGCCTGCTCAGACGCTGGCGGCGTTAATTACAGAAGCGAGCCAACGCTTTCACGTACCTGCTGCGGCCAGACGCCACACTGGACCTGACCGATATGGGGTAATTGCAGCAGCAGCATGGTCAGACGGGACTGGCCGATACCGCCGCCGATCGTCTGAGGCATTTCACCGCGCAGCAGCGCCTGGTGCCACTCGAGCTTGAGACGATCTTCATCACCGGTGACCGCCAGCTGGCGCTTCAGCGCGTCAGCATCCACGCGGATCCCCATAGAAGAAAGCTCGAATGCATCTTCCAGTACCGGGTTCCACACCAGAATATCGCCGTTCAGCCCGGCAAATTCGCCCTCACCCATAGTGCTCCAGTCATCATAATCCGGCGCGCGAACGTCGTGGCGTTTGCCATCAGACAGTTTGCCGCCGATCCCAATCAGAAATACCGCGCCCAGCTCTTTGGCGATCGCACGCTCACGGCCTTTAGCGTCCAGATCCGGGTAGCGACTCAGCAATTCCTGGCTGTGTACAAAGTGGATCGTATCCGGCAGGAACGGTGCCAGACCAAACTCTTTGCTTACAGCTGCTTCGGTCGCTTTGATCCCGGCGTAGATCGCCTCAACGGTAGATTTCAGCGTGCCAACGTGACGCTCACCGTCACCCATTACCCGCTCCCAGTCCCACTGGTCAACATAGACAGAGTGAATTGGGGTGAGGCGGTCTTCATCGGGGCGAAGGGCTTTCATGTGCGTGTAGAGCCCTTCGCCCGCGCTGAAGTCGTGTTGCCCCAGGGTTTGACGCTTCCACTTCGCCAGGGAATGAACCACTTCGAACTGAGCGTCTGGCAGTGTTTTCACTTTCACCTGTACCGCTTTTTCGCATCCAGACAGGTTATCCTGGGTTCCGTCGCCCACGCGGCTCAGAATCGGCGCCTGGACTTCAATTAGTCCAAGTTTATCTTCCAGCTGGCGTGAAAAATGGGATTTAACGAAACTGATCTGGCGTTGTTTAGCGATGTAAGCGGTTTTCATTATTTATACTCCTGCGTCCTGTTGATATTGATTAAGCAACAGAAATGGCATCACATTCAATAACTCATCAACAAAAAGCCACCTTTACTTTTAATTCGATAAAATTAAACGCTAGAATAGAGTGATTCATTAATCTTCATAAGAAAAAGCTATGGAAAATTATCAAATCGACAATCTCGACCGCGGCATCCTGGAGGCGTTAATGGCCAATGCCCGTACCGCCTACGCCGAGCTGGCGAAACAGTTTGGCGTCAGCCCGGGAACCATTCACGTTCGCGTAGAGAAGATGAAACAGGCGGGGATCATTACCGGCGCACGCATAGACGTCAGCCCTAAACATCTGGGTTACGACGTCTGCTGCTTCATCGGCATCATTCTTAAAAGCGCCAAAGACTACCCTTCCGCCCTGGCGAAGCTGAACGCGCTGGATGAGGTTACCGAGGCGTATTACACCACCGGGCACTACAGCATCTTTATTAAGGTCATGTGCCGATCCATCGACGCCCTCCAGCAGGTACTTATCAACAAGATCCAAACAATCGATGAAATTCAGTCCACCGAGACTCTGATCTCCCTGCAAAACCCGATCATGCGTACCATCCGCCCGTGATCGGGCAAATTCATTCCCACATTTTCCACAGGTAGATCCCAGCTCGTTCACAGCGTACAATGGCCGTCTCTTTATCTGGGCGAGCGATCAATGGCGGACATTACCCTTATCAGCGGCAGCACCCTTGGTGGTGCGGAATACGTAGCGGAACACCTGGCTGAAAAGCTGGAAGATGCGGGCTTTTCCACGGAAACCCTGCACGGCCCGTTGCTTGAAGATCTCCCGGCTGACGGGGTCTGGCTGCTGATCACCTCCACGCATGGCGCGGGCGATCTGCCGGATAACCTGCAACCTTTATATGACGAACTGCTGGAACAGCAGCCCGACCTGTCAAACGTCCGTTTTGGCGCGGTGGGGATCGGCAGTCGTGAATATGACACCTTTTGCGGGGCAATAGAGAAAGTTGAAGCCGCTGTAACCTCCTGCGGAGCAAAACAGCTGGGTGAAACACTCAAGATCAACATACTCGATCATGACATTCCGGAGGATCCAGCCGAGATCTGGCTCGCGGAATGGAAAAATTTACTCAAAAACGATTAAAGATCGCGCGAACAGATGTGGATAACTCTGGTTAAAAGCTCGTATTAACCCGTAGTTATCCAAAGAATAACTGTAGTGCAGTTTTTGACCTGTGTATAAAGTCGCGATCTGATCCCAGCTTATACTGTCCAGGATCACCGATCATTCACAACAAACGATCCTTTCTAACCGTATGATCTTCTTTATGAGATCGGACTTATCCACACATGTTGGCGATCCTAATAAGAGATCACAATAGAACAGATCTCTAAATAAAAAGATCTTCTTTTTAATAGCCCAGGATCCCAATGCTTTCTCGAAAGACTAAAGTTGAGTAGAATCCACGGCCCGGGCTTCAATCCATTTTCATACCGCTTTACGCGAGGCAGACCACCATGTTTTATCAGGATCCTTTTGACGTCATCATCATTGGCGGGGGTCATGCAGGCACTGAGGCCGCAATGGCCGCAGCGCGTATGGGTCAGCAGACCCTGCTTTTGACACACAATATCGACACGCTGGGACAAATGTCCTGTAATCCGGCGATTGGCGGCATTGGGAAAGGACACCTGGTAAAAGAAGTGGATGCACTTGGCGGCCTGATGGCGAAAGCGATCGATCATGCAGGCATCCAGTTTAGGATACTAAACGCGAGCAAAGGACCTGCTGTTCGGGCGACTCGTGCCCAGGCAGACCGAGTGCTTTACCGTCAGGCTGTGCGCACCGCGCTGGAGAACCAGCCGAACCTGATGATCTTCCAACAGGCAGTTGAAGATCTTATCGTTGAGAACGATCGCGTCGTAGGTGCCGTGACCCAGATGGGCCTCAAATTCCGCGCGAAAGCCGTGGTGCTGACCGTGGGTACATTCCTGGACGGTAAAATTCATATCGGTCTGGATAACTACAGCGGTGGCCGTGCTGGCGATCCGCCGTCTATTCCACTGTCTCGTCGTCTGCGTGAACTGCCGCTGCGCGTCAGCCGCCTGAAAACCGGTACGCCGCCGCGTATTGATGCGCGCACCATTGATTTCAGCGTGCTGGCGCAACAGCACGGCGATAACCCAATGCCGGTCTTCTCGTTCATGGGCAATGCGGCGCAACATCCGCAGCAGGTACCGTGCTACATCACGCACACCAACGAGAAAACTCATGACGTGATCCGCAACAACCTCGATCGCAGCCCCATGTATGCTGGCGTGATCGAAGGGATCGGCCCACGCTACTGTCCGTCGATCGAAGACAAAGTGATGCGCTTTGCCGATCGTAACCAGCACCAGATCTTCCTGGAGCCGGAAGGGCTGACTTCAAACGAAATTTACCCGAACGGCATCTCCACCAGCCTGCCGTTCGATGTGCAGATGCAAATTGTTCGCTCAATGCAGGGGATGGAGAATGCGAAAATCGTTCGCCCTGGCTACGCTATTGAGTACGATTTCTTCGATCCGCGTGACCTGAAGCCAACCCTGGAAAGCAAATTCATCCACGGTCTGTTCTTCGCGGGGCAGATTAACGGCACCACCGGTTACGAAGAAGCGGCTGCGCAGGGTCTGCTTGCCGGTCTGAACGCCGCGCGCTTCTCAGCTGAGAAAGAGGGCTGGGCGCCAGGCCGTTCTCAGGCGTATCTGGGCGTGCTGGTTGACGATCTCTGCACTTTGGGTACCAAAGAACCGTACCGTATGTTTACCTCTCGCGCGGAATATCGCCTGATGCTGCGTGAAGATAACGCCGACCTGCGTCTGACCGAAATGGGTCGCGAGCTGGGTCTGGTCGATGACGAACGCTGGGCGCGCTTTAACGAGAAGCTGGAGCGCATTGAACAGGAACGTCAGCGCCTGAAAACCACCTGGGTGAATCCGCAGGCGGAAACCGCTGCCGAAGTAAACGCTCACTTAACAGCACCGCTGTCGCGTGAAGCCAGCGGGGAAGATCTGCTGCGCCGTCCTGAAGTCACCTACGAGAACCTGGTCAAACTGACCGCGTTCGCGCCGGGGCTGGAAGACGCTGAAGCGGCAGAGCAGGTTGAGATCCAGGTGAAGTACGAAGGTTACATCGCGCGTCAGCAGGATGAGATCGAAAAACAGCAGCGTAACGAAAACACGCTGCTGCCGGAAATGCTGGACTACCGCCAGGTGACGGGTCTTTCCAACGAAGTGATCGCCAAGCTGAACGATCACAAACCGGTGTCGATCGGCCAGGCCTCACGTATCTCCGGCGTCACGCCAGCAGCGATTTCTATCCTGCTGGTGTGGCTGAAAAAGCAGGGTATGCTGCGCCGCAGCGCGTAATGCCCAGAACATTGCCCGGTGGCACTGCGCTTACCGGGCCTACTGAACCCGTAGGGCGGGTAAGCGAAGCGCCACCCGCCACCTAAGTTTTCCAACAGGTATTCACCGTGCTCAACAAACTCTCTCGTCTGCTGGATCAGGCAGGTATTTCGCTCACCGATCACCAGAAAAATCAGCTGGTGGCCTATGTCGATATGCTGAACAAATGGAACAAAGCGTACAACCTGACGTCCGTTCGAGACCCCAACGAGATGCTCGTTCGCCATATTCTCGATAGCATTGTGGTTGCCCCCTGGCTGAAAGGTGAGCGTTTCATCGACGTGGGAACGGGGCCTGGTTTACCGGGCGTTCCGCTGTCGATTGTTCGCCCGGAAAGCCATTTCACGCTGCTGGACAGCCTTGGCAAGCGCGTGCGCTTTTTACGGCAGGTTCAGCATGAGCTGAAGCTTGAGAACATCACGCCCGTGCAGAGCAGGGTAGAAGAATTCCCGGCAGAGCCGCCGTTTGATGGGGTTATCAGCCGTGCTTTTGCGTCGCTCAACGATATGGTGAGCTGGTGCAAGCACTTACCCGCAGAGAACGGCCGCTTCTATGCGCTGAAAGGGCAGTTGCCAGGCGATGAGATTGAACAGCTTCCGGATGGATTTGCTGTTGAATCCATCGAGAAATTAAACATTCCTCAGCTCGATGGGGAACGTCATCTGGTGATAATTAAGCCAAACAATTTTTAAAAAATTAATAAAAAATGTGGAATTTGTGCTGTTCCTGGCATGTTAAAAAACAGCACAACTACCGGGGATTTACCGGTGAGCGTTTAACCTCTTTTTCACTAAGGTTTTTCTTCCGGTTAACGTAGCGTCTATTATTCACCGTGAAGATAGTCATCTGTGAAAATATAAGTCTGCTAAAAGTGGAAGGCAGTCACCAGAACGCAATGTTAATTATTTATTAAGAATGTCAATAAAAGGTTTTTATTGTGTACTGGGCTGTTTTGAAAATAGTTACGACGTTTTGCTTTTAATTTCATAAAGATAAATTTACGCGATTTGCGCCTTTGATAAATACAACCTTATCGCAAATGTGTGTTTTGTGATCTCGTGCACGCTTTATCGTCAACGTTTTCGCGCTGTTTGCAGTTTTGGTCGAAGGTTGACGCTTTCAGCGAAAGTTAAAAAATAGCGGTGGGGAAAAATATTTAAACATTTATTCACCTTTTCGCTACTTAATGTTTGAAATCACGGGTGCGCACCGTATAATTTGACCGCTTTTTGATGCTTGACTCTGAGCCTTAAAGGACGTTTTATACGACACGCGGCATACCTCGAAGGGAGCAGGAGTAAAAACGTGATGTCTGTGTCGCTCTTGAGTAGAAACGTTGCTCGTAAGCTTCTGTTCATTCAGTTTCTGGCTGTGATAGCAAGTGGACTGCTGTTTAGCCTCAAAGACCCCTTCTGGGGCATCTCCGCCGTGTGCGGGGGTTTGGCGGTTGTGCTGCCAAATGTGTTGTTTATGATTTTTGCCTGGCGTCATCAGGCGCATACACCCGCCAAAGGCCGCGTGGCCTGGTCCTTCGCCCTCGGCGAAGTGTGTAAGGTGTTGCTGACCTTTGCTCTACTGGTGATGGCGCTGGCGGTTTTGGAAGTGGTCTTCATGCCGCTGATAGCAACGTGGGTTTTGGTGCTGGTGGTACAAGTTCTGGCTCCAGCTGTAATCAATAACAAAGGGTAAAAGGCATCATGGCTTCAGAAAATATGACGCCGCAGGATTACATAGGTCACCATCTGAATAACCTTCAGCTGGACCTGCGTACATTCTCGCTGGTGGATCCACATAACCCCCCGGCCACCTTCTGGACGATCAACATCGACTCCATGTTCTTCTCGGTGGTTTTGGGTCTTCTGTTCCTGGCCATGTTCCGCGGTGTTGCTAAACGAGCGACCAGCGGTGTACCAGGGAAATTCCAGACCTTCATCGAAATGATCATCGGCTTCGTCCATGGCAGCGTCAAAGACATGTACCATGGCAAGAGCAAGCTGATTGCTCCGCTGGCCCTGACCGTGTTCGTTTGGGTCTTCCTGATGAACCTGATGGACCTGCTGCCAATCGATCTGCTGCCGTTTATCGGCGAGCACATCTTCGGCCTGCCTGCGCTGCGTGTTGTACCGTCTGCGGACGTGAACATCACCCTGTCGATGGCGCTGGGCGTGTTTATCCTGATTCTTTTCTACAGCATCAAAATGAAAGGCGTAAGCGGCTTTGTGAAAGAGCTTACCTTGCAGCCGTTCAACCACTGGGCGTTTATTCCGGTCAACCTGATCCTGGAAGGCGTTAGCCTGCTGTCCAAACCTGTTTCACTGGGTCTGCGACTGTTCGGCAACATGTATGCGGGTGAGCTGATTTTCATTCTGATCGCGGGTCTTCTGCCGTGGTGGTCACAGTGGATTCTTAATGTGCCTTGGGCCATTTTCCACATCCTGATCATTACGCTGCAAGCCTTTATCTTCATGGTTCTGACGATCGTCTATCTGTCGATGGCGTCTGAAGAGCACTGATTTTTTACCAACACTACTACGTTTTAATTGAAACAAACTGGAGACTGTCATGGAAAACCTGAATATGGATCTGCTGTACATGGCTGCCGCTGTGATGATGGGTCTGGCGGCTATCGGTGCTGCGATCGGTATCGGCATCCTCGGGGGCAAATTCCTGGAAGGCGCAGCGCGTCAACCTGATCTGATTCCTCTGCTGCGTACTCAGTTCTTTATCGTTATGGGTCTGGTGGATGCTATCCCAATGATCGCTGTAGGTCTGGGTCTGTACGTGATGTTTGCTGTCGCGTAGTAGTAGTTTTAAAACCCTAAGCCACAGAAATTAAAGAGGTATTGTGCTGTGAACATGAACGCAACAATCCTCGGCCAGGCCATCGCGTTTATTCTCTTTGTCTGGTTCTGCATGAAGTATGTATGGCCGCCTTTAATGGCTGCCATCGAAAAACGTCAGAAAGAAATTGCTGACGGTCTGGCTTCTGCAGAACGCGCTAAGAAAGATTTGGACCTTGCACAGGCCAACGCGACAGACCAGCTGAAAAAAGCGAAAGCGGAAGCTCAGGTAATCATCGAACAGGCTAACAAACGCCGTTCGCAGATCCTGGACGAAGCCAAAGCTGAAGCAGAACAGGAACGTACTAAGATCGTGACACAGGCTCAGGCAGAAATTGATGCTGAGCGTAAACGTGCTCGTGAAGAACTGCGTAAGCAGGTTGCGATTCTGGCTGTTGCTGGCGCCGAGAAGATCATCGAACGTTCCGTGGATGAAGCTGCTAACAGCGACATCGTGGACAAACTTGTCGCTGAACTGTAAGGAGGGAGGGGCTGATGTCTGAATTTGTTACGGTAGCTCGCCCCTACGCCAAAGCAGCTTTTGACTTTGCTGTCGAACACCAAAATGTCGATCGCTGGCAGGATATGCTGGCGTTTGCCGCTGAGGTGACGAAAAACGAACAAATGGCTGAGTTGCTTTCCGGTGCGTTAGCACCTGAAACTCTCGCCGCGTCGTTTATCGCCGTGTGCGGAGAGCAACTGGATGCCAACGGCCAGAACCTGATTAAGGTCATGGCAGAAAATGGTCGTCTCCGTGTGCTCCCGGATGTTCTCGAGCAGTTTGAGCACTTACGTGCCCTTAGTGAAGCAACCGCTGAAGTTGAAGTGACTTCTGCGACTGAACTGAGTAACGAACAGCTTGCGAAAATCACCGCCGCGATGGAAAAACGTCTGTCACGCAAAGTTAAGCTGAATTGCAAAATCGATAAGTCTGTAATGGCAGGCGTAATCATCCGTTCGGGTGATATGGTCATTGATGGCAGCGTACGCGGCCGTCTTGAACGCCTTGCAGACGTCTTGCAGTCTTAAGGGGACTGGAGCATGCAACTGAATTCCACCGAAATCAGCGAACTGATCAAGCAGCGCATTGCTCAGTTCAGTGTTGTGAGTGAAGCTCACAACGAAGGTACTATTGTTTCTGTAAGTGACGGTGTTATCCGCATCCACGGCCTGGCCGATTGTATGCAGGGTGAGATGATTTCCCTGCCGGGTAACCGTTACGCTATCGCACTGAACCTGGAGCGCGACTCCGTAGGTGCAGTTGTGATGGGTCCATACGCTGACCTTGCCGAAGGCATGAAGGTTAAGTGTACTGGCCGTATTCTGGAAGTGCCGGTTGGCCGTGGCCTGCTGGGTCGCGTTGTTAACACCCTGGGTGCGCCAATCGACGGTAAAGGTCCGGTTGAGCACGATGGCTTCTCCCCAATTGAAGTTATCGCACCAGGCGTTATCGACCGTCAGTCCGTAGATCAGCCTGTTCAGACAGGTTATAAGTCCGTTGATGCCATGATCCCAATCGGTCGTGGTCAGCGTGAACTGATCATCGGTGACCGTCAGACCGGTAAAACCGCGATGGCAATTGATGCCATCATCAACCAGCGTGACTCCGGCATCAAATGCGTGTACGTGGCCATCGGCCAGAAAGCGTCCACCATTTCCAACGTGGTTCGTAAACTGGAAGAGCACGGCGCACTGTCTAACACCATCGTTGTGGTAGCAACTGCGTCTGAATCCGCTGCACTGCAATACCTGGCGCCATACGCCGGTTGCGCAATGGGCGAATACTTCCGTGACCGCGGTGAAGATGCGCTGATCGTATACGATGACCTGTCTAAACAGGCTGTTGCTTATCGTCAGGTTTCCCTGCTGCTCCGTCGTCCACCAGGACGTGAAGCGTTCCCTGGCGACGTATTCTACCTCCACTCTCGTCTGCTGGAGCGTGCTTCCCGCGTTAACGCGGAATACGTCGAGAACTTCACCAAAGGTGAAGTGAAGGGTAAAACGGGCTCTCTGACCGCTCTGCCGATCATTGAAACCCAGGCGGGTGACGTTTCTGCGTTCGTTCCGACCAACGTAATCTCCATTACCGACGGTCAGATCTTCCTGGAAACCAACCTGTTTAACTCCGGTATTCGTCCGGCGGTTAACCCGGGTATCTCCGTATCCCGTGTTGGTGGTGCTGCTCAGACCAAGATCATCAAGAAACTGTCCGGTGGTATCCGTACCGCGCTGGCACAGTATCGTGAACTGGCTGCGTTCTCTCAGTTCGCATCCGATCTGGACGAAGCAACCCGTAAACAGCTGAGCCACGGTCAGAAAGTGACCGAGCTGCTGAAGCAGAAACAGTACGCACCAATGTCTGTTGCTCAGCAGGGCCTGGTACTGTTCGCGGCTGAACGCGGTTACCTCGAAGATGTGGAACTGGCGAAAATCGGTAGCTTCGAAGCCGCTCTGCTGGCTTACGTCGACCGTGATCACGCTCCGCTGATGCAAGAGATCAACCAGACCGGTGGCTATAACGACGAAATCGAAGGCAAGCTGAAAGCTATCCTCGATTCCTTCAAAGCAACCCAATCCTGGTAATCGTCCGGCGGCTTGTCTCAGGACAAGCCGCCTGGCATTGAGGAGAAGCTCATGGCCGGCGCAAAAGAGATACGTAGTAAGATCGCAAGCGTCCAGAACACGCAAAAGATCACTAAAGCGATGGAGATGGTCGCCGCTTCCAAAATGCGTAAATCGCAGGATCGCATGGCGGCCAGCCGTCCTTATGCAGAAACCATGCGCAAAGTGATTGGTCACCTTGCAAACGGTAATCTGGAATATAAGCACCCTTACCTGGAAGAACGCGACGTTAAGCGCGTGGGCTACCTGGTGGTGTCGACCGACCGTGGTCTGTGTGGCGGCTTGAACATTAACCTGTTCAAAAAACTGCTGGCGGATATGAAAGCATGGTCTGAAAAAGGCGTTCAGTGCGATATCGCAATGATCGGCTCTAAAGGCGTCTCTTTCTTTAACTCCGTTGGTGGCAACATTGTCGCTCAGGTGACCGGTATGGGTGATAACCCGTCCCTGTCCGAACTGATCGGCCCGGTTAAAGTGATGTTGCAGGCCTATGATGAAGGCCGTCTGGACAGACTGTACGTTGTCAGCAACAAATTCATTAACACCATGTCTCAGGTTCCAACGCTCACTCAGATGCTGCCGTTACCGGCATCAGAAGATGACGAGCTGAAGCAAAAAGCCTGGGATTACCTGTATGAACCCGATCCGAAACCGCTGCTGGATACCCTGCTGCGTCGTTACGTTGAATCTCAGGTTTATCAGGGCGTTGTAGAAAACCTGGCCAGCGAGCAGGCCGCACGAATGGTGGCGATGAAAGCCGCGACCGATAATGGCGGCAGCCTGATTAAAGAGCTGCAGTTGGTTTACAACAAAGCTCGTCAGGCCAGCATTACTCAGGAACTCACCGAGATCGTCTCGGGGGCCGCCGCGGTTTAACCAGGTTTACGAATTACGTAGAGGATTCAAGATGGCTACTGGAAAGATTGTCCAGGTAATCGGCGCCGTGGTGGACGTCGAGTTCCCTCAGGACGCCGTACCACGCGTGTACGACGCGCTTGAGGTACAGAATGGTAACGAGAGCCTGGTGCTGGAAGTTCAGCAGCAGCTCGGCGGCGGTATCGTGCGTACCATCGCGATGGGTTCTTCCGACGGTCTGCGTCGTGGTCTGGAAGTTAAAGACCTTGAGCACCCGATCGAAGTCCCGGTAGGTAAAGCAACACTGGGTCGTATCATGAACGTATTGGGTCAACCAATCGACATGAAAGGCGACATCGGTGAAGAAGAGCGTTGGGCTATCCACCGCGCGGCACCTTCCTACGAAGAGCTGTCCAGCTCTCAGGAACTGCTGGAAACCGGTATCAAAGTTATCGACCTGATGTGCCCGTTCGCGAAGGGCGGTAAAGTCGGTCTGTTCGGTGGTGCGGGTGTTGGTAAAACTGTAAACATGATGGAGCTGATCCGTAACATCGCGATCGAGCACTCCGGTTACTCTGTGTTTGCGGGCGTAGGTGAACGTACCCGTGAGGGTAACGACTTCTACCACGAAATGACCGACTCCAACGTTCTGGACAAAGTTTCCCTGGTTTACGGCCAGATGAACGAGCCACCAGGAAACCGTCTGCGCGTTGCGCTGACCGGTCTGACTATGGCTGAGAAGTTCCGTGACGAAGGCCGTGACGTTCTGCTGTTCGTTGATAACATCTATCGTTACACCCTGGCCGGTACGGAAGTATCTGCACTGCTGGGTCGTATGCCTTCAGCGGTAGGTTATCAGCCTACGCTGGCGGAAGAGATGGGTGTTCTTCAGGAACGTATCACCTCTACCAAAACTGGTTCTATCACCTCCGTTCAGGCGGTATACGTACCTGCGGATGACTTGACTGACCCATCTCCAGCAACCACCTTTGCGCACTTAGATGCAACCGTGGTACTGAGCCGTCAGATCGCGTCTCTGGGTATCTACCCAGCCGTTGACCCGCTGGACTCCACCAGCCGTCAGCTGGATCCACTGGTTGTTGGTCAGGAACACTACGACACCGCGCGTGGCGTACAGTCCCTGCTGCAGCGTTACCAGGAACTGAAAGACATCATCGCCATCCTGGGTATGGATGAACTGTCTGAAGAAGACAAACTGGTGGTAGCACGTGCGCGTAAGATCCAGCGCTTCCTGTCCCAGCCATTCTTCGTTGCGGAAGTATTCACCGGTTCTCCGGGTAAATACGTTTCCCTGAAAGACACCATCCGTGGCTTTAAAGGCATCATGGAAGGCGAATACGATCACCTGCCAGAGCAGGCGTTCTACATGGTTGGTTCCATCGACGAAGCCGTGGAAAAAGCCAAAAAACTTTAACGCCTTAATCGGAGGGTGATATGGCAATGACTTACCACCTGGACGTCGTCAGCGCAGAGCAACAAATGTTCTCTGGTCTGGTCGAGAAAATCCAGGTAACGGGTAGTGAAGGTGAACTGGGTATTTTCCCGGGCCACGCACCGCTGCTCACCGCCATTAAGCCTGGTATGATCCGCATCGTTAAACAGTTCGGTCACGAAGAGTTTATCTATCTGTCCGGCGGCATTCTTGAAGTGCAGCCTGGCAGTGTGACCGTTCTGGCCGATACCGCTATCCGTGGCCAGGATCTCGACGAAGCGCGAGCCCTGGAATCGAAGCGTAAGGCTGAAGAGCACATTAGCAGCTCTCATGGTGACGTGGATTACGCTCAGGCGTCTGCGGAGCTGGCCAAAGCGATCGCGAAACTGCGCGTTATCGAGTTGACCAAAAAAGCGATGTAACACCGGCTTGAAAAGCACAAAAGCCAGTCTGGATACCAGGCTGGCTTTTTTTTTGGGCCTTAATTCATGATTAAAAAGATGTAGAATTTTAAGCATCAAACGTTTTTACTTCACACTCAAACTACCGTCAGGATGCGTATGTCAAACAGTGCGATGAGCGTGGTGATCCTTGCCGCTGGCAAAGGGACCCGCATGTATTCCGATCTGCCTAAGGTGCTCCACACGCTTGCAGGAAAGCCAATGGTGCAGCATGTCATTGATGCAGCGAATGAACTGGGTGCCAGTCAGGTCCACCTGGTCTACGGCCACGGCGGCGATCTGCTTAAAAAGACGCTGAGCGATGACAAGCTCAACTGGGTGCTTCAGGCCGAACAGCTGGGTACAGGCCATGCGATGCAGCAGGCAGCGCCTTTCTTTGCGGATGACGAAGACATTTTGATGCTCTACGGCGATGTCCCGCTGATCTCCGTTGAAACCCTGACTCGCCTGCGTGAAGCCAAACCGCAGGGCGGCATCGGTTTGTTGACCGTCGTGCTGGACGATCCAAGCGGTTATGGCCGCATCACCCGTGAAAACGGCAACGTCACGGGTATTGTTGAGCATAAAGATGCCAGCGACGAACAGCGCCAGATTCAGGAGATCAACACCGGTATCCTGATTGCCAATGGCGCGGATATGAAGCGCTGGCTGTCCAAACTCAACAACAACAACGCGCAGGGTGAATACTACATCACCGACATCATTGCGATGGCGTACCACGAAGGGCGTGAAATTGCCGCCGTTCATCCGGCGCGCATCAGCGAAACGGACGGCGTGAACAACCGCCTGCAGCTTTCCCGTCTTGAGCGTATTTATCAGTCCGAGCAGGCCGAAAAACTGCTGCTGGCGGGCGTGATGCTGCGCGATCCGGCACGTTTCGATCTGCGTGGTTCGTTATCTCACGGGCGTGACGTTGAGATTGATACTAACGTTATCCTCGAAGGTCACGTCACTCTGGGCGATCGCGTCAAAATTGGTGCCGGCTGCGTGATTAAAAACAGCGTCATCGGTGACGACTGCGAAATCAGCCCGTACAGCGTGGTGGAAGATGCCCGTCTGGATGCCGCCTGTACCATCGGCCCGTTTGCGCGTCTGCGCCCGGGCGCTGAGCTGCTGGAAGGCGCTCACGTGGGTAACTTCGTGGAAATGAAAAAAGCGCGTCTGGGTAAAGGCTCGAAAGCCGGTCATCTGACCTATCTTGGCGACGCGGAAATTGGCAATAACGTGAATATTGGTGCAGGGACTATTACCTGTAACTATGACGGCGCGAATAAGTTTAAAACCATCATCGGTGACGACGTGTTCGTTGGCTCCGATACGCAGCTGGTGGCGCCTGTAACCGTGGGTAACGGGGTGACCATTGCCGCCGGAACAACCGTGACGCGCGATGTGGCCGAGAACGAGCTGGTGTTAAGCCGCGTTCCGCAGGTCAGCAAGCAGGGCTGGAAACGCCCGGTGAAGAAAAAGTAACAGCAAGGCGGGTGGCGCTACGCTTACCCGCCCTACGATTGAGTAGGCCTGATAAGGCATAGCCGTCATCAGGCAAACCCGGGTGAGGAGATAAATATATATCTCCCCCCACAAGCAGTACCCATAAAAATAACCCCACTCTCTACAAGGCTCGGGGCGCCCGGAAAGGGCAAATACAGGTCAGCGACAACGCAGGCATAATGCCTAAATTCGGAATCTAAAATTATGTGTGGAATTGTTGGCGCAGTTGCGCAGCGTGATATTGCTGAAATCCTTCTCGAAGGTTTACGTCGTCTGGAATACCGTGGTTACGACTCAGCCGGTCTGGCTGTCGTTGATGCAGAAGGTCATATGACCCGTCTGCGTCGTCTCGGTAAAGTGCAGATGCTGGCCCAGGCCGCGGAAGAACATCCGCTGCACGGTGGTACCGGTATTGCGCACACCCGCTGGGCGACGCACGGCGAACCGTCTGAAGGTAACGCGCACCCGCATGTGTCTGAACACATCGTGGTCGTACACAACGGCATTATCGAAAACCACGAACCGCTGCGCGAAGAACTGAAAGCGCGCGGCTACACCTTCGTCTCTGAAACTGACACCGAAGTGATTGCTCACCTGGTGCACTGGGAGCTGGAGCAGGGCGGCACGCTGCGTGACGCGGTGCTGCGCGCTATCCCTCAGCTGCGCGGTGCGTACGGTACGGTGATCATGGATTCCCGCGACCCGTCCACGCTGCTGGCCGCGCGTTCCGGTAGCCCGATGGTTATCGGTCTGGGCATGGGCGAAAACTTCATCGCTTCTGACCAGCTGGCGCTCCTGCCGGTTACCCGTCGCTTTATCTTCCTCGAAGAGGGTGATATCGCGGAAGTGACTCGCCGCAGCGTGACCGTATTCGATACCAAAGGCGAGCAGGTGAAACGTCAGGAGATCGAATCGAATCTGCAGTACGACGCCGGCGACAAAGGCGCTTACCGTCACTACATGCAGAAAGAGATTTACGAACAGCCAAACGCCATCAAAAACACCCTGACCGGGCGCATCAGCCACGGTGAAGTGGATCTGAGCGAGCTGGGCGCAAACGCGAACGAACTGCTCGGTAAAGTTGAGCATATTCAGATCGTGGCCTGCGGCACCTCCTACAACTCCGGTATGGTTTCTCGCTACTGGTTTGAATCCCTGGCGGGCGTGCCGTGCGATGTGGAAATCGCGTCTGAATTCCGCTATCGCAAATCCGCGGTGCGTCGTAACAGCCTGATGATCACCCTTTCCCAGTCTGGCGAAACGGCGGATACGCTGGCCGCGCTGCGTCTCTCTAAAGAGCTGGGTTACCTGGGCTCGCTGGCCATCTGTAACGTTCCTGGCTCATCGCTGGTGCGTGAATCCGATCTGGCGCTGATGACCAATGCGGGTACCGAAATCGGCGTGGCCTCCACCAAAGCGTTTACCACTCAGCTGACCGTTCTGCTGATGCTGGTGGCGAAGCTGGCGCGTCTGAAAGGCGAAGATGCTTCCGTTGAGCACGACATCGTTCACGGCCTGCAGGCGCTGCCGAGCCGTATTGAGCAGATGCTGTCTCAGGACAAACGCATTGAAGCGCTGGCGGAAGATTTCTCTGACAAACATCACGCCCTGTTCCTAGGTCGTGGCGATCAGTATCCGATTGCGCTGGAAGGCGCGCTGAAGCTGAAAGAGATTTCCTACATTCATGCTGAAGCCTATGCGGCAGGCGAGCTGAAACACGGCCCGCTGGCGCTGATTGACGCGGATATGCCGGTCATCGTTGTGGCACCAAACAACGAACTGCTGGAAAAACTGAAGTCTAACATCGAAGAAGTCCGCGCCCGCGGCGGCGTACTGTACGTCTTCGCCGACAAAGATGCCGGTTTTGTCAGCAATGACAACATGCACATCATCGAGATGCCGCATGTGGAAGAGGTGATTGCGCCAATCTTCTACACCGTTCCGCTGCAGCTGCTGGCCTATCACGTTGCGCTGATCAAAGGCACCGACGTTGACCAGCCGCGTAACCTGGCGAAATCGGTTACCGTAGAATAATCCCTTCAGGCTCCACCTTCGGGTGGAGCTTTTTTATCCCGCCCGGTTTGTTTTTAATCAATCCTTTCTCGTTTTTAATAATGACAATTTGTCATCTTCAGCTACTTTTTTCAGTGTCATATAAAGAAAATATTTCTGAAAACGTCTTGTCATAAAAGTGGCTAACGCGATGAAAATTAAGCTTTCTTTTGCTGATTTTTAAGTGAAATTTCCGTTGTCATAAAACTGTCATAATTCGTACATTTATCTGTCACCTGTTTGTCCTATTTTGCTCATCGTAGCCACTAAACAACGATTTACGAAAATCTTGCAGGAGACATTATGAAAGTTATGCGTACCACTGTCGCAACTGTTGTCGCCGCGACCTTATCTCTGAGCGCGTTCTCTGTATTTGCAGAAGCAAGCCTGACTGGCGCTGGTGCAACCTTCCCTGCGCCGGTGTATGCCAAATGGGCGGATACCTACCAGAAAGAAACCGGTAACAAGGTTAACTATCAGGGTATCGGCTCCTCCGGTGGCGTTAAACAAATTACCGCGAACACGGTTGATTTCGGCGCATCAGACGCTCCGCTGTCTGATGACAAACTGGCTCAGGAAGGTCTGTTCCAGTTCCCGACCGTGATCGGTGGCGTGGTCCTGGCCATCAACCTGCCGGGCGTGAAGTCGGGTGAGCTGGTGCTGGACGGCAAAACCCTGGGTGACATCTACCTGGGCAAAATCAAAAAATGGGATGACGAAGCGATCGCTAAACTCAACCCAGGCCTGAAGCTGCCTTCTCAGAACATCGCCGTGGTTCGCCGCGCGGATGGTTCCGGTACCTCTTTCGTGTTCACCAGCTACCTGGCAAAAGTGAACGAAGAGTGGAAATCTAAAGTCGGCTCCGGCTCTACCGTTAACTGGCCAACCGGTCTGGGCGGTAAAGGTAACGACGGTATCGCCGCGTTCGTACAGCGTCTGCCTGGCTCAATTGGTTACGTAGAGTATGCGTACGCTAAGCAGAACAACCTGTCCTACACCAAACTGGTTTCAGCCGACGGCAAACCGGTTAGCCCGACCGAAGAGAACTTTGCTAACGCAGCGAAAGGCGCTGACTGGAGCAAATCGTTCGCGCAGGATCTGACTAACCAGAAAGGCGAAGGTGCATGGCCAATCACCTCTACTACCTTCATCCTGGTTCACAAAGAGCAGAAGAAACCTGAGCAGGGCACCGAAGTGCTGAAGTTCTTCGACTGGGCGTACAAAAACGGCGGCAAACAGGCTAACGCCCTGGATTACGCCACCCTGCCGGACAGCGTGGTTGAGCAGATTCGTGCTGCATGGAAAACCAACGTGAAAGACAGCAGCGGTAAAGCGCTGTACTAACAGGATATATTTAACGAAGATGGCGGGTGGCGCTGCGCTTACCCGCCCTACGGTTTAAGCTGTAGGCCCGGTAAGCGTCAGCGCCACCGGGCATATTCGTAAAAACGTCTCAAACAGAAGAGTAATTTATGGCTGCAACCAAGCCTGCATTTAACCCTCCGGGTAAAAAAGGTGACATGATTTTCAGCGCGCTGGTAAAACTGGCTGCGCTGATTGTGCTATTGCTGCTGGGCGGCATTATCGTGTCTCTGATTTTCTCCTCATGGCCGAGCATCCAGAAATTCGGTTTCTCCTTCCTTTGGACCAAAGAGTGGGACGCGCCGAACGACATCTACGGTGCCCTGGTGCCGATTTACGGCACGCTGGTGACCTCGTTCATCGCCCTGCTGATTGCCGTTCCGGTGAGCTTTGGTATTGCCCTGTTCCTGACGGAGCTGGCGCCGGGCTGGCTGCGACGCCCGCTGGGTATTGCCATCGAACTGCTGGCCGCTATTCCGAGTATCGTTTACGGCATGTGGGGCCTGTTCATCTTTGCTCCGCTGTTCGCCACATACTTCCAGGAACCGGTCGGTAACGTTCTTTCAGCCATTCCGTTTGTGGGGGCCCTGTTCTCTGGCCCGGCTTTCGGTATCGGCATTCTGGCGGCAGGTGTGATCCTCGCCATCATGATAATTCCGTACATTGCGGCGGTTATGCGCGATGTCTTCGAACAAACGCCGGTGATGATGAAAGAGTCGGCCTACGGCATCGGCTGCACCACCTGGGAAGTTATCTGGCGCATTGTCCTTCCGTTCACCAAAAATGGGGTGATCGGGGGCGTGATGCTGGGCTTAGGTCGTGCGCTGGGTGAAACCATGGCGGTCACCTTTATCATCGGTAACACCTACCAGCTCGACAGCGTGTCGCTCTACATGCCGGGTAACAGTATTACCTCGGCGCTGGCGAATGAATTTGCCGAAGCGGAATCGGGGCTGCACGTGGCGGCGCTGATGGAGCTGGGTCTGATTCTGTTCGTTATCACCTTCATTGTTCTGGCGATTTCCAAGCTGATGATTATGCGCCTCGCTAAAAATGAGGGAGCACGCTAATGGCCACTCTCGAAATGCAAGCTACGGCTGAACTGGCGGAATCCCGCCGCAAAATGCAGGCCAGACGCCGCATAAAAAACCGTATTGCCCTGTCGCTCTCGATGGCGACGATGGCATTCGGCCTGTTCTGGCTGGTCTGGATCCTCTTCTCGACGGTCGTTCGCGGGATTGACGGTATGTCACTGTCGCTGTTCACCGAAATGACGCCGCCGCCGAACACGGCGGGTGGTGGCCTGGCGAATGCCCTGGCGGGCAGCGGCCTGCTGATCCTCTGGGCGACGGTCTTCGGCACGCCGCTGGGCATCATGGCGGGCATCTACCTGGCAGAATACGGTCGTAAATCCTGGCTGGCGGAAGTCATTCGCTTCATCAACGACATTCTGCTCTCAGCCCCGTCTATCGTGGTAGGTCTGTTTGTTTACACCGTGGTGGTGGCGCAGATGGAACACTTCTCCGGCTGGGCGGGTGTGATTGCACTGGCGCTGCTGCAGGTGCCGATTGTTATTCGTACCACCGAGAACATGCTGAAACTGGTGCCGGACAGCCTGCGTGAAGCGGCTTATGCGCTGGGTACGCCGAAATGGAAGATGATCTCTGCGATTACGCTCAAAGCATCCATCTCCGGGATCATGACCGGTATCCTGCTGGCGGTTGCGCGTATCGCGGGTGAAACGGCGCCGCTGCTGTTTACGTCTCTCTCCAATCAGTTCTGGAGCACGGACATGATGCAGCCGATCGCCAACCTGCCGGTGACGATCTTTAAATTTGCGATGAGCCCATTCGCGGAATGGCAGCAGCTGGCCTGGGCCGGGGTGCTGATCATTACCCTTTGCGTACTGTTGCTGAACATTCTGGCGCGCGTCATTTTCGCGAAGAAGAAACACGGTTAATTTTTTACGGCGCGGCAGCTCGCGGCACCGAATGAGGAAATGAGTCAATGAGTATGGTTGATACTGCCCCGGGTAAGATTCAGGTTCGTGATTTGAACTTCTACTACGGCAAATTCCATGCCCTGAAGAACATCAACCTGGATATCGCCAAGAACCAGGTCACGGCATTTATCGGTCCGTCCGGCTGTGGAAAATCCACGCTGCTGCGTACCTTTAACAAAATGTATTCGCTCTATCCGGAGCAGCGCGCTGAAGGTGAAATCATCCTGGACGGCGAAAACATTCTGACCCAGGCTCAGGATATCGCCCTGCTGCGCGCCAAAGTGGGGATGGTGTTCCAGAAACCAACGCCGTTCCCGATGTCCATTTATGACAACATCGCCTTTGGCGTTCGCCTGTTCGAAAAGCTCTCCCGTGCCGATATGGACGAGCGCGTACAGTGGGCTTTGACCAAGGCCGCATTATGGAACGAAACCAAAGATAAGTTGCACCAGAGCGGTTACTCTCTCTCCGGTGGCCAGCAGCAGCGTCTGTGCATTGCGCGCGGTATTGCTATTCGCCCGGAAGTGTTGCTGCTGGATGAGCCGTGTTCAGCGCTGGACCCGATCTCAACCGGCCGTATTGAAGAGCTGATCACCGAGCTGAAGCAGGATTACACCGTGGTTATCGTGACCCACAACATGCAGCAGGCTGCACGTTGTTCCGATCACACGGCGTTTATGTACCTGGGCGAGTTGATTGAGTTCAGCGATACGGACGCGCTGTTCACCAGGCCCGCGAAGAAACAAACCGAAGATTATATTACTGGCCGCTACGGTTGATTTGCCTTAGTGCATGTGGAGAAACCATGGACAACCTCAATCTTAATAAACACATTTCAGGCCAGTTCAACGCAGAGCTGGAAAGCATTCGCACGCAGGTGATGACCATGGGCGGCATGGTTGAGCAGCAGCTTTCTGATGCGATTACGGCAATGCACAACCAGGACAGCGAGCTGGCGAAGCGCGTCATTGAAGGCGACAAAAACGTCAACATGATGGAAGTCGCTATCGACGAGGCCTGCGTGCGCATTATTGCGAAACGTCAGCCGACGGCGAGCGACCTGCGTCTGGTGATGGCGATCATCAAAACCATCGCCGAGCTGGAGCGTATTGGTGACGTTGCGGATAAAATCTGCCGCACCGCGCTGGAGAAGTTCTCTCAGCAGCACCAGCCGCTGCTGGTGAGCCTGGAGTCGCTGGGCCGCCACACCGTGCAGATGCTGCACGACGTGCTGGATGCCTTTGCGCGTATGGATCTGGACGAAGCGGTGCGTATCTATCGTGAAGACAAGAAGGTCGACCAGGAGTATGAAGGCATCGTGCGTCAGCTGATGACCTACATGATGGAAGATTCACGTACGATCCCAAGCGTACTGACTGCCCTGTTCTGCGCGCGCTCCATCGAGCGTATCGGCGACCGCTGCCAGAACATTTGCGAATACATTTTCTACTTCGTGAAAGGTCAGGACTTCCGTCACGTGGGCGGCGACGAGCTGGACAAGCTGCTGGCGGGTAAAGATCCGAAAGAGTGATGTTTGTGGCGGGTGACGCTAACGCTTACCCGCCCTACGAGTCTTGTAGGCCGGATAAGCGCTAGCGCCATCCGGCTTTGTTTTTTCAGCGAGTAATATTCCACCCGCGTGCCTTCCACAATTCAGGCAACTGCGCCAGATCGGTAAAGGTCGTCACGTTTGGATGATCGATCGGCTTGTTGTGCGGATCGGCGCAGAAGTAAAACACCTCCATCCCCGCATCAATCCCCGACTGCGCACCCGCAGACGAGTCATCCACCAGGATGCAGTTCTCTACGTTAACGTTCATCGCTTTTGCCGCATGGAACATCAGCGCCGGGTCTGGCTTCCAGCGCTGGATATCGTAGCCGCTGAACAGTTTTTCCGGGAAATGGTGCAACATCTCAAGCTTGCCGAGCGAGTGCTGCATTTTGCTGACCGGGCCGTTAGAGACGACGCAGATTGGCACCGTCATCGCATCCAGCAACGCGTTAGCCCCGGAGATAACCTCCAGCTCGGAGTCGAAGAGGCGTGCGACCTCGGCGCGGTACACCGGTTCCAGATCGGCTTTCGCCAGATTCACACCGTGTTCTTCGTTAATAATGTCGATGATCTCGTAGAGCTTCACGCCCTTAAAGCGTTTAAACACCTCTTCGAGTTCCAGCGTAATGCCAAATTCCTGGAACATAGTGACATACGCGCGGGAACAAATGACCTCACTGTCGACCAGCGTACCGTCGCAGTCGAAAAATACCGCTTCAATTCCGGACATGCCTTTCCCTTTTAACAAGTTTAACGTTTACGTACGGTAGTTCACCGGGACGCAATCGTTGCCGTATAAGCAAAATCAATGAAAAAAGTATCACGTAACCGCCACTATTGTCGCATTTTGGTATAGGATAGCGACGAATTTTCCCTCCTTGTTCGGAAATTGATGATGAGTCAACAACACACTACCCAGACGTCTGGTCAGGGTCTGCTTGAGCGCGTTTTCAAACTGCGCGAGCACGGCACAACGGCACGCACCGAAGTGATCGCTGGTTTCACCACCTTCCTGACGATGGTCTATATCGTTTTTGTGAACCCTCAAATTCTGGGCGTTGCTGGCATGGATACCAGCGCCGTCTTTGTAACCACCTGCCTGATTGCGGCCCTTGGCAGCATTCTGATGGGTGTGTTCGCTAACCTGCCGGTTGCGCTGGCACCGGCGATGGGCCTGAATGCGTTCTTCGCGTTCGTTGTCGTTCAGGCGATGGGTCTGCCGTGGCAGGTTGGCATGGGCGCTATCTTCTGGGGCGCGGTTGGCCTGCTGCTGCTGACCATTTTCCGCGTGCGTTACTGGATGATTGCGAACATTCCTGTGAGCCTGCGCGTGGGCATCACCAGCGGTATTGGTTTGTTCATCGGTATGATGGGGCTGAAAAACGCCGGCGTTATCGTGGCGAACCCGGATACGCTGGTCAGCATCGGTCACCTGACCTCTCATAACGTGCTGCTGGGCGTGCTGGGCTTCTTTATCATCGCGATCCTGGCTTCCCGCAATATTCACGCGGCGGTGCTGGTGTCCATCGTGGTCACCACCCTGCTGGGCTGGATGCTGGGCGACGTTCACTATAACGGTATCGTCTCCGCGCCGCCGAGCGTATCTACCGTGATTGGTCACGTCGATCTGGCGGGCTCCCTGAACCTGGGCCTGGCGGGCGTAATTTTCTCCTTCATGCTGGTCAACCTGTTTGACTCGTCCGGTACGCTGATTGGCGTGACCGACAAAGCGGGTCTGGCGGATGAAAAAGGGAAATTCCCGCGCATGAAGCAGGCGCTGTTTGTGGACAGCGTCTCCTCTGTGACCGGTGCTTTTATCGGAACCTCGTCCGTTACCGCGTACATTGAATCTTCTTCCGGCGTGTCCGTGGGCGGCCGTACCGGCCTGACGGCGGTGGTCGTGGGTATTCTGTTCCTGCTGGTGATCTTCCTCTCTCCGCTGGCGGGTATGGTTCCTCCGTATGCGGCAGCCGGCGCGCTGATCTATGTGGGTGTGCTGATGACCTCCAGCCTGTCACGCGTGAAGTGGGATGATTTAACCGAAGCGGTGCCGGCGTTTATTACCGCCGTGATGATGCCGTTCAGCTTTTCGATTACCGAAGGTATCGCGCTGGGCTTTATCTCTTACTGCGTAATGAAGATCGGTACCGGCCGCTTCCGCGACCTCAGCCCGTGCGTCATCATTGTGGCGTTGCTGTTTGTGCTGAAGATTGTGTTTATTGACGCGCACTAAGGTGCGGTTTGTGGTGTCAGGTGGCGCTTCGCTTACCTGACCTACTGACGAGTGTAGGCCCGGTAAGCGCTAGCGCCACCGGGCTTTTTTATCAGGCTTTAACCCGCTTAATATAATCCCCAAACGCCGTCAGCTGGCCAGACAGATGATCGCGCGTGCTCTGATCCACCACTTCACCCGTTTGCGGGTCGACTTTGTTCTGAATCACACCGCCCATAAATTCCGGCTTGTTCATCACCATCGCATCCAGGAATACCAGGATCTGGCGCAGATGATACTGGCAGCGCGCGCCGCCAATCGCGCCCATTGAGCTGGTCTGGATCAGCACCGGTTTGCCGGACAGCGGCTGCTCGGGTAAACGGGACAGCCAGTCGATGGCATTCTTCAGGCCACCCGGAACAGAGTAGTTATACTCCGGCGTGACGATGACCACGCCGTCAGCCTGGCGGATCTGCTCTGCCAGCGCCTCAACGCTCTGCGGGAAACCCTCTTCCTGCTGCACGTCTGCATCATACAGCGGAATATCGCCAATAGACGGCAGGGCGCTAATTTCCATTCCTGCCGGTGCCAGCTGTGGCAGCGTGCGGGCAACCATCCCGTTAAATGAACCTTTGCGCAGGCTTCCCAGTAACGTAACTACTTTCAACGTATCAGACATGATTACTCCTGTTTCATCATGATGACCCTGATTGGATCAGCTAAGGGTGAATGCTTTTTCTGCCGGTAAACTGGTTAAACGCATCAGGCGTGCGGCGGGCTCGTTGGCGCGCTCGGGCACATCAGGAAGGCTACGCCATCCCTGTTGACTGTCAAATTCCCAGATTTTCATGCGTTCGATGGCGGGGGTAACCGCAATGGACCAAATGAGCACATCCTCTGCGTCACTGAGCGCCTCTACCAGCGTGGCTTGGGTGGCACGAAGACGTCCGGAGCCTGGCAGCAGCTGCAGCAGGCTGGCGTCGTCTGAGGCGCATCCACAGAGTTTGCGAATGCTCTGGCGCAAGGTAATGAGCTGGGCTCTGGCTTCGACAGGATCGTTCTGGTTGCGTACCCACAGCTTCTCATTGCTGGAGAGCGGATAGTCTTCATGCGCATTACCGCCATGGAAGCTGCGCGTCGCGCGCTGAAGCTCCATGTCGAGCCCACAATCCCCTTCGGTGGTCAGCGCGACGCCAATGATATTGCCCGCGTAGGCAATCGAAAAACGAGGGAGATCCGGGTCGGCAAAGACCGGGCGGCCTTCGGGTTGGGTAATGATGTCCGGCAGCTCGCTGGTGCCGTACAGCATAAACAGCAGTTCTGCGAGAAGCGCTCTGGACCCTAAAAACCGCGTTCTGCGGTGCTCCGGGAGAGTGAGTGCTTCACTGTGACAGGCTGAAGAAATTCTTGCCGATACGAGACGTCCTTCCGTAAGTATCCCTCTTGCAAAGTGCGTAGCCATTTTTCGCTCCTTGATAATGGTCGTAATCGGTTAAACGGTTACATGATTATCGCTTAACTTGACTCCTGTTTTAATCAGTAAATGGGAGTAAGAGAAGCCTTAGGACCGAACTTTACATTTTCTTAGGCAAAAATTGGATCGGTGGCACCGTACAGCGCCTTGATGGTCTCCCGCAGCCAGAGGATTTTCGGATTATGGCTGTTCCGTTTATGCCAGATCAGCGTGAAGGGAACGGTAAGCTTTTCAGCCTGGGCTTCATCAATGGGAATAGGAAGCGCGATCAGCTTCCGCTGGTGGAGTTGATTGTAGTGGTGGCAGTAGTACGGAGCCGTGGCGATATAGTTATGCCCGGGCTGGGCTGCCATAAACATCGACTGCTCAAAGCCCGGCAGGCACATGGCGATATTTCTCTCTCGCCCCATCTCCTTTAGCACTTCGTCCAGCGCCCAGGTGTCGCTGCGTTCCCAGAAGATACTGATATGCGGATAGCGCAGGAAGGTTTCGAGGTTCCATTCATCCTGAAGCGCGGGGTGATCCTCACGCAGATACACGCAGGGGCGGTCACTAAACAGGATCTCGTAGTCAATAAACCACGGCAACAGCTTCAGCAGCTCACGGGAGCGCGGATGCGTTTCTCGGCCGGTAAAGCCAAGATCCACCTCTCCACGCGTAATGGCATCCAGCGAATCGTAATCCCAGTGACGCATCTTCACCGTAGCCTGCGGATAGCGCTGGTTCACCTGCTCCAGCAGGGCGTTAAAGCGGATCAGCATCAACGGCGTTTCGGCTGCCAGCACAAACGTCAGCCCGCCTGGCGAATCATGGTGGAATTTATCGAGGATCTGGTTGCCGATTTGCATCCACTCGGCCAGATCCTGCTCCAGGCTTACCGTCAGCGGGGTTGGCAGCAGTCCTAATGGCGTTTTGACAAACAGCGGGTCGTCAAACCAGTCGCGCAGCTTGGCCAGTGATTTACTCACCGCCGACGGCGTCACGTTCATCCGCTTCGCGGCTTTGGTGACGCTGCGCTCCTGCAGCAAAAGCTGCAGGCACAGCAACAGGTTAAGATCGAGACTGCTGATGGGCTTCTTCATAATTCGCCGCGGGCCGGATGACCATAAGTAAGGTAATGCACAGTATGCTACAGCCAATCAGAACCCCGATCAGCATATTCAGCGCGTTAAGCCCGATGACCGCCGCCAGCCAAATCCACAGCGACGAGCCGCAGACCTGCGCAATCCCCAGCACCGAGCTTGCCACGCCTGCCCGCAGCGAGAAGGGGCCAAGCGCCTGACTCATCGCCACGCCAAAGCCAACCGAGAACCCGGCACAAATGAGGGTAATACCCACCAGCATCACCGCATGTGAGCTGGCGGTCGCCAGGAGCACGCCCGCCGTGAGGAATAAAACCTGTGAGGTCAGCATTAACGCGCGTTGGCTGAAAACATTTAGCGCAAACGGGGTGGAGAACGAGACCGCCATACTGACCATGGCGGTTAATGCCATCACCGTTGAATACTCACCCCGATCGAAGCCCATGGTTTCCATCAGTAAAACCGGGGAAACGTTTACATAGGTCAGGATCACCGCCACGCTTAACGTGGTCACGGCCAGACGACTGAGGAAGAAGCGGTTAAGCAGCTTCTCGGCTGGGTGAATCGTTGGGGTATGACCGGTATTCTGCGAGCCCGGGTGGGTCTCTTTCAGCACGGAGATGGACAGGATAAACACCAGCGCGCCCATGGCCGCCATGGTCCAGAACAGGCTCTGCCACGGGAATTTCAGCATGATCAGATATCCCACTACCGGCGCCAGCACCGGGATGATGCAGGTAATTCCGTTCAGCATCGACAGCACCTTAGCGCGACGCTGGGCGCTTAGGGTATCGCGCAAAATCGCAAACGCGACGACGTAGCAGCCCCCGGCTCCAATGCCCTGGATAAACCGTCCGGTCAGGAACAAGGTGCTGTTCTGCGCCTGTGAGCAGAGAAGAGAGGCCAGGGCAAAAATGATGGCACCCGTTATGGCGACAGGCTGACGGCCTGCCTTATCCGCGATCTTCCCGGCAAACACCATCGACGACGCCATCCCCGCGAGGTAGGCCGAAAACGCGATGTGCAGCTGCGCTTCGCTGGCGCCCAGATCGCGGGCGATATGCGGTAATCCCACCAGATACATATCAATACCAGACGGATAAAGCAGAACTAATGCAAAACTACAAAACAGAAAACGCGCCATAAACCCCCCATAGATGCAGGCATGCAGGATAGGGGGTGAAAAGGGATTAGGCGAGTTGCCATTTGGACAATGGTGATTTCCTGGGAGGAAATCACCATCAATGAGCGGGCATTATTTACCAATACAGAAGCTCGAGAAGATCCGTCCCAGCAGATCGTCCGACGTAAACTCCCCGGTGATCTCGCTCAGATTCTGCTGCGCCAGGCGCAGCTCTTCCGCCAGCAGCTCGCCCGCCCACGCGCCGATCAGCTGCGCTTTACCCTGAACCAGGTGGTTCGCCGCCTCTTCCAGCGCCTGCAGATGACGACGACGCGCCAGGAAGCCGCCTTCCATGCTGGTATCAAAGCCCATGCTCTGCTTGAGGTGATTACGCAGGTCGTCAACGCCTTCACCGGTTCGCGCCGACAGGCGAATCAGTGAGTGACCATTCACATCGCTGATGCCCAGCGTTTCGCCGGTGACGTCCGCTTTGTTACGCACCACGGTGATTGGCAGCTTGGCCGGCAGACGGGCAATAAAGTCTGGCCAGATCTCTGCCGGGTCCACGGCGTCGGTCGTGGTACCGTCCACCATAAACAGCACGCGGTCGGCCTGCTCGATCTCCTGCCAGGCGCGTTCGATACCGATGCGCTCCACTTCGTCGCTGGCATCGCGCAGGCCCGCTGTGTCGATAATATGCAGCGGCATCCCGTCGATGTGGATATGCTCGCGCAGCACGTCGCGGGTGGTGCCGGCAATGTCGGTGACGATTGCCGCTTCACGTCCCGCCAGGGCGTTCAGCAGGCTCGATTTCCCGGCGTTAGGACGTCCGGCAATCACCACTTTCATCCCTTCACGCAGGAGGCTGCCCTGGCGTGCTTCGGCACGCACGGCGTCGAGATCGTTCATCACCTGGTTGAGCTGCGCTTCGATTTTACCGTCAGAGAGGAAGTCAATCTCCTCGTCCGGGAAGTCGATAGCCGCTTCCACGTAGATCCTCAGGTGAGTAAGTGCTTCCACAAGGTGATTTACGCGGGCTGAGAATGCGCCCTGCAGCGAGTTAAGCGCGGAGCGGGCCGCCTGTTCAGAGCTGGCGTCGATCAGGTCTGCAATCGCTTCGGCCTGCGCCAGGTCGAGCTTGTCGTTGAGGAAAGCACGCTCGGAGAACTCGCCCGGCTTCGCAATGCGCAGGCCTGGCAGGGTCAGAATACGTTTTAACAGCAGGTCGAGGATAACCGGGCCGCCGTGGCCCTGTAGCTCCAGCACGTCTTCGCCGGTAAAGGAGTTCGGGCCGGGGAACCACAGCGCAATGCCCTGGTCCAGCGGCGTGCCGTCGGTGTCTTTAAACGGCAGGTAATCAGCGTAGCGCGGCTTTGGCAGTTTACCCAGCACCGCTTCGGCCACCTCGCGCGCCTTCAGGCCGGAGATGCGCAGAATGCCTACACCACCGCGTCCCGGTGGGGTTGCCTGGGCGACGATAGTGTCGTTATGGCTCATGGTTGGTCTCGTTCAATACAAATAAAAAAGGCGGTCAATCGACCGCCCTTATTTTAGCGTTAACTTACCGAATCAGGACTTTTTCTTTTCGCGGCTATGCAGGCCACGTTTTTCCAGACCACGGTAAATCAGCTGCTGCTGGATGATGGTCACCAGGTTGCTGACGATATAGTACAGCACCAGACCTGACGGGAACCACAGGAAGAACACGGTGAAGATGACCGGCATAAAGGTCATGATCTTCTGCTGCATCGGGTCGGTCACGGTGGTCGGCGACATCTTCTGGATGAAGAACATCGTCACGCCCATCAGGATCGGCAGGATGTAGTACGGGTCCTGTGCGGACAGGTCATGGATCCACAGTGCGAACGGCGCGTGGCGCAGCTCAACGGAACCCATCAGCATGTAGTACAGCGCAAGGAAGATTGGCATCTGAATCAGCAGCGGGAAGCAACCACCCAGTGGGTTTACTTTCTCTGCTTTATACAGGGCCATCATTTCCTGGCTCTGACGCTGTTTGTCATCGCCCAGACGCTCGCGCATCGCCGCAATCTTCGGCTGCAGCATACGCATCTTCGCCATGGAGGTGTACTGCGCTTTAGTCAGCGGGTACATGATGCCACGAACGATGAAGGTGATAACGATGATGGAGAAGCCCCAGTTACCCAGGAAGCTGTGGATGAACTTCAGCAGCTTGAACAGCGGCTGAGAGATGAACCACAACCAACCGTAGTCGACGGTCAGATCCAGGTGCGGCGCAACAGCGGCCATTTTGTCCTGAATTTCCGGGCCGACCCACAGGGTGCTTGCCATCTTACCGGTTTGACCCGGCTGAACCAGAACCGGCTGAGATTTGTAGCCGATGGCTGCAAGACCGTTACCCAGGTTCGCGGTATAGAAGTTGTTGGTACCGTCGTTATTTGGCACCCACGCAGTGGCGAAATACTGCTGCAGCATTGCCACCCAACCGCCTTTAGCGCTGACGTTCAGGTTTTCGTTATCGGCAATGGTGTCGAATTTGTATTTCTCATACTTCGCGTCTGGCGTGGAGTACGCCGCGCCACGGAAGGTATGCAGCGCAAAGTTGCTGCTTCCGGTGTCACGGTGAGACGGCAGATTGATGGACTGCTTCAGCTGGCCAAAGGTCGACAGTTCCAGCGGTTTCGCACTGGCGTTCTGTACGCTGTAGCCCACGTTCACCGCATATTCACCGCGTTTCAGGGTGAAGGTTTTGGTGAAGGTGTTGCCTGCGGCGTCGGTGTACGTCATCGGGATCGCGAGTTCGTTCTGGCCATCAGCCAGCACAAAGGTGTCGCTCTCGACGGTATACAGTGGACGCGCACCGTTAGCCGGGTTATCCGGGCCATCACGACCGGTCAGGCCGCTCTGCGCCTGGTAGATAAACTCAGGCGTGGTTTCCAGTAACTGGAACGGTTCGTTAGACTTCAGCTCTTTCGGGTAGGTCAACAGCAGCGCCTGCTCAACATCACCACCACGGGTGTTGATTGTCAGCTCAAGCACATCGGTCTTAACCGTAATCTGTTTCCCCTGGCCACTGGCCGGTACGCCCTGGTCGGCGGCGCTACCCGCTGCGGTGGTCGTAGTCTGCGTGGTCTGCTGCTGGGGTTGAGGATTTTTATCCTGCTCCCATGCCTGCCAGATCATGAAAGACACGAACAACAAAGCGATGATAAGAAGATTGCGTTGCGAATCCATCGTTAGTGTTCTCTGGTATCAAAGGGTCCTGGGGGGACGGGGTCGTCTCCACCGGGGTGTAAAGGGTGGCATTTTAATACGCGTTTCACCGTCAACCAACTGCCTTTTATCACTCCAAACCTGCGCAATGCCTCAATTCCGTAGCTTGAGCATGTTGGTGTGAAACGGCAGTGCGGCCCGAGTAGCGGACTAATCAGGCGTTGATAGACCCGAATGAGGGCTATCAGGACCCGTGAGCCAGGCGACAGTGGCGGCGCCATAATTTTTCCAACGCTTCCGAGAGAGCACGGTTATCGAGGTCGGCAACCCCTTTCTTCGCCACCACCACGAAATCCATTGAAGGCAGTTCGTGCTGACGTAAACGGAAGCTTTCACGCGTCAGACGTTTAATCCGATTGCGTTCATGCGCACGCTTAACATTTTTCTTGGCGACTGTGAGACCGATGCGGGGATGCCCCAGCGAATTTTGGCGGCCGAGGATGGTGATTTGCGGCGTGCCAGCCCGTAGTGGCTGCTGGAAGACGAAAGTGAAATGAGCGGGAGTTAACAAACGTAACTCCCTGGGAAATGCTAGCTTAACCACTCAGGGGTTAGCTTTATTACTTGGAAACGGTCAGACGAGCGCGGCCTTTAGCACGACGACGTGCCAGAACCTGACGACCATTTTTAGTAGCCATACGAGCACGGAAGCCGTGAGAACGGTTGCGCTTCAGTACAGACGGTTGAAAAGTGCGTTTCATGGCGATTTCTACCTAAACTTGAATAAATTCACTGACTTTTGCGTATACCCGAACGAGTTTCGAACGACTAACGCCTCAGCGTGGGTGATTAAAGAGGCCGGATTGTAATAATTGTACACTCCGGAGTCAATTCTCTTTCCTTATTTCCCGCGTATTTCCGCACGTTTTCGCGTGGAAAATGAGCAACGGACGACGCAGGAAGATGAGCATCACGCGCCGGGTCGAGGATTATACGGGCTCGACGATAAAGCGCAAGGATCGTCCCGGATCTTCGTTAGATCATTTAAGCAATAAATTGTCTGTGCTCATTAATTTTTCCAATATGCGGACTAAATCGCGGGGCACTCGCGCCAGGATCGTTTACACTTACCCGGTTTCGGATCTTCCTGTGGATAAATCGGGAAGAATCTGTGAGAAACAGAAGATCTCTGGCTCAGTTTAGGCTATGATCCGCGGTCCCGATCGGGATCCCAGGATCCTGGTCAGGATAAATTGCAGATAGCAATTCGCACGTCCCCCTTTACACAGGGTCATGTCGATGTGCGCCAACAATCATGAATATTCAATAAGTTTTCTTTTATTGTTCGAGTGGAGTCCGCCGTGTCACTTTCGCTTTGGCAGCAGTGTCTTGCCCGATTGCAGGATGAGTTACCAGCCACAGAATTCAGTATGTGGATCCGCCCGTTGCAGGCGGAACTGAGCGATAACACGCTGGCTTTGTATGCGCCAAACCGTTTTGTGCTCGATTGGGTAAGGGACAAGTACCTTAATAACATCAATGGACTGCTAAACGATTTCTGCGGGTCAGATGCCCCGCAGCTGCGCTTTGAAGTGGGCACAAAGCCGGTCACCCAAACCGTTCGTGAAACCGTGAACGTAGCAGCGCCTGCTCAGGCTGCTCCTGCTCCGGCCCCTCGCGTCGCACCCGCTCGTCAGGGCTGGGATAATGTCCCTGCACCGGCTGAGCCAACCTACCGCTCTAACGTCAACGTGAAACACACGTTCGATAACTTCGTTGAAGGTAAGTCGAACCAGCTGGCGCGCGCGGCGGCTCGTCAGGTTGCTGATAATCCCGGTGGGGCCTACAACCCGCTGTTCCTTTATGGCGGCACGGGCCTGGGTAAAACGCACCTGCTGCATGCGGTGGGCAACGGCATTATGGCGCGCAAGCCCAATGCCAAAGTGGTGTATATGCACTCCGAACGCTTCGTTCAGGACATGGTAAAAGCCCTGCAAAACAATGCGATCGAAGAGTTTAAACGCTACTATCGTTCTGTTGACGCGCTGCTCATCGATGACATTCAGTTCTTTGCCAATAAAGAACGATCGCAGGAAGAGTTTTTCCACACCTTCAATGCCCTGCTGGAAGGCAATCAGCAGATCATTTTGACCTCGGATCGTTATCCAAAAGAGATCAACGGCGTTGAAGATCGTCTGAAATCCCGCTTCGGCTGGGGCCTGACCGTGGCGATCGAGCCACCGGAGCTGGAAACTCGCGTCGCGATCCTGATGAAGAAAGCCGATGAAAACGACATTCGCCTGCCGGGCGAAGTGGCGTTCTTCATTGCCAAGCGTCTGCGCTCCAACGTGCGTGAGCTGGAAGGGGCACTGAACCGCGTTATCGCCAATGCCAACTTCACCGGTCGTGCGATCACCATCGATTTTGTGCGTGAAGCGCTGCGAGATTTGCTGGCATTGCAGGAAAAACTGGTCACTATCGACAATATTCAAAAGACGGTGGCTGAGTACTACAAGATCAAAGTGGCAGATTTACTGTCTAAACGCCGTTCCCGCTCGGTGGCGCGTCCGCGTCAGATGGCGATGGCGCTGGCTAAGGAGTTAACCAACCACAGTCTGCCGGAAATCGGGGATGCGTTTGGTGGCCGTGACCATACGACCGTGCTGCACGCCTGTCGCAAGATTGAGCAGTTACGCGAAGAAAGCCACGACATAAAAGAAGATTTTTCCAATCTAATCAGAACATTATCATCGTGACGCTATGAAATTTACCGTTGAACGTGAACATTTATTAAAACCGCTGCAACAGGTGAGTGGCCCATTAGGTGGCCGCCCAACGCTGCCTATTCTCGGAAACCTGCTGCTTCAGGTCGCGGACGGTACGCTGTCGCTGACCGGTACAGATCTGGAAATGGAAATGATCGCGCGCGTTACGCTGACGCAGCCGCACGATGCGGGCGCGACCACGGTTCCGGCACGTAAATTCTTTGACATCTGCCGCGGGCTGCCGGAAGGCGCTGAAATCGCGGTGCAGCTGGAAGGCGACCGTATGCTGGTGCGCTCTGGCCGCAGCCGTTTCTCGCTCTCCACGCTGCCTGCTGCGGACTTCCCGAACCTGGACGACTGGCAGAGTGAAGTTGAATTTACTCTGCCACAGGCGACGATGAAGCGTCTGATTGAAGCCACGCAGTTCTCCATGGCGCATCAGGACGTTCGTTACTACTTAAACGGCATGCTGTTCGAAACCGAAGGTGAAGAGCTGCGTACCGTGGCGACCGACGGCCACCGTCTGGCGGTCTGTTCTATGCCGATTGGCGATTCACTGCCAAACCATTCGGTGATCGTGCCGCGTAAAGGGGTGATTGAGCTGATGCGTATGCTCGACGGTGGCGACACGCCGCTGCGCGTGCAGATCGGTAGCAACAACATCCGCGCACACGTGGGCGATTTTGTCTTCACGTCTAAGCTGGTTGACGGTCGTTTCCCGGATTATCGCCGCGTATTGCCGAAGAATCCGGACAAAACGCTTGAAGCAGGCTGCGATAGCCTTAAGCAGGCGTTTGCCCGTGCGGCCATTCTCTCTAACGAGAAATTCCGCGGCGTGCGGCTGTACGTGAGTGAAAACCAGATCAAAATCACCGCTAACAACCCGGAGCAGGAAGAGGCAGAAGAAATTCTGGACGTCACCTACGCCGGAACCGAGATGGAAATCGGCTTTAACGTCAGCTACGTGCTGGATGTGCTTAATGCACTGAAATGCGAGAACGTTCGCATTCTGCTGACCGACTCCGTTTCAAGCGTACAGATTGAAGATGCGGCCAGCCAAAGCGCGGCTTATGTTGTCATGCCAATGAGACTGTAATGTCGCTCACCCGTCTGTTGATCCGCGACTTTCGCAATATCGAAAGCGCGGATCTCGCTTTATCCCCTGGCTTTAACTTCCTGGTTGGCGCAAACGGCAGCGGCAAAACCAGCGTGCTTGAGGCCATCTATACGCTCGGCCACGGTCGGGCGTTTCGCAGTTTGCAGATTGGTCGCGTCATTCGCCACGAGCAGGAAGCCTTTGTTCTGCACGGGCGTTTGCAGGGGGCGGAGCGGGAAACCGCCATCGGCCTGACCAAAGACAAGCAGGGCGACAGCAAGGTGCGCATCGACGGCACCGACGGTCACAAAGTAGCCGAGCTGGCGCTGCTGATGCCAATGCAGCTGATTACGCCGGAGGGGTTTACTTTACTCAACGGCGGCCCCAAATACAGAAGAGCGTTCCTCGACTGGGGATGCTTTCACAACGAAGCCGGTTTCTTTAACGCCTGGAGCAACCTGAAGCGTCTGCTCAAGCAGCGTAACGCCGCGTTGCGCCAGGTTACTCGTTACGCCCAGCTGCGTCCGTGGGACATGGAGTTAATCCCTCTCGCGGAACAAATCAGCCGCTGGCGTGCCGAATACAGCGCAGGTATCGCCGAAGACATGGCCGACACCTGCAAACAGTTTTTACCCGAATTCTCTCTCACCTTCTCCTTCCAGCGCGGCTGGGAGAAAGAGACGGATTATGCCGAGGTGTTAGAGAGAAACTTCGAGCGCGACCGCATGTTGACCTACACCGCGCACGGCCCGCACAAGGCGGATTTCCGCATACGTGCCGACGGTGCGCCGGTGGAAGACACGCTGTCGCGCGGGCAGCTCAAGCTCCTGATGTGTGCGCTGCGCCTGGCACAGGGAGAGTTTCTCACCCGCGAGAGCGGAAGACGCTGCCTGTACCTGATAGATGATTTTGCCTCGGAACTCGACGACGCGCGGCGCGGGCTGCTTGCCAGCCGCTTAAAAGCCACGCAGTCGCAGGTTTTCGTCAGCGCCATTAGCGCTGAACACGTTATAGACATGTCGGACGAAAATTCGAAGATGTTTACCGTGGAAAAGGGTAAAATAACGGATTAACCCAAGTTGAAATGAGCGAGAAACGTTGATGTCGAATTCTTATGACTCCTCCAGTATCAAAGTCCTGAAAGGGCTGGATGCGGTGCGTAAGCGCCCGGGTATGTATATCGGCGACACGGATGACGGCACCGGTCTGCACCACATGGTATTCGAGGTGGTAGATAACGCTATCGACGAAGCGCTCGCGGGTCACTGTAAAGACATCGTGGTCACCATCCATGCGGACAACTCCGTCTCCGTCACCGATGATGGTCGTGGCATCCCAACGGGTATTCACCCGGAAGAGGGCGTCTCTGCTGCGGAAGTGATCATGACCGTGCTGCACGCAGGCGGTAAGTTCGACGATAACTCCTATAAAGTTTCCGGCGGCCTGCACGGCGTAGGCGTCTCCGTGGTTAACGCCCTGTCGCAGAAGCTGGAGCTGGTTATCCAGCGCGAAGGCAAAATTCACCGTCAGCTCTATACGCACGGCGTGCCGCAGGCGCCGCTGGCCGTTACCGGCGATACCGACAAAACCGGTACCCTGGTACGCTTCTGGCCGAGCCACGAAACCTTCACCAACGTCACCGAATTCGAGTACGACATCCTGGCGAAACGCCTGCGTGAACTGTCGTTCCTGAACTCCGGCGTCTCTATTCGCCTGAAAGACAAGCGTGACGGCAAAGAAGACCACTTCCATTACGAAGGTGGTATCAAAGCGTTCGTTGAGTATCTGAACAAGAACAAAACGCCAATTCACCCGAATATCTTCTACTTCTCCACCGAAAAAGACGGTATCGGCGTGGAAGTGGCGCTGCAGTGGAACGACGGTTTCCAGGAAAACATCTACTGCTTCACCAACAACATTCCACAGCGTGACGGTGGTACTCACCTTGCAGGCTTCCGTGCGGCGATGACCCGTACCCTGAACGCCTACATGGACAAAGAAGGCTACAGCAAGAAAGCGAAAGTCAGCGCCACCGGTGATGACGCCCGTGAAGGCCTGATTGCCGTTGTCTCCGTGAAGGTGCCGGATCCGAAGTTCTCCTCACAGACCAAAGACAAGCTGGTCTCTTCCGAGGTGAAATCGGCGGTTGAACAGCAGATGAACGAACTGCTGAGCGAATACCTGCTGGAAAACCCGTCCGACGCGAAAATCGTGGTGGGCAAAATTATTGATGCGGCGCGTGCCCGTGAAGCGGCGCGTAAAGCCCGTGAAATGACCCGTCGTAAAGGCGCATTGGACTTAGCAGGCCTGCCGGGCAAACTGGCTGACTGCCAGGAACGCGACCCGGCGCTGTCTGAACTGTACCTCGTGGAAGGGGACTCCGCGGGCGGTTCTGCGAAGCAGGGCCGTAACCGTAAGAACCAGGCTATCCTGCCGCTGAAGGGTAAAATCCTCAACGTTGAGAAAGCCCGTTTCGACAAGATGCTCTCTTCTCAGGAAGTGGCGACGCTCATCACCGCGCTGGGCTGCGGCATCGGCCGTGATGAGTACAACCCGGACAAACTGCGCTACCACAGCATCATCATCATGACCGATGCGGACGTCGATGGCTCGCACATTCGTACGCTGCTGTTGACCTTCTTCTATCGTCAGATGCCTGAAATCGTTGAACGTGGCCACGTCTATATTGCACAGCCGCCGCTGTACAAAGTGAAGAAAGGCAAGCAGGAACAGTACATTAAAGACGACGAAGCGATGGATCAGTACCAAATCGCGATCGCCCTTGATGGCGCGACCCTGCATGCGAACTCTCACGCCCCTGCACTGGCCGGTGAGCCGCTGGAGCGTCTGGTGTCCGAGTTCAACGCCACGCAGAAAATGATCACGCGTATGGAACGCCGCTATCCGAAAACGCTGCTGAAGGAGCTGGTTTATCAGCCAACCCTGACCGAAGCCGATCTGAGCGACGAGCAGACCGTGACCCGCTGGGTGAATGCCCTGGTGACCGATCTGAACGAGAAAGAGCAGCACGGCAGCATGTGGAAATGCGATATCCAGCAGAACGCCGATAAGCAGTTCGAGCCTATTATTCGCGTGCGTACCCACGGCGTTGATACTGACTACCCGCTGGAACACGAGTTTGTGACCGGTCCGGAATATCGTCGTATCTGCACGCTCGGCGAGAAGCTGCGCGGGCTGATCGAAGACGATGCGTTCATCGAACGTGGCGAACGTCGCCAGCCGGTAGCCAGCTTCGAGCAGGCGCTGGAATGGCTGGTGAAAGAGTCCCGTCGTGGCCTCGCGATCCAGCGTTATAAAGGTCTGGGCGAAATGAACCCGGATCAGCTGTGGGAAACCACCATGGATCCGGAAAGTCGCCGCATGCTGCGCGTAACCGTTAAAGACGCGATTGCTGCTGACCAGCTGTTCACTACCCTGATGGGCGACGCGGTTGAACCACGTCGTGCCTTCATCGAAGAGAACGCCCTGAAAGCGGCAAATATCGATATTTAATCGTCGTTATACCGCACGATAACTGGCCGCGCTTTTAGCGCGGCTTTTTTGTGGGCGCAGGCATATCCAGCGACATCACGGACGGTAAACGGCTCGCCAGCGTATCTATCGCCATTCTTACCCTCAGCGGCAGGTGCGGCGTCTGCTGCCAGACCGCATGAACGTCGAAATGCACATCCGGTGCCTGCTTCAGGAGCGGGACGAGTTTACCCTGGTGAATATCTTTGACGACCATCCAGCAGGGTAGCCATGCAATGCCGTGTCCGGCCAGTACAGCGTCGCAAATCGCCTGCAAATCATCCATATTGAGCGACGATCGGGGTGTAAAGGTGTGCGACGTTCCTTCGTTATCCATCAGTTGCCAGGACAACACTCTGCCTGCGCGCAGATAGTTAATCGCCGTATGCTGGGATAAATCATCAACGCTTTGCGGCTGGCCTTTCTTCAGCAGATAATCCGGCGCGGCGCACAGCACCATGCGGTGTTCCCCCAGTTTCCTGGCGACCAGAACGCTGCTGTCCTGAAGCGTGCCGTTACGCACCGCCATATCAAACCCTTCCTCGACGAGATCCACCACGCGGTCGCTGAACGACATTTCCAGTTCAAGCCCTGGGTGTTCCTGCGCCAGCGCTATCAGCAGCGGGGCGACACACTGGCGGCCAAACAGCACCGGCATGGCAACGCGCAGGCGGCCGCTGACCTGCTGTTTCCCTGTTTCAAGCAGCGATTCCGCGCCTCGGATCTCCTCCAGCGCGCGCAGGCAGCGTTCATAAAAAAGGGCGCCGTTATCGGTCAGACTCTGGCTGCGGGTGGTGCGCTGAAACAGGCGTACCCCCAGCCTCTCTTCGAGGCGAGCGATGCTTTTTCCTACCGCCGAGCGTGACAAATGCAGGCGAACTGCGGCCTGAGCAAAACTTCCCGCCTCAACGGCAGCCACAAAAACAGGAATATCCTTCAGCGTATCGGTCATGGATTGTATCTATTATGGCGTCAATAAAGGGAAAACTTATCGCCACTGGCGACCTTTAGTCAACGGTAGACTGTCAGGACTAAAGCTCATCTGATGGCAGGAGAAATAAAATGACAGAGACAATGCAACGCTGGTCCATGGACGCCCTCGGGCGCGAGAACCTCAAGCTGACTCAGGCGCCTGTTCCACAGCCAGGCCCGGGTGAAGTGCGCGTACGGGTGAATGCCGTTGCGCTTAACTATCGCGATAAAATGGTTGTTGAAGGCACCATGCCGATCCCGCTTTCCTTCCCGTTTACCCCGGCGTCTGACATGGCGGGCGTGGTGGACAGCATTGGTGAAGGCGTTACGCGCTTCAAACCCGGCGCGCGCGTCATCTCAACCTTCTTTCCCGAGTGGCTCGACGGTAAACCGCAGGCGGACGCGCGCAATCTGCCCTATAAAACGTCCGGCGGATACTTCCAGGGCATGCTGTCCGAGTATGTGATTGTGAATGAAGACGCGCTGGCGGCCTCCCCGGAGACCCTGGATGACGCCGAGGCCAGCACCTTACCCTGCGCAGGACTTACCGCCTGGTTTGCGCTGGTGGAGCGCGGCCAGCTCCGCGCCGGGCAATCGATACTGGTGCAGGGCACGGGCGGCGTAGCGATATTCGCCCTGCAAATTGCAAAAGCCCACGGTGCGGAGGTGTTTGTCACCTCGGGGAGCGATGAAAAACTGGCGCTGGCCAAAACGCTGGGGGCCAGCCAGGGCATCAACCGGCTGAAAGGCGACTGGGCTGAAAATACGCTGGCGCTCACGCAGGATCGCGGCATCGACCATATTATTGAAACCGTAGGTGGCGAGAACCTGAAGCATTCCCTGCGTGCCGTTGCCGTTCACGGACGTATCTCCGTTATCGGCGTGCTGGCCGGGACGGAGATTACGCTCTCTGCTGGCGAACTGTTGCTGAAATCCCCCGTCATTCAGGGGATTGGCGTAGGCCATCGTCGGGCGCTGGAAGATTTTATCCGCGCCGTGGATGTGACCGGACTGAAGCCGGTGATCGAACATCGCTACCGTTTTAACGAGCTTGAACAGGCGTTTGAACACCTCGACCGCGGCGCGTTCGGTAAAATCGTTCTCACCCGCGAGTAAGCCTTTGTTCCCCGGGATAAGCGTAAAAGGGGTGTTTCTGTTGCGCAATGTAGCTCTATTTTTGTGGGCTTAATCGCGTTAGCATGAGGCAGCACTCATTTATCCCGGGGAACTCATGGCTATCAAACTCATTGCAATCGACATGGACGGCACGCTGCTGCTGCCAGACCACACCATCTCTCCAGCCGTTAAAAACGCGATCGCTGCGGCGCGCGCAAAGGGCGTGAATGTGGTCCTGACCACGGGCCGTCCGTATGCGGGCGTACACAGCTACCTGAAAGAGCTGCACATGAATCAGCCTGGCGACTACTGCATCACCTATAACGGCGCGCTGGTGCAGAAAGCCGCAGATGGCAGTACGGTTGCGCAAACCGCGCTGAGCTACGATGACTACCTGTTCCTGGAAAAACTGTCCCGCGACGTGGGGTCCCACTTCCACGCGCTCGATCGCAATACGCTCTATACCGCCAACCGCGATATCAGCTACTACACGGTACATGAATCCTACGTTGCGACCATTCCGCTGGTGTTCTGTGAAGCGGAGAAAATGGACCCGGCGACGCAGTTCCTGAAAGTGATGATGATCGACGAGCCGGAGATTCTGGATAAAGCGATTGCGCGCATTCCGGCCGAGGTAAAAGAGAAGTACACCGTGCTGAAAAGCGCGCCGTACTTCCTCGAAATTCTCGATAAACGCGTCACTAAAGGCACCGGCGTGAAATCGCTCGCTGATGCGCTGGGTATCAAGCCGGAAGAGATCATGGCGCTGGGGGACCAGGAAAATGACATCGCGATGATCGAGTTCGCGGGTATGGGCGTGGCGATGGATAACGCGATCCCGTCGGTGAAAGAAGTGGCTAATTTTGTGACCAAATCCAACCTCGAAGACGGCGTTGCCTACGCGATCGAGAAATTTGTGCTGCAGTAACAGTCGCTCTAAATAATAAGCCTCGGTTATTAACCGGGGCTTTTTTTTGCGCTGAATTTATTGGATTGTTCTTTTTGTGATCTTGATTGTAGTACAACATTAATTGATTGTACTACATTGTCACCACGGCAAAGACGAACTCTCTCACGTTTGTACTGCAAAAGTGAGGTGAAATTCAGCGGTCGCGGTAAAGTAGTGATGGACATACAGAGCACAAGGACTCTCCATGACTCTCAATAAAACCGATCGCATCGTCATCACGCTGGGCACCCAGATTGTGGGGGGCAAATACGTTCCCGGTTCGCCGCTGCCAGCAGAGGCTGAACTGTGTGAGGAGTTTGAAACCTCGCGCAACATCATCCGGGAAGTGTTCCGCTCGCTGATGGCGAAGCGGCTCATTGAAATGAAACGGTACCGCGGCGCGTTTGTTGCCCCGCGCAACCAGTGGAACTACCTCGATACCGACGTACTGCAGTGGGTGCTGGAAAACGACTACGACCCGCGGCTTATCGGCGCGATGAGCGAAGTCCGAAACCTTGTGGAACCGGCCATCGCCCGCTGGGCGGCGGAACGCGCAACCTCCGGCGATTTGGCCCAGATTGAGTCGGCTTTAAACGACATGATCGCCAATAACCAGAACCGGGAGGCGTTTAACGAGGCGGACATTCGCTATCACGAAGCGGTGCTGGAGTCGGTGCATAACCCAGTATTACAGCAGCTTAGCGTGGCGATCAGCTCGCTACAGCGAGCAGTATTTGAACGTACCTGGATGGGCGATGAGGCCAACATGCCGAAAACGCTCCAGGAACATAAAGCGCTGTTCGATGCGATACGGCATCAGGACGGCGATGCGGCAGAGCAGGCGGCACTTACCATGATTGCCAGCTCGACACGAAGGCTGAAGGAAATCACATGACATCTCGCTACATCGCAATTGACTGGGGATCGACCAATCTGCGCGCCTGGCTGTACCAGGGCGAGCAGTGCCTGGAGAGCAGGCAATCAGAAGCAGGCGTGACGCGCCTGAACGGTAAATCCCCCGAGGCGGTGTTAGCAGAGGTCACACAACACTGGCGCGACAGCGCCACGCCGGTGGTAATGGCGGGCATGGTCGGCAGTAACGTAGGCTGGAAAGTCGCGCCATATCTGCCTGTTCCTGCCCATTTTTCCGCTATTGGCGAGCAGTTAACGTCCGTTGGCGACAATATCTGGATCATTCCCGGTTTGTGCGTCTCTCGCGACGATAACCATAACGTGATGCGCGGCGAAGAGACGCAGCTGCTTGGCGCGCGCACGCTTTCTCCTTCTTCTGTCTACGTCATGCCCGGGACGCACTGCAAGTGGGTCCAGGCCGACGCTGAGCAAATCCACGATTTTCGCACCGTAATGACCGGCGAACTGCACCATTTACTGCTCAACCATTCACTGGTGGGAGCCGGTTTGCCGGAGCAGGAAGCCTCGTCAGAGGCATTTGCTGCCGGGCTTGAACGTGGGATCGCTTCCCCTGATGTTTTGCCGCAGCTTTTTGAGGTTCGCGCCTCGCACGTACTGGGAAATCTCCCGCGCGAACAGGTCAGCGAATTTCTCTCCGGCCTGCTGATTGGCGCAGAAATCGCCAGCATGCGTGATTTCGTCGCGCACGAGCAGGCCATCACCCTTGTCGCCGGCGCATCGCTAACGTCGCGCTACGAGCAGGCGTTTCGCGCCGTTGGGCGTAACGTTTCAACGGTATCCGGCGACACGGCATTTCAGGCAGGAATAAGGAGCATTGCTCATGCAGTGGCAAACTGATCTTCCCCTTATCGCGATTTTGCGCGGCATCACGCCCGATGAGGCGTTAGCCCACGTCGGTGCGGTTATCGACGCCGGATTCGACGCGGTAGAAATCCCGCTCAACTCGCCGGAATGGGAAAAAAGCATTTCGGCCGTGGTGGAGGCGTTCGGTGAGAAGGCGCTGATTGGCGCAGGCACCGTGCTGCACCCGGAGCAGGTGGATGAACTGGCGAAAATGGGCTGCAGGCTTATCGTCACGCCCAACATTCAGCCTGAGGTGATCCGCCGCGCCGTGGGTTACGGCATGACCGTCTGCCCGGGATGCGCCACCGCCACGGAAGCCTTTACTGCTCTGGATGCGGGCGCACAGTCGCTCAAAATTTTCCCGTCATCGGCCTTTGGTCCGGACTACATCAAAGCGCTGAAAGCGATCTTACCCGCCAGCGTGCCGGTCTTTGCCGTGGGCGGCGTAACGCCAGAAAACCTGGGCCAGTGGATGAGCGCGGGCTGTGTGGGCGCGGGGCTGGGCAGCGATCTGTATCGCGCCGGGCAGTCCGTGGAACGTACCGCGCAGCAGGCGGCAGCATTTGTGAAAGCGTATCGAGAGGCAGTGAAATGAAAATAACCAAACTCACCACGTACCGTTTACCCCCGCGCTGGATGTTCCTGAAAATCGAGACTGATGAAGGGGTTGTGGGCTGGGGCGAACCGGTGATTGAAGGGCGTGCGCGCACCGTTGAAGCCGCGGTGCACGAGCTGGGGGAATACCTGATTGGTCAGGATCCGGCACGCATCAACGACCTGTGGCAGGTAATGTACCGCGCGGGCTTCTACCGCGGGGGACCGATCCTGATGAGCGCCATCGCCGGTATCGACCAGGCGCTGTGGGATATCAAAGGCAAAGTGCTGAACGCGCCGGTCTGGCAGCTGATGGGTGGCCTGGTGCGCGACAAAATAAAAGCCTACAGCTGGGTCGGCGGCGACCGTCCTGCGGAAGTGATCGACGGCATCACGCAGCTGCGCAACATCGGCTTCGACACCTTCAAGCTCAACGGTTGCGAAGAGATGGGCATTATCGACAACTCGCGCGCGGTGGATCGCGCGGTGAATACCGTGGCGCAAATCCGTGAAGCCTTCGGCAACGAGATCGAGTTTGGTCTGGATTTCCACGGCCGCGTCAGCGCGCCGATGGCCAAAGTGCTGATCAAAGAGCTTGAGCCGCATCGTCCGCTGTTTATCGAAGAGCCGGTGCTGGCCGAGCAGGCGGAGTACTATCCGAAGCTGGCAGAACAGACCCACATTCCTATCGCGGCGGGTGAACGCATGTTCTCGCGCTTCGAGTTTAAACGCGTGCTCGAAGCGGGCGGCATTGCGATTCTGCAGCCGGATCTCTCTCACGCGGGCGGCATCACCGAATGCTACAAAATTGCCGGGATGGCCGAAGCCTACGATGTGGCGCTGGCGCCGCACTGCCCGCTCGGACCAATCGCGCTGGCTGCCTGTCTGCACGTCGACTTTGTCTCCCGCAACGCGGTGTTCCAGGAGCAGAGCATGGGCATTCACTATAACAAGGGCGCGGAACTGCTCGATTTTGTGAAAAATAAAGAAGACTTCAGCATGGAAGGCGGTTTCTTTAAACCGTTAACGAAGCCGGGCCTTGGCGTAGAGATTGACGAAGCCAAAGTCATTGAGCTGAGTAAAAATGCGCCGGACTGGCGTAACCCACTGTGGCGTCATGAGGACGGCAGCGTAGCGGAATGGTAATCGCCATCCCGTAGGCCCGGTAAGCGCAGCGCCACCGGGCAAAAAAACGTACATACAAAAATATAACCCTCTGTAAATTACAGGGCATGGTGAGCGGCTTCGCTATGCCCAAAATCTGGAGACAGATTGCGATGGATATTCCTGTTACCGCTACAAAAACCGGGCGTCGCCGCTACCTGACGCTGATTATGATCTTTATTACCGTGGTCATTTGCTATGTCGACCGCGCCAACCTTGCCGTGGCATCGGCCCATATTCAGGAAGAGTTTGGCATCACCAAAGCGGAAATGGGCTACGTCTTCTCGGCGTTTGCCTGGCTGTATACGCTCTGCCAGATCCCCGGCGGCTGGTTCCTTGACCGCGTCGGTTCACGTATGACCTACTTTATCGCCATTTTCGGCTGGTCCGTAGCGACCCTGTTCCAGGGCTTCGCGACCGGGCTGATGTCGCTGATTGGCCTGCGCGCCATCACCGGAATTTTCGAAGCGCCCGCGTTTCCCACCAACAACCGCATGGTGACCAGCTGGTTCCCGGAACACGAGCGTGCGTCTGCCGTCGGCTTTTACACCTCCGGGCAATTCGTTGGCCTGGCGTTCCTGACGCCGCTGCTGATCTGGATCCAGGAACTGCTGAGCTGGCACTGGGTGTTCATCGTCACCGGCGGGATTGGCATTATCTGGTCGCTGATCTGGTTCAAGGTTTACCAGCCGCCGCGTCTGACCAAAAGCATCACCAAAGCCGAACTGGACTTCATCCGCGACGGCGGTGGCCTGGTGGATGGCGATGCGCCGGTGAAAAAAGAGGCGCGCCAGCCGCTGACCAAAGCGGACTGGAAGCTGGTCTTCCACCGTAAGCTGGTGGGCGTTTATCTGGGCCAGTTCGCAGTGACCTCCACGCTGTGGTTCTTCCTGACCTGGTTCCCGAACTATCTGACCCAGGAAAAGGGTATCACGGCGCTGAAGGCGGGCTTTATGACCACCGTGCCGTTCCTCGCGGCGTTTTTCGGCGTACTGCTCTCCGGCTGGCTGGCCGATAAGCTGGTGAAAAAAGGCTACTCGCTGGGCGTGGCGCGTAAAACGCCGATTATCTGCGGCTTGCTGATCTCAACCTGCATCATGGGTGCCAACTACACCAATGACCCTGTGTGGATTATGACCCTGATGGCGGTGGCGTTCTTCGGTAACGGCTTCGCCTCTATCACCTGGTCGCTGGTGTCGTCTCTTGCGCCGATGCGGCTGATTGGCCTGACCGGCGGCGTGTTCAACTTCGTCGGCGGGCTGGGCGGGATCACCGTACCGCTGGTCATCGGCTACCTGGCGCAGGACTACGGCTTCGGCCCGGCGCTGGTCTATATCTCTGCCGTGGCGCTGATCGGGGCACTCTCCTACATCCTGCTGGTGGGCGATGTGAAACGAGTAGGCTAATCCCTGCGGATGTTTTACCCTGATGCACTCAGCGTGCATCAGGGTATCCTCATGAAACAAATCACCTTCGCCTCCCACCATCATCAGCTCACTAACATCAATACCTGGACGCCGGACAGCCAGTGGCTGGTCTACGACGTGCGCCCGTCCGGTGCGTCCTTCACCGGTGAAACCATCGAGCGGGTCAACGTCGTTACGGGTGAGGTAGAGGTGGTTTATCGCGCCACCGATGGCGCGCACGTCGGCGTGGTGACCGTTCATCCTGCACAAGAGAAATATGTCTTTATCCACGGCCCGAAAAACCCGGACGCAGACTGGCACTACGATTTTCATCATCGCCAGGGGGGGATTGCGCAAAACGGTCAGGTGAGCAACCTGGACGCGATGGACATCACCGCGCCTTACACCCCAGGCGCGCTGCGCGGCGGCAGCCACGTCCATGTCTTCAGCCCGAACGGGCAGCTCGTCAGCTTTACCTATAACGACCATGTCCTGCACGTGCGCGATCCTAAACTTGATTTACGCAACGTCGGCGTGGCTGCGCCTTACGGCCCGGTGAACCCGCAGGGGAACCATCCCCGTGAATATTCGGGAACCTTCTGGAGCGTGCTGGTTAGCCGCACGACGCCTAACCCACAGCCGGGCAGCGATGAAATCAACCGCGCTTATGAAGAGGGCTGGGTGGGCAACGACAGGCTGGCGTTTATCGGCGATACCCTCTCTGCGCAGGGCGAAAAAGTACCCGAACTGTTTATCGTCGACCTGCCGAAAGACGAGCAGGGCTGGAAGCGTGCGGGCGATGCGCCGCTGCAGGGCACCGCAGAGACCCTGCCAGCGCCGCCTGACGGCGTGATGCAGCGTCGATTGACCTTCACTCACCAGAACCGTTATCCAGGGCTGGTGAACGTGCCGCGTCACTGGGTTCGCAGTAACCCGAAGGGGATGCAGATCGCGTTTCTGATGCGGGATGATAACGGCATTGTGCAGCTGTGGCTGATCTCTCCTGAGGGCGGCGAGCCACACCAGTTAACCCATACTGAGAGCGGCATCCAGTCTGCATTTAACTGGCATCCTTCCGGCGACCGTCTGGGGTTTGTGCTCGAAAATCGGATCGCCTGCTGCGATGCGCAGACCGGAGAGGTGACGTTTTTAACGTCCGATCACGGTAACCCGCCGTCTGCTGATGCGGTCGTGTTTTCCCCGGACGGGCGCGTTATTGCGTGGATGGAAGAGACGGGCGGTTTCCGTCAGCTTTGGGCAACGGAAACCGCGCAGCACTAGCGTGGAGGCATCTCTGCGGGCGGGATGACGGCGTTTGTCGCCAGATTCTCCTGCTCGCTTTTTTCTACCCGTGAGCGCACGGAGCTGTCCTTACGAAACATATCCCACGGTAGCAGAAGCGTATCCGCCACGGCCGTAAACGGCATATCCAGGATAACCAGGGATTTGGTGCCCCAGTTTGTATCGTCATCGGAGATCATCGCCGCGCTGGCGCGCGTCCCCGGATATGTTCCTTCTTTACCGCCGGTGTGAGACATCACGCTCGAACACCCGCAAAGTAAAACAACCCCGCTGAACGTCGTCAGCTTTATCAGAACATTTTTCATCATCACTCAGTCATCGTTAATGGCACTGCATAGACCTGCAACTCAGGGTTATAGCGAGCCTTATCCAAAATGGATAGCCCGATAACCCCGCACTGTGGCAGCCATCGCAATTTAACCCTTTGTGCTGTTGTCCCAGTCTAAGCGAGATGCAGGAAAGTGCAAAAAAAAGTGCAGTTGGTGTGCTTGAAAAGCCCGATTGCAGACCCATTTTAAGAATGTGACCCGATAACGAACTCGCCTGATGGGTGTTCGGGGGCGCAAAGGCCTGTCCATGGTGGAAGGCTACAATTTCTCGCTGATTTCAGGAGTTTTATTTATGCGTAACTTCGATCTTTCTCCGCTATACCGTTCTGCAATTGGTTTTGACCGCCTGTTTAACCATTTAGAAAATAACCAAAGCCAGAGCAACGGCTACCCTCCATACAATGTTGAGCTGGTTGACGAAAACCACTACCGCATCGCCATTGCCGTCGCCGGTTTTGCAGAAAACGAACTGGAGATCACCGCGCAGGACAACCTGCTGGTGGTGAAAGGTTCCCATACGGCCGAGCAGAAAGAACGTACCTACCTTTATCAGGGCATCGCCGAGCGCAACTTTGAACGCAAGTTCCAGTTAGCCGAGAACATTCACGTTAAAGGCGCGAACCTGGTCAACGGCCTGCTGTTTATCGAACTGGAACGTGTGATTCCGGAAGAGAAAAAACCGCGTCGTATCGAAATTAACTAATTACGCGGGTCGCGTGAGCGGCCCACCCGGACTTGCTTGCCGTAACGGGAGCATATGCGAATCCATCGGGATTTGCAGGAACAACTGCGCACAAAATTGAACTGTGCCGAACTCGCTTCTCAGAAGGAGATTTAGTATGCGTAACTATGATTTATCCCCCCTGCTGCGTCAGTGGATTGGTTTTGACAAACTGGCTAACGCCCTGCAAAGCACCACCGAGCAACAGACGTTTCCGCCGTACAACATCGAAAAAAGCGACGATAACCACTATCGCATTACCCTTGCGCTGGCCGGTTTCCGCCAGGACGATCTGGACATCCAGCTTGAAGGCACGCGCCTGACCGTGAAAGGGTCGCCGGAAAAACAAGAGACAGAGACCAAATGGCTGCATCAGGGGCTGGTTAATCAGCCGTTTAGCCTGAGCTTTACCCTGGCAGACCATATGGAAGTGTCCGGCGCAACGTTTACCAACGGGCTGCTGCATATCGACCTGCTCCGCAACGTGCCGGAAGCCATCGCGCCGCAGCGTATCGCCATTAGCGAGCGGCCGGCGTTAAACAGTTAACAAGCCCGCCGAACCTGTAGGTCGGGTAAGGCGCAGCCGCCACCCGACAATACTCACAGACTGCACTAAGCCCTGCTCCGGCAGGGCTTTTTTGTGCGCCATCGCCCATACAACCGTATCCAGCTCTGAGAGAATCCTTATCATAACTAAGGTTATGCCAAGGAAGTGGATCATGAGTGATATCGCGTTAACCGTAAGCGTGTTGGCCCTGGTCGCTGTTGTTGGCCTGTGGATAGGGAATATCAAAATCCGCGGCGTCGGGTTTGGGATTGGTGGGGTGCTGTTTGGCGGCATTTTTGTCGGACACTTCGCCGACAAGCTCGGGCTGGTTCTCAGCGCCGAAATGCTCCACTTTACCCAGGAGTTCGGCCTGATCCTCTTCGTTTATACCATCGGTATTCAGGTAGGACCGGGCTTTTTCGCCTCACTTCGGGTCTCCGGTTTACGGCTCAACCTGTTTGCCCTCGGCATTGTGGTGATGGGCGGGCTGGTTACCGCAATTCTGCACAAAATCTTCGATATCCCGCTGCCCGTGGCGTTGGGCATTTTCTCCGGGGCGGTCACCAACACGCCTGCGCTCGGTGCCGGGCAGCAAATCCTTCGCGATTTGGGCATTGAACCCGGCATTGTCGACCAGATGGGGATGAGCTACGCCATGGCCTATCCGTTTGGGATTTGCGGCATTCTGCTCTCCATGTGGCTGGTACGCGTCCTGTTTCGCATTAACGTCGACAAAGAGGCTAAGGACCATGAAACCACGCTCACCAACGGCCATATGCCGATCAAAACCATCAACATTCGGGTCGATAACCCCAACCTGAATAATATGGCGATTCAGGACGTGCCGATCCTGAACAGCGCCAACATCATCTGCTCCCGCCTTAAGCGTGACGATATGCTAATGGTGCCCGCGCCGGGCACCGTTATCCAGCAGGGCGATCTGCTGCACCTGGTCGGCCAGCCCGGCGATTTAAACAACGCGCGGCTGGTGATTGGTCAGGAAGTGGATACTTCGCTCTCGACCCGCGGCACCGATATGCGCGTGGAACGCGTTGTAGTGACTAACGAGCAGGTTTTGGGCAAGAAAATACGCGATCTACAGGTAAAAGAGCGCTACGACGTGGTGATCTCCCGCCTCAACCGTGCGGGTGTTGAACTGGTCGCCAGCCCGGAGGCCAGCCTGCAGTTCGGGGATATCCTCAACCTGGTCGGGCGCCCGTCGTCCATCGACGCCGTGGCGGATATGGTGGGTAACGCCCAGCAAAAATTGCAGCAGGTGCAGATGCTGCCGGTGTTTATCGGTATTGGACTCGGCGTGCTGCTCGGCTCTATTCCGGTGTACGTGCCGGGCTTCCCGGTGGCGCTCAAGCTGGGCCTGGCGGGCGGGCCGCTGATTATGGCGCTGATCCTCGGGCGTATCGGCTGTATCGGTAAGCTCTACTGGTTTATGCCGCCGAGCGCCAACCTGGCGCTGCGCGAGCTGGGCATCGTGCTGTTCCTGGCGGTGGTCGGGCTGAAGTCCGGCGGGGATTTTGTCGATACCCTGGTCAAGGGCGAAGGGATGAGCTGGGTCGGTTACGGCATCTTTATCACGGCGATTCCGCTGCTGACGGTGGGAATACTGGCGCGGATGTTCGCCAAAATGAACTACCTGACCCTGTGCGGCATGCTGGCGGGCTCCATGACCGATCCGCCCGCGCTGGCCTTTGCCAACAACCTGCACGCCACCAGCGGCGCGGCCGCGCTCTCCTATGCCACCGTCTATCCGCTGGTGATGTTCCTGCGCATCATCACACCCCAGCTACTGGCGGTGCTGTTCTGGGGGATGAGCTAGCAGGTCGTCCGGGTGGATGCGCCGCAGATGGTAGTCCACCTGGTAATCACTGGTATTTCGGAACATGACGGAATAGTTGAGGAACTCGCCGCTGTCGCTGTAGGAGAGAGAGGTAATGCGCAGCAGCGGCGTCTGTTCCGGAAGATTCATATAACCGGCCAGCGTTTTATCTGCCAGCACCGGCGTCAGGCTCTCGTAGTTGCCGCTGATGGTGATCCCGCACTCCTTCTCGATGTAATCAAACTTAGACCCCTCAAGATGCGCCAGCGAGAGGTTGCGAAACAGCTTCACCGGCATAAAGCTGTCTTCCAGCATCAGCGGTTTTCCGTCCACATAGCGCACACGCCGGGAAAAGTAGATCCGCTCATCTACGTGAATCCGCAGCTGGCTGGCGATGGCGGGTGGGGCGGGCATCACTTCGAACTGTAAGACCTTGCTCTGCACCTCTTTTCCCTGCTGACGCAGCACCTCCACCAGCCCGGTCAGGTTGGTGGTTTCGTGGTGAACGTCTTTGCGTGACACAAACGTCCCGCTGCCGTGCCGCCGTTCAACCAGCCCCCAGCTCACCAGCAGATCCAGCGCCTTGCGGATGGTCATTCGCGCCACGCCGAACTCCTGCGCCAGCGCTTTTTCGCCGGGCAGCGGGCTGCCGATGTTGTAGTCCGACGAATTCAGCCGCAGCCGCAACCTGTCGGCAATAGATTTGTAGATCACCAGTAGACCTCTATGCCCTTATCAGGGCGTGGATTGCGTCCTGACATGTCCATGTTTACCTCAAAAAGTAGACCTGATTGGTCAAAATAAAACCATGAATGCGATCACGAATCGCAGCGGCACGCCATGTTCGCGCATCAGTAAATTCTTATGCTCACCTCAGGCCAGCAAAAAACCATAAAGGCCTCTACCCCTACAGGTTGTTTCATGAGGATTTAAAAATGCTCAGTCAAATACAACGTTTTGGCGGTGCCATGTTTACCCCGGTGTTGCTGTTTCCATTCGCCGGGATCGTGGTGGGAATCGCCATCATGCTTCGCAACCCGCTGTTTGTCGGCGAAGCCTTAACTGCCCCTGATAATCTGTTCGCGCAAATTGTTCACATCATTGAAGAAGGCGGCTGGGCGGTGTTCCGCAACATGCCGCTGATTTTTGCCGTTGGCCTGCCGATTGGCCTGGCAAAGCAGGCGCAGGGCCGCGCCTGTCTGGCGGTGCTGATTAGCTTTCTGACCTGGAACTACTTCATTAACGCGATGGGGATGACCTGGGGCCATTTCTTTGGCGTCGACTTCTCCGCCGAACCGACGGCCGGTAGCGGGCTGGCGATGATTGCCGGGATCAAAACGCTTGATACCAGCATCATCGGCGCGATCGTGATTTCGGGCATCGTCACCGCCATCCACAACCGCTACTTCGACAAGCCGCTGCCGGTGTTTCTGGGGATTTTCCAGGGCAGCTCGTTTGTCGTTATCCTCGCGTTCTTCGTCATGATCCCCTGCGCCTGGCTGACGCTGCTGGGCTGGCCGAAAGTACAGATGGGCATTGAGTCCCTGCAGGCGTTCCTGCGCTCTGCCGGTGCGCTGGGCGTGTGGGTGTATACCTTCCTGGAACGCATTCTGATCCCAACCGGATTGCACCACTTCGTCTACGGTCCATTTATCTTCGGCCCGGCGGCGGTGGAAGGCGGGATTCAGGTCTACTGGGCGCAGCATCTGCAGGAATTCAGCCAGAGTACCCTGCCGCTGAAAACCCTCTTCCCGGAAGGCGGATTCGCCCTGCACGGCAACTCTAAAGTGTTTGGCTCGGTCGGGATTGCGCTGGCGATCTGGTACACCGCGTCGCCGGAAAACCGCGTCAAGGTGGCGGGCCTGCTTATCCCGGCCACGCTTACCGCCGTGCTGGTGGGCATTACCGAACCCCTCGAATTCACCTTCCTGTTTATCTCGCCGCTGCTGTTTGCCGTGCACGCCGTGCTGGCGGCCACCATGGCAACGGTGATGTACGCCTTCGGCGTCGTGGGGAACATGGGCGGCGGCCTGCTGGACCAGTTCCTGCCGCAAAACTGGATCCCGATGTTCCATAACCACGCCTCGACGGTATTCACCCAGATCGGCATCGGCGTCTGCTTCACCGGAATTTACTTCGTGGTCTTCAAAACGCTGATTGCGCGTCTGAACCTGAAAACCCCGGGCCGGGAAGAGAGCGAAATCAAGCTCTACAGCAAGGCCGACTATAAGGCGGCGCGCGGGCAAACCACCGCCCCGGCGGCAGCCAGCCAGCAGGTCGGGCAGGCCGCCGGGTTCTTACAGGCGCTCGGCGGCGCGGCCAACGTCGAAAGCATCAACAACTGCGCCACCCGCTTGCGTATCACCCTGGTCGATATGGCGAAAACGCAAAGCGATGACGTCTTCAAAGCCCTCGGCGCCCACGGCGTGGTGCGACGCGGCAACGGCATTCAGGTGATTGTCGGCCTGCACGTTCCCCAGGTGCGCGACCAGCTTGAATCGCTGATGAAAACCCCTTTAACGAATGAACAAACCACCCTGACAGAGGCTATATCATGAAAAAATTCTCAGTTGTCATTGCAGGCGGCGGCAGCACCTTTACGCCTGGTATCGTCCTGATGCTGTTAGCCAACCGCGACCGTTTCCCGCTGCGCGCCCTGAAGTTCTATGACAACGACGGCGCGCGTCAGGAGACCATCGCCGAAGCGTGCAAAATCATCCTTAAGGAACAAGCCCCGGAGATTGAATTCAGCTACACCACCGATCCTAAAGCGGCCTTTACCGATGTGGATTTCGTGATGGCGCATATCCGCGTGGGCAAATACCCGATGCGTGAAAAAGATGAAAAAATCCCGCTGCGCCACGGCGTGTTGGGCCAGGAAACCTGCGGGCCGGGCGGGATTTCCTACGGCATGCGCTCTATCGGCGGCGTGCTGGAGCTGGTGGATTATATGGAGCAGTACTCCCCGAACGCGTGGATGCTGAACTACTCCAACCCGGCGGCGATTGTCGCGGAAGCCACGCGCCGCCTGCGCCCGAACGCCAAAATCCTCAACATCTGCGATATGCCGATCGGCATTGAAGGGCGCATGGCGCAGATTGTCGGCCTCAAGGACCGCAAAGAGATGCGCGTGCGCTACTACGGCCTGAACCACTTCGGCTGGTGGACGTCGATTGAAGACCTGAACGGCAACGATCTGATGCCGAAGCTGCGCGAATACGTGGCGAAAAACGGCTATGTCCCCCCTTCTGACGACGCGCATACCGAAGCGAGCTGGAACGATACCTTTGCTAAAGCAAAAGACGTGCAGGCGCTGGATCCGGACACCATGCCGAACACCTACCTGAAGTATTACCTGTTCCCGGACTACGTGGTCGCGCACTCCAACCCGGAACGTACCCGCGCCAATGAGGTCATGGATCACCGTGAGAAGCACGTGTTCAGTTCCTGCCGGGCGATTATCGAAGCCGGTAACTCCGCTGCGGGTGAGCTGGAAATTGACGAACATGCGTCGTACATCGTCGATCTGGCGACGGCAATTGCCTTTAACACCCAGGAGCGGATGCTGCTGATTGTGCCAAACAACGGGGCTATCCATAACTTTGATGCCGACGCGATGGTGGAGATCCCGTGCCTGGTGGGCCATAACGGGCCGGAACCGCTCACGGTGGGCGATATACCACACTTCCAGAAAGGGCTGATGAGCCAGCAGGTGGCGGTGGAAAAACTGGTGGTGGATGCCTGGGAGCAGCGCTCGTACCAGAAACTCTGGCAGGCGATCACCCTGTCGAAAACCGTGCCGAGCGCGTCCGTCGCGAAAGCGATTCTGGATGACCTGATCGAGGCCAACAAAGCGTACTGGCCAGAGCTGCATTAATCGTCCTGACCGGCATCGCCCGATGCCGGTCTCCTTGTCCTTGTCGATTTACGCTATGCTGAAGCCTGCCCGCAGCACGACAAGGAACCTCCATGAAAATTTCCCGCCTCGGCGAAGCGCCGGACTACCGCTTCTCTCTGGCTAATGAACGCACGTTCTTAGCGTGGATCCGCACCGCGTTGGGCTTTCTTGCCGCAGGGGTGGGCCTCGATCAGCTCGCGCCGGATTTCGCCACGCCGCCGATCCGTGAAGTGCTGGCGCTGCTGCTGTGCCTGTTCGCGGGCGTGCTGGCGATTTACGGCTATCTGCGCTGGTTGCGCAATGAGAAGGCGATGCGTCTGAAGCAGGATCTGCCCTATACGCGTGGGTTACTCATCATCAGCACGATTCTGCTGACGGTGGCGGGCGTGGTAATGGTGCTGGTGTTCTATGGCGGATAGCCGCAAAGCGCGGCGCGAAGCGGACCCCGGCCTGCAGCCGGAGCGGACGTCACTCGCCTGGCTGCGCACGCTGCTGGGGTATGGCGCGCTGATCGCCCTGGCGATTAAGCACAACTGGCACCGCACGGGGGTGCCATTCTGGGTTTCGCTGGTTGTGCTGGCGCTGGTGGCGATTATTTTATGGCGCTATACCCGCAACCGTAACCTGATGGACGTGGCGCAGAACGATTTTGTCCAGCCGAAAGCGGTGCGCGATAAGTTCCTGATCGCGCTCGCTGTTCTCTCGTTGTCATTGTTGTTTGCGGTCACCCACATTCAACAAATTTTGCAGTTGTAGGCCGGGTAAGGCGCAGCCGCCACCCGGCATAATTACTTCCCTTTCGCCAGATACTTCGCCATCTCGTCTTCCGGCACCATCCCGCCGCCGGTCGCCCACACCAGATGGGTAACTTTGGTATGCGAATGAACGCGCACCGGCCCGGCCATCCCCGCCAGCGCGGACGGTTCCAGACGAATGCCTTCCTCCTGCGCCAGCCAGCCGAGCATGTCGTACATGCTCTGATCGGAAAGCGTATAGAACCCGTCGAGCAGGCGTTCCATCGCGCGGCCCACGAAGCCGGAGGCACGCCCTACCGCCAGACCGTCCGCCGCCGTCACGTTATCAATGCCCAGATCTTGTACCGAGATTTCATCGTGCAGGCCGGTGTACACGCCCAGCAGCATGCACGGGGAGTGCGTTGGCTCCGCGAAGAAGCAGTGGACGTTATCGCCAAAGGCCAGCTTCAGGCCAAACGCCACGCCGCCGGGGCCGCCGCCGACGCCGCACGGCAGGTAGACGTACAGCGGATGATCGGCATCCACCACGCGGCCCTGTTCGGCAAACTGCGCCTTCAGGCGCTCGCCCGCCACCGCATAGCCAAGGAACAGGGTGCGGGAGTTTTCATCGTCGATGAAGAAGCAGTTCGGATCGCTTTCCGCCGCTTTTCGTCCCTGCTCTACCGCTACGCCGTAATCCTGCTCATATTCCACGACGATGACGCCGTGGCTGCGCAGTTTGGCTTTCTTCCACTCGCGGGCGTCGGCAGACATATGCACGGTGACCTTAAAGCCGATGCGGGCGCTCATGATGCCGATGGACATCCCGAGGTTGCCGGTTGAGCCCACCGCAATGCTGTACTGGCTGAAAAAGTCCTTAAAGCGTGGTTCCAGCAGAATGCTGTAGTCGTCTTCGGTGCTCAGCAACCCGGCTTCCAGCGCCAGTTTCTCCGCGTGGGTCAGCACCTCATAGATGCCGCCGCGCGCTTTAATCGAGCCGGAAATCGGCAGATGGCTGTCTTTTTTCAGCAGCAGGGTGCCGGGAATGGCCTTGCCGGACTCTTTCTCCAGCCGTGCCTGCATCGCCGGAATGGCGATCAGTTCGGATTCGATAATACCGCCCGTTGCCGCGGTTTCCGGGAAGGCTTTCGCCAGATACGGCGCGAAGCGGTTGAGGCGCGCGTGCGCGTCGTCCACGTCGGCTTTGGTCAGCCCGACATAGGGCAACCCTTCTGCCAGCGTTGTGGTGCGCGGGTTACGCCAGGTGGTTTCTTTCAGGGCAATCAGATCCTCAACCAGAGGAAACTGTGCGGTTAAAGTAGTGATAGTTGCGTTTTGCATAATACGTCTCTTCGCGCTCAGATAATGAAGGAAAGCAGGAATGTGCCGCCAAGTGCAAGCACCGAGGCGATAAACGTCGCCGTCGTATAGTATTTGAAGGTCTCATTCAGGGTCGCGCCGCAGTATTGCTTCACCAGCCAGAAGAGAGAATCGGTGACGATCGTGCAGCCAATGGCGCCGGAACCGATGGCAATGGTGATGATCTCCGGGCTCACGTTCGGATAGAGCGGCAGCATCGGCGCGACGATCGCCGTGGCGCCCATCATCGCCACCGTCGCGGAGCCTACAGCGGCATGCAGCACCAGCGCCACCAGCCAGGCGAGCAGGATAGGGTGCATGTGCAGGTTCGAGAGAATATGCGCCAGCGAGTCCGCCAGTCCGCTGGTTTTCAGGATGGCGTTAAACGCGCCGCCCGCGCCGATAATCAGCAAAATGTTGGCGATAGAGCCGAAGCCGTGCTCGGTGTGCGTCAGCATCGTGCCCATGCCCATATGCTGGCGGATCCCCAGCAGGTAGTAGGCGACAAACACGGCGATAAACATGGCGGTGATCGGGTTGCCGATAAACTCCAGCAGCGTATACAGCGTGCCTTCTTTTGCCATATTCAGCTCGGCGATGGTTTTCACAAGCATCAGGGCAATCGGCAGCAGCACCGTGAACAGCGTGGCGCCCAGCGACGGCAGGGTGTGCTCTTCACGCACCTTCAGGTCTGAAAATTCCGCCGGAACCGGTTTAAACGGCAGACGATTGCCGAGCAGTTTCAGGAACAGCGGGCCGCCGACCAGCGAGGCCATCAGGCCTACCATCAAACCGTAGACAATGACCGTTCCGACGTCCGCCCCTAATTTATTGGTCACAAACAGCGCGGCCGGATGCGGCGGCACCACGCAGTGCACCGCCATCAGCGCGGTACAGAGCGGAATGGCCAGCTTGAGCAGCGACGTGTGGGTCTTTTTGGCGATGGAAAACGCCAGCGGGATCAGCAGTACCACGCCCACCTCCACGAACAGCGTAATGCCGCAGATAAGGCCCACCAGCACCATAATCACGTCTGCTGACAGCCAGCGGCAGCGCTGCAATGCGATCCCGATGCGCTCGGCCGCACCGGAGACTTCCATCATTTTGCCGAGAATGGTGCCCAGACCAATCACCGCCGCCAGGAAGCCCAGCGTACCGCCAATTCCGCTCTCAATGGCGTTCACCATATCCAGCGGGCTCATCCCCATCATCGCGCCGACGAAAAAGCTCGCCAGCAGCAGCGCGAGGAATGGGTGAAACTTCAGTTTTACGATGGTTAAAACAATCAACACAATGCTGACCAGCAGCGTTGCCACAACCCAGACCTGAGATCCCATATCTCACCTCACCCTTATGTCATCTGGGGGTATTGGACGAAAAAACGGCGTGGGCTGACAAGCGATATAAATTGGCGTTCAGATGAGCCAGATTGGATCAACTGAGTGACTGCGCTCTAAAAAGCGCACTTAATCCGTATTAGGTTCACATAAATTCACCCTTAAACGGTATGCTGAGCGCAGAAACTACGCGCGAGAATTGTGATGACCGATACAAATGAAGCCAGAAACCGGCTCCTAAACGGCTGGCAGCTGTCGAAAATGTATACCTTTGAAGTAGCCGCCCGGCATGAGTCCTTCGCCCTGGCGGCGGAGGAGCTGTCGCTCAGCCCCAGCGCGGTGAGCCACCGCATCAACCTGCTGGAAGAGGAGCTGGGTATTCAGCTGTTTGTTCGCTCGCACCGTAAAGTCGAGCTGACGCAGGAGGGAAAGCGCGTTTACTGGACGCTGAAATCGTCCCTCGACACCTTGAATCAGGAGATCCTGGACATCAAAAACCAGGCGCTCTCCGGCACGCTGACGGTTTACTCCCGCCCGTCGATTGCCCAGTGCTGGCTGGTGCCCATGCTGGGGGACTTTACCCGCCGCTATCCGTCGATTTCACTCACCATCCTGACCGGCAATGATTACGTTAATATGCAACGAACGGGCGTCGATCTGGCGCTCTATTTCGACGATACGCCGCCAAACCACCTCTCTCATCACTTCCTGATGGACGAGGAGATTTTGCCCGTCTGCTCACCGCAGTACGCCCGCGAGCATGAACTGCTGAAAAACCCCGATAACCTCAGCCACTGCACGCTGTTGCACGACCGTCAGGCCTGGAGTAATGATTCCGGTACGGATGAGTGGCTGAGCTGGGCGCAGCACTTTGCGGTGAATATGCCCCCATCGTCGGGCATTGGTTTCGATCGTTCCGACTTAGCGATTATTGCGGCCATTAACCACGTAGGCGTCGCGATGGGGAGAAAGCGGCTGGTGCAGAAGCGGCTCGAGCGGGGCGAGCTGATCGCCCCGTTTGGTGAAAAGACCCTGAAGTGTCATCAGCACTACTATATCTCGACGCTTTCTGGCCGTCAGTGGCCGAAAATAGACGCCTTTATCGGCTGGCTGAGAGAACTGGCAGGTTGAAGAATTATTACGCTTTCGCTCTACACCAAATGTGAAAAAGCGTGCTAAATACAGGTAATGCTTTCGATTTATCCAGGGTAAACCGTGTTAAAGCCTTTTATTGCCTCTGCGTTACTGATCACTTCCGGCTGGGCGATTGCCGCTGAGCCGCCGCTGACGGCTGCCCATTATGCGCAGCAGCTGGGCGTCGGGATGGACGTGGACTGGGCGCGCACCGAACGCGGCATACGCGAATTCGACCCGCTGGTGGTTCGCGATTTTCGTGCAAAAGGCATTACCCACGTGCGCATCCGCGTGGCCGATGAGCCGACGGAAGCGCGGCTGATCCACCTGCGCAAGCTGGTGGAGGCCTGCAATCAGTATGGCGTGATCCCGATAGTCGCTTATCAGGCCGATGAATATAAAAACGACCCTAAAGCCGATAACGAGAAAGAGACGATCAACTGGTGGATTGCCGTGGCGCACTATTTCGGACAGAGCTACCCGCTGCTGGGCTTTGATCTCATCTACGAACCCGCCGACAAGCTTAACCATAACCTCGCATCGCTAAACCGCGTGTATGAAAAAACCATTAAAGCAATCCACGACATTGACCCGCAGCGCATGATCTTTATTGCGCCGCGCCTGCGTGCCGCGCCGGAGGATTTATCCAGCCTGAAGCTGCCTGCGCACAGTCAAAATTTCCTGCTGGCGGAGTGGCATATTTTCCCGTGGGGGCCGCTGAAAAATAGCGGTAAATACCCGTGGACGTCCGGCACGGCGGCGGAGAAAGCGGCTATCCATAATCGCATCACTACTGCGCTGCGCTGGCAGCAAAAAACCGGGCACGTTAGCTGGGTCGGGGGCTGGGGCGTGGGGGAGTCAAACCACCTCACGCCAACCGCTTCGCAGCTGGCCTTCACCACCTTTATGGCCTGCGAGCTGCAAAAGGCGAAAATCCCGTATGCGCTTAACGCGGATTTCCAGTTTTACGACGGGGAAGAAGGAGCCTGGCGGCCAGCGCCGGAGCCGTTATTGCAGGCGATGATTGCGCCCGTCTGTGAAAAGCCCGGCGAGAAGCCGGGCCATCATGCGGTTAAACCGGCTGCTCGTGATGCGGGACACGCGACGCCAGCGGCAGCCAGCACAGTAAAATCAGCAGCCCCATCAGCGTCATCAGCAGGCCCAAACTAGCCTGCCCGGTCTGCGGCATCATGGCCGAGAGCCAGGCCAGCGCGCCGGAGCCGATATTCTGCAAACCGCCCACCAGCGCGCCCGCCGTGCCTGCGAGGAACGGGAACGGCTCCATCGCGCCGCTGGTCGCCAGCGGGAACAGCATTCCCGCGCCGAAGAAGAACAGCGCCGCCGGGATGAGCAGCGTCCAGACCGACATCACGTCAAACAGCCCCGGGATCCACATCATCAGACCCGCCAGCAGACAGCTGATCACCGACTGCCACATCAGGGTTGAGAAGCGTTTGTTCGGGCGTCCGGCAAACCACGCGCCGAAGAACGCCGCCGGGATCGGCAGAATAAACAGAATACTCACGACCATGCTGCTCAGACCCAGCCCCGCGCCCAGCAGCACGCCGGAACAGGCTTCGAACACCGCAATGCCCGCCAGGCCGCCGATCAGCATCAGCAGGTAGCAGGTAAACGATCCGTTACCGAACAGCGTCTTATAGCTGGTGATGAGCTTCGTGCGCGGCGCGTCCTGCGGGCGCGTTTCCGGCATCCAGCGCGCCATGCTGAAGGTGACGATGATGCACAGCACCAGCAGGAAGGCGTAACAGGCGCGCCAGGACCACATCGTGTCCAGCAGGCCGCCAATCAGCGGGGCCAGCAGCGGGCTGACCAGAATACCCATATTCAACAGGCTGTTGGCATGACGGAGCTGGGTGCCCTGATACATATCGCGCGGTAAGGTACGCGCCATCACCCCGCCGACGCCTGTCCCGACGCCCTGCAGGGCGCTGGCGGCAATCAGTACGGTCAGGCTATGGGTGGTTATCGCAATGACGGTCGCCACCATGAAAATGCTCATGCCCACCAGGATCACCGGGCGACGCCCAACGCGGTCGGAGAGCGGGCCGTAGAAGAGCTGCGAAACGCCATAGGTCAGCAGGTAGGCTGCCATCACGCTCTGCACCGCGCCCTCGCGGACGTTCAATTCCTTTGCCATGTCGGCAATCGCCGGAATGTAGATGGTTTGCGCCATCTGACCGACGGCCACCAGTAACACCAGCATCAACAATAAGTTAACGTTCCTTTGTTTTTTCATGTCGCTGAATACTTTTGCCAAAAGAGAAAAATGAAGAATAAGTGACTACGCATTCCCATAAATGCGCGAGGAATCTACCACAGAGAGATGACAATTTAAGCATTGTCGTGGTGAATGAAAAAACCGGGAAAGGCAGGATTTGTAAACAAGAACGGCAACTAATGTTGCCAGTGATTTACGCCAGGCGCAGCAGAATAGCGCCGCCGGCAATCCCCAGCGCCGCCGCGATACGCAGACCCGCAACCTTCTCTTTTAAAAGGACAAACGCGATCAGCGCACCAAAGAGTATGGAGGTTTCACGCAGCGCCGCAACCACCGCCAGCGGTGCCTGCGTCATGGCCCAGAGCGCCAGACCGTAAGAGCCCATGGTGCCAACGCCGCCGAGCAGCCCCTTTTTCCAGTGCAGGCGCAGGTATCCGGACGCCTCGCGCCGACGCGCCACCATCGCCCAGCTCAGCAGGCAAAAGCCGTTCATAAAGAAGGTCCACAGCGTATAGCCCAGCGCGGTGTCTGATAACCGCACGCCGGTGCCGTCCACCAGCGTGTAGCCTGCGATGAAACAGGCGTTCAGCAGCGCCAGCCAGACCCCTTTGCGTGACTGCATACGGCCATTCATCGCCATAATGAGAATCGACAGGCAGATTACCCCAATGCCGGACCAGGCGAGCCAGGAGAGGCTATCCCCGAGCGCCAGAACGCTGATCAGCGCCACCAGCAGCGGGGCGGTGCCGCGCATCAACGGGTAGGTCTGGCTCATATCGGAGACCTGATAGGTCTTCGCCACCAGCACGGTGTACACCACCTGCAATGCGCAGGAAACAATCAAAAACGGCCAGCTTGCAGCAGATGGCTGTGGGGAAAACGGCAGTAAGACCAGAGCGATAACCGTGGCGGAGCCGCTGACGCTTATTGCGGAATAGAGCTTGTCCGTTCCGGCTTTAACGATGGCGTTCCAGCTGGCATGCAGCAGCGCGGCGAAAAGCAAAATGCAGAATACGGTGATGGTCATGGCGTATCGGGTGATGAATTGTCACTCAACTGTAACATTCACATCCTGAGGCTGCCAGCCGGTTACACCGCACAAAAAAGGCGGTGCGTCACCCGCGGTTCGTCTGAGACCAGCGTAAAACCCGCTTGATGATAAAACCCGTAGGCGCTGTCCGGCGCGTGGGTATTCAGGAAATCAAACCAGATGCTGGCATCGGCCATGACCACGGTCAAAAGCTGTTTGCCAATGCCCAGCCCGCGGCACTTCTCGCTGACGTAGAGATGGCGAATGCGCCCGGCACGCGGCTGCAGGCTGAATGGATCGCGATTCAGACCACACACGCCCACCAGCTTGCCGTTGAGAAACGCACCCAGCAGCTTTTCACCCGGCGCGTTAAAGCGGTTCTCACCACGCTGCCAGTTCTCTTCCAGCCTGCGCAGCATGTTGAAATTCAGTGCGATACTTTCAGCCTTCAGGGCGATATACCCCGGTTCATCCGGTGTGACAGGCTCAATTAACAGACGCGACATAGCATTCCCTCGTTATTAAAGAGGGGCGGTTGCCCGCCCCTCTCAGGTGCGACTTGAACCTGAATCAGCGAATGAATTTCAGGACAGCATCAAGCAGTTGCAGTACAGCAACAATGAGTTTGAGGATAAGTATCACCATATCCACTACGCTCATACGCGTCTCCTTTTGGTTAAAAGGAGCACGATGCTGGCGTACCTTTCCGCCGCCTGTTGCCAGCACCTGGATTGACGTAACACAGTGTGCTCACTTCAGGGGGTTAAGGCACTGACGGCACCACCCGTTTCAGCCAGGACTTCGTTGCGCCGGTAGAACTGCGGCCCCCTCGCTCACTGCGAACACCCTCAGTATAGATAAATACTGTATGTATGAACAGTATTTTTTGGACAAAATCAGGAAGGCGATTCATACTCAAAAACGTCAAAATCCGTGCCGGAATTGCGCGTTCGTCTTCGATCGCGTATACTTCTTGCGTTGACGTAACACAGTGTGTTCTGCGGCGACCAACCGCAAAACCCTGATAAAAACCTCGCTTAGGCGGGGTTTTTTGTTTTCTGGTCTGCCCCTAAAAACTGCTGGATAAGCGAGGGTTCTGCTATTTGGCTTCGCTGTGAACTGGCCATGATCGCTTAAGCAACTCTATTTAAATTAGAGGTATTAGACTCATTTTGTAAGATAACACCACTAAATTTATAAATTAATATAACTACTAATAGTCCTCAGGTAATTAAATTGCTTCGCCTATAATAATAACAAATAAAATCGAGCTAACTCATTATTTACGTGAATGTTTAGTTTAAATAATATGGCTGGTTTGAGTTACAGAGATTTTCATTGTATATTTCTAGAGCCGCAAATACTGTATGGATACATTATGCAAGCATCTGAATATTTAAAGATGAAGTTCCAGAGTGACAGGCAGTTAGCTCTTTATGGACAGCAAGGTGTTGCAGGGACTTGGAGAGCATTAAAGGGGATCGGCTCTGATATTTACTCAGGAATGGAACGTGTGAGCTGGTACTCATCATGCTTAATCCCCAGCTATCACGATGTGTGTGATGAGCTTCTCTCAGAAGAAAAGAGGATGTATCTCTCAATTCTCTCGCTTTACCGTTATCGCGATGTAATAGCACACATGCTCTATCTTTATTTTGAAAGTGTTATTACCGATTCTGAAAATGGAAATGAACATAATCGCGTTCGTAAGATGGATTCAAAAGTAACCGGGCTTGTTAATAACATACCGACCAGCAAGGCCGCGCGTTTAGCGATAGCATGGGGGCTGGCCAAATCCCTTTCCGAATCAGGCTTGCTGTCTGAAATTGTCGTCGAACGGCTTGCACGCCGCGTACCTAACGTTGTCATGGCGCTTCAATTGATTGGAACGGAACAGAAGTGCGCTCTTGCTGCACGTCGCCTGAAAACGTTGGACCCTAAGTATTACGCGACCCTGTATGCCGCACAACTGGAGATGCTTTACTACTTTTTTGAGCCTTTCCTGTCTGAATTCATTAAGAAGGTTCAAATGGGATTCTATAAGGATTTCGATGCAATTTATAACGACTTAAAGGACAAGGGGCATGTTTAAGAGTCTGTTATCAATTCTATTCGCGGATATTTTATTCCCTGTTTATATTTTTGCGTGCGCCTCTTTCTTTCTGTGGTTGGTGCCTAACCACTGGGTATTACTAACATTCATTTCTATCATTGTATTTATTATTGTTCATCCGATAATTTTTGGTCGCTTTGATAAGTACGATTGAATTTTATAAAAAGGACTTTATATGTCAAATCCAGCTTATTTATTTTTAACAGATGAAAATGGTTCTCCCATGGTTGGTCCTTGCCTTGTGTTAGGGCGTGAAGGTGCAATTGAACTCAAATCATTCACTCATAATGTCAACATCCCAGTCGACGGGAATACCGGGAAATTGACGGGCACGCGTATACACATGCCCATCATGTTCCAGAAAGAATTTGATCGTGTAACTCCGCTTCTCTTTCGCGCACTGAGTACGGGAAGAACGCTCCAGTCAGCCACCATTAAGATGTATCAGATTAATGAGGCGGGTTTAGAACAGGAATATTTTAATATCCTCCTGGAGAATGTGAAAATAACTTCAATCACACCAGACCTGTATCCCGGCGCAAGCACCGGAACACACCTTGAAACGATTCTCATGCGCTACGAGAAAATTACCTGGAAGCATTGCGACGGCAATGTCATCTATAGTGATTCCTGGAATGAGCGAGCAACGTACTGAAACGTGATCCCTGACGCATTTTTGCGCAGATGAAAATATTTCCATTGTCACGCCTGAAAACCTGTGTTTGTATAAATTCAATCAATGATTCCAAACACAGGTCCCCAATGACTTCATCCATCTTCACTTCGACCCTACTAAAAACTGCGCAACCTGCCGCAGTGGTCGTCGTGCGTGTGGTGGTGGTCGTCGGCAATGCGCCGTAGGGACTGGATCAACACACGAATCCAAAACCCCGCCGGCGCAAACCGGGCGGGGTTTTTCGTTTAGGACCCCTCCCGGATACGCTAAGTAGTTCGGGTTGCAGGAAGGCGGCAAGTGAGCGAATCCCCGGGAGCGTACACAGGTACGTGACTGGGGTGAGTGAACGCAGCCAACGCATCTGCAACCTGAAATACGACGCGTAACGTCGGCCCAGAAGAAAAGGACTGGAGCATGGCAAGTTCGGGCACAACATCCACCAAGACGCGTTTTACTGGCGCGCAGCTGATCGTTCATCTGCTGGAACGACAGGGCATCACCACCGTTGCGGGCATCCCTGGCGGCACGGTGCTGCCGCTGTACGATGCGTTAAGCCAAAGCACGCAGATCCGCCACGTGCTGGCGCGCCACGAGCAGGGGGCCGGCTTTATCGCTCAGGGCATGGCGCGTACGCAGGGTAAACCGGCGGTCTGTATGGCCTGCAGCGGCCCGGGCGCAACCAACCTGGTCACCGCCATCGCCGACGCGCGCCTCGACTCCATTCCGCTGATCTGCATTACCGGCCAGGTACCGTCCTCAATGATCGGTACCGATGCGTTCCAGGAAGTGGACACCTACGGCATCTCTATCCCCATCACCAAACATAACTATTTAGTTCGCGATATCAGCGAGCTGCCTCAGGTTATCAGCGATGCGTTCCGCATTGCGCAGTCTGGCCGTCCGGGCCCGGTGTGGATAGACATTCCTAAGGATGTCCAGACCGCAGAGATCGAGATCGACGTCCTGCCGGAGCCGGGCGAGCGTGCCCCCGCGCCGGAATTCAGCGCTGAGAGCGTGCGCGACGCCGCCGCCATGATTAACGCCGCCAAACGTCCGGTGCTTTATCTGGGGGGCGGAGCGATTAACGCCGCGGATGAAATCCGCGAGTTTGCGGAAAAAGCTAATCTGCCGACCACCATGACCCTGATGGCGCTGGGCATGCTGCCTAAAGCGCACCCGCTCTCTCTCGGCATGCTGGGCATGCACGGCGCGCGCAGCACCAACTACATCCTGCAAGAGGCGGATTTGCTGATTGTTATGGGCGCCCGTTTTGATGACCGGGCGATTGGCAAAACCGAGCAGTTCTGCCCGAACGCGAAAATCATTCACGTGGATATCGACCGCGCCGAGCTGGGTAAAATCAAGCAGCCGCACGTGGCGATTCAGGGTGACGTGGCCGAGGTGCTGGCGCAGCTGATCCCGCAAACCGACGCAACCGACCGCGCCGACTGGCGTCAGCTGGTGGCCGATCTGCAGCGCGAGTTCCCGGGCGCCATCCCAACCGAGGGTGACCCGCTGAGCCACTACGGGCTGATCAACGCCGTGGCCGCCTGCGTGGACGACAGCGCGATTATCACCACCGACGTGGGCCAGCACCAGATGTGGACCGCCCAGGCCTACCCGCTGAACCGTCCGCGCCAGTGGCTGACCTCCGGCGGTCTCGGCACCATGGGCTTCGGCCTGCCCGCGGCGGTTGGTGCGGCGCTGGCGAATCCGGACCGCAAGGTCATCTGCTTCTCCGGCGACGGCAGCCTGATGATGAACATTCAGGAAATGGCGACCGCGGCCGAAAACCAGTTAGACGTGAAAATCATCCTGATGAACAACGAAGCGCTGGGGCTGGTGCACCAGCAGCAGAGCCTGTTCTACAAGCAGGGGGTGTTTGCGGCGACCTATCCGGGGATGATTAACTTTATGCAGATTGCCGCCGGTTTTGGCCTGCATACCTGCGACCTGAACGCGGAAGAGGATGCCCACGCGGCGCTGCAGGCGGCGATTTCTCGCCCAGGCCCGGCGCTGATCCACGTGCGTATCGACCCTGAACAAAAAGTGTATCCGATGGTGCCGCCGGGTGCGGCAAATACTGAGATGGTGGGAGAATAAGCCATGCAGAAACAACATGATAACGTCATTCTGGAACTCACCGTCCGCAACCACCCTGGCGTCATGACTCACGTCTGCGGGCTCTTTGCCCGGCGGGCGTTTAACGTGGAAGGCATTCTCTGTCTGCCGATTCAGGGCAGCGAGCACAGCCGCATCTGGCTACTGGTCAACGACGATCAGCGTCTGGAGCAGATGATGGCGCAGATCGACAAGCTGGAAGACGTCACCAAAGTGGCGCGCAACCAGTCCGATCCCACCATGTTTAACAAAATTGCGGTGTTTTTCGAGTAAATCACTTAAGGTAAGAGGCTTTTGCCGGATGGCGCTGCGCTTATCCGGCCTACAAGGACTTTACACGTAGGCCGGATAAGGCGTTTACGCCGCCATCCGGCGTGTTCACGCATCAGGATCAACCCATGACCACCATCGCTCTCATCGACGACCACCTTATCGTCCGCTCCGGCTTTGCCCAGCTTCTGAACCTCGAACCGGATTTTCAGGTCGTGGCCGAGTTTGGTTCCGGCCGCGAGGCGCTGGCGGGCCTGCCGGGGCGCGGGGTGCAGGTCTGTATCTGCGATATATCGATGCCCGATCTCTCCGGGCTGGAGCTGTTAAGCCAGCTGCCAAAAGGGATGGCGACGATTATGCTCTCGGTCCACGACAGCCCGGCGCTGGTCGAGCAGGCGCTCAACGCGGGCGCGCGCGGCTTCCTCTCTAAACGCTGTAGCCCCGACGAGCTGATCGCCGCGGTGCGCACCGTCTCCACCGGCGGCTGCTATTTAACGCCGGATATCGCCATCAAGCTGGCGGCCGGAAGGCAGGACCCGCTCACCAAGCGCGAACGCCAGGTGGCAGAGAAGCTCGCGCAGGGGATGTCGGTGAAAGAGATTGCCGCCGAGCTGGATCTGTCCCCGAAAACCGTACACGTTCATCGCGCCAACCTGATGGAAAAACTCGACGTCAGCAACGACGTGGAGCTGGCGCGCCGCATGTTCGACAGCTGGCAATGAGTCCCGTCTTTTCGCGGCTGATCGCCGTCGTCGCCAGCTTTTTTATCTTCTCCGCCGCCTGGTTCTGCCTGTGGAGCATCAGCCTGCACCTGGTTGAACGCCCCGAGCTGGCGGTGCTGCTGTTTCCCTTCGGCCTGCGTCTGGGGTTAATGCTCCAGTGCCCGCGCGCCTACTGGCCGGTTTTGCTCGGCGCAGAGTGGCTGATGCTAGTCTGGCTGGCGCAGGAAGTGGCCCTCGCGCATCTGCCCTTATTGATGACCGGAAGCCTGCTCACGCTTCTCCCGGTTGCGCTCATTTCCCGCTACCGCCACCAGCGTGACTGGCGCACGCTGCTGCGTCAGGGGGCGGCGCTGATTGCCGCCGCGCTGCTGCAGTCGCTTCCGTGGGTCGGCGAGAAGGAGATGCTCAACGCCCTGCTGCTGACCCTCACCGGCGGCCTGACGCTGGCCCCAACCTGCCTCGTGATCTGGCACTACCTCACCAGTACCGTCTGGCAGCCGCTCGGTCCGGCGCTGGTTTCCCAACCGGTGAACTGGCGCGCCCGGCACCTCATCTGGTATTTGCTGCTGTTTGTGGTGAGCCTGTGGCTACAGCTTGGCCTGCCCGCCGAGCTTTCACGCTTCACGCCGTTTTGCCTTGCGCTCCCAATCATCGCCCTGGCCTGGCACTACGGCTGGCAGGGGGCGCTAATAGCGACGCTGATGAACGCCATCGCGCTGATTGCCAGCCAGACCTGGCACGATCATCCGGTGGACCTGCTGCTTTCCCTGCTGGCCCAGAGCCTGACCGGGCTGCTGCTCGGCGCGGGCATTCAGCGCCTGCGCGAGCTGAACCAGTCCCTGCAGACCGAGCTGGCGCGCAACCGCCGTCTGGCTGAGCGTCTGCTGGAGACGGAAGAGAGCGTGCGGCAGGAGGTGGCCCGCGAGCTGCACGACGATATCGGCCAGACGATCACCGCCATCCGCACCCAGGCGGGCATTGTCCAGCGACTGGCGGCAGAAAACGCGGGCGTGAAGCAGGGCGGGGCGCATATCGAACAGCTTTCGCTGGGCGTCTATGATTCCGTTCGTCGCCTGTTAGGACGGCTGCGCCCGCGCCAGCTCGACGACCTTACGCTTGAGCAGGCGGTGCGTTCCCTGATGCGCGAGATGGAGCTGGAAAGCCGCGGAATAGTCAGCCATCTCGACTGGCGCATTAACGAGCCTGCGCTCAGCGAAGGCCAGCGCGTGACGCTGTTCCGCGTTTGTCAGGAGGGGCTGAACAATATCGTCAAGCACGCCAGCGCCAGCGCGGTCACGATCCAGGGCTGGCAGCAGGATGATAGCCTGAAGCTGGTGATTGAAGACGACGGCTGCGGCCTGCCGCCGGGCTCCGGCCAGCAGGGCTTTGGCCTGGCGGGCATGCGCGAGCGCGTGAAGGCGCTCGGCGGCACGCTGAACATTTCCTGCACCCACGGGACGCGCGTCAGCGTCAGTTTGCCGTTAAGGACGCACCATGTTTAAAACCCCTGCCAGCGCCGCGCCGATAGGCGATAAAGCGGTAATCGACGCCCGCTACCGCTACTGGCGTCGCCATATCCTGATGACCATCTGGCTCGGCTACGCGCTGTTCTACTTCACCCGCAAAAGCTTCAACGCCGCTGCGCCGGAAATCCTCGCCAGCGGCGTGATGGCCCGCACCGATATCGGCCTGCTGGCGACGCTGTTTTACATCACCTACGGCCTGTCGAAGTTCTTCTCCGGCATCGTCAGCGACCGCTCCAACGCCCGCTATTTCATGGGTGTTGGGCTGATCGCCACCGGGGTGGTGAACATCCTGTTTGGCTTCTCCACCTCGCTGTGGGCCTTTGCCCTGCTGTGGGCGCTGAACGCCTTTTTCCAGGGATGGGGCGCGCCGGTCTGCGCTCGCCTGCTCACGGCCTGGTACTCGCGCAACGAGCGCGGCGGCTGGTGGGCAATCTGGAACACCGCGCATAACGTCGGCGGGGCGCTGATCCCGATGGTGGTGGGGGCGGCAGCGCTGCACTACGGCTGGCGCGCGGGGATGATGATTGCCGGAGGCCTCGCGATTGTCGCCGGGCTGTTCCTCTGCTGGCGCCTGCGCGACAGGCCGCAAACCGTCGGCCTGCCGCCGGTGGGCGACTGGCGGCACGACGAGATGGAGATTGCCCAGCAGCAGGAGGGCGCGGGGCTGACCCGCAGGGAGATCCTTACCAAATACGTGCTGAAAAACCCGTACATCTGGCTGCTGTCGCTCTGCTACGTGCTGGTCTACGTGGTGCGCGCGGCGATCAACGACTGGGGCAACCTGTACATGTCCGAGACGCTCGGCGTGGACCTGGTGACCGCTAACTCGGCGGTGACCATGTTCGAGCTGGGCGGGTTTATCGGCGCGCTGGTGGCGGGCTGGGGGTCGGACAAGCTGTTCAACGGCAACCGTGGCCCGATGAACCTGATCTTCGCCGCCGGGATTTTGCTCTCCGTCGGCTCGCTGTGGCTGATGCCGTTCGCCAGCTACGTGATGCAGGCGGCGTGCTTCTTCACCACCGGCTTCTTCGTCTTTGGCCCGCAGATGCTGATCGGCATGGCGGCGGCGGAGTGTTCCCACAAAGAGGCGGCAGGCGCGGCGACGGGCTTTGTCGGGCTGTTTGCCTACCTTGGCGCATCGCTCTCCGGCTGGCCGCTGGCGCGGGTGATCGACGTCTGGCACTGGAGCGGATTCTTTGCGGTGATCGCCATCGCGGCGGGGATCTCCGCCCTGCTGCTGCTGCCGTTTTTGAACGCGCAGGCGCCGCGCGAGGTGAGCGAAGCGTGATGTGTCTCACCTTTTCACCCCGAATGGCGCAAAACTAGGAAATTTTCCCGGTTTTACCTGGACGCTGTCTCAGGCATCTCTCCCGGCTGATTTTTACAATGCTGCAAAAATCAGCTCAGGAGTAACTCAGTCATGCTGGCCTTCTTAAATCAGGTGCGCAAGCCGACCCTGGACCTGCCGCTCGACGTGCGGCGCAAAATGTGGTTCAAACCGTTCATGCAGTCTTATCTGGTGGTCTTCATCGGCTACCTGACCATGTACCTGATCCGCAAAAACTTTAACATTGCGCAGAACGACATGATCTCAACCTACGGGCTGAGCATGACGCAGCTGGGGATGATTGGCCTGGGCTTCTCCATCACCTACGGCGTGGGTAAAACCGTCGTTTCCTACTACGCGGACGGCAAAAACACCAAGCAGTTCCTGCCGTTTATGCTGATCCTCTCCGCTATCTGTATGCTTGGCTTCAGCGCCAGCATGGGCACCGGCTCCGTTAGCCTGTTCCTGATGATCGCCTTCTACGCCCTGAGCGGTTTCTTCCAGAGTACCGGCGGGTCGTGCAGCTACTCCACCATCACCAAATGGACCCCGCGCCGCAAGCGTGGTTCGTACCTCGGCATGTGGAACATCTCCCACAACCTCGGCGGGGCGGGTGCGGCTGGCGTAGCGCTGTTCGGCGCAAACGTCCTGTTCGACGGCCACGTGATCGGCATGTTTATCTTCCCGTCGATTATCGCCCTGATCGTCGGCTTTATCGGCCTGCGCTTCGGCAGCGACTCCCCGGAATCTTACGGCCTCGGCAAAGCTGAAGAGCTGTTCGGCGAGGAGATCAGCGAAGAGGACAAAGAGACCGAAGAGAACGAGATGACCAAATGGCAGATCTTTGTTGAGTACGTGCTGAAAAACAAGGTGATCTGGCTGCTGTGCTTCTCAAACATCTTCCTCTACGTGGTGCGCATCGGTATCGACCAGTGGTCGACCGTGTATGCCTTCCAGGAGCTGAAGCTCTCTAAAGAAGTGGCGATTCAGGGCTTCACCCTGTTCGAAGTGGGCGCGCTGGTCGGTACGCTGCTGTGGGGCTGGCTCTCCGACCTCGCCAACGGCCGTCGTGCGCTGGTGGCCTGCGTCGCGCTGGCGCTGATTATCGCCACGCTCGGCGTCTACCAGCACGCCAGCAACCAGTACGTTTACCTGGCCTCCCTGTTCGCGCTCGGCTTCCTGGTGTTTGGCCCGCAGTTGCTGATCGGCGTGGCGGCAGTCGGCTTCGTACCGAAAAAAGCGATCGGCGCCGCCGATGGGATTAAAGGCACCTTCGCCTACCTGATTGGCGACAGCTTCGCCAAGCTGGGCCTGGGGATGATCGCCGACGGCACGCCAATTTTCGGCCTCACCGGCTGGGCGGGCACCTTCGCCGCGCTGGATGCCGCAGCCATCGGCTGTATCGTCCTGATGGCGATGGTCGCGGTGCTGGAAGAACGTAAGATTCGCCGTGAGAATCGTGCGCAGAAATTAAAAGCAGCCTGAGTGTGCAGGTAACTTCTTTGCCCGGTGTGTGATGCCGGGCTTTTTTACATTTACGCCGAAGGCGTTAATTCCTCATATCCCATTCTTCAACATCTTTTCCGTTCACTATTATGGTTCTGCCCGCTGTTGACGCCCTGCGTTTCCCGCTATGATGAGCGGCTATTCTAAGGAGAACGCATGGTCTGGATAATGCTGGCAACGCTTGCCGTGGTGTTTGTGGTGGGATTTCGCGTCCTGACTTCGGATTCTCGCCGCGCCATCAAACGATTAAGCGAACGGCTGGGGATCACCCCAATGCCGGTCGAGTCGATGATTGACCAGTTTGGCAAAACGTCGGGCAATGAGTTTATCCGTTATCTTGAACGCCCCGACGAGGCGCATCTGCAAAACGCCGCGCAGGTGCTGTTGATCTGGCAGGTCTGCATTGTCGATGGCAGTGAAGAGAATCTGCATACATGGCACCGTATGCTGCGTAAAGCCCGCCTGGCGGCACCCATTACCGATGCGCAAATTCGTCTGGCGCTTGGCTTTATGCGCGAAATGGAGCCCGATCCGCAGGAGCTGAACGCCTTCCAGCTACGCTATAACCAGCTCTTCCTGCCGGAAGAGGGTGTGTTTTACCTGCATTAAGCCGTTTTTCCGCACAGGATATTTTGAGCGTTAAGAATCTCTTCTCTGTTTTCATTGAGGCGGGTGGCGGCATAGATATCTATGTTTAACCTTTTTGCCTCCGCGTCCGTGAGTTCACGGTAGCAAAGTCCTTCCTGATTAAAGGTGCATTTCGACTGAGGCAGCAGCGCAAATCCTTTCCCTCTTGCGATACGGCTTAGCATCACGAGGGTATCATCCGGCTCTTTTATCCGCTTCAGCGGCGTTTTCAGCGTATCAAAGTAGCTTTCGCATTTGTCGTAAAATGACGGGTTAGCGCTTCGCGAAAACCAGAAAATGGGAAGATCGCTAATATCCTCCAGCGCGACTTTCTCTTTCAGGCTGGCAGGATGTAAAGAGGGCATTGCGATGAGCAACGGTTCCTGGCAGACCCAGCGGTATTGAACAATGTCTTCATGACCCGTTCCTTTTTCACCGGTCAGCACCAGATCCAGCATATTTTTAGACAAGCTTTGCAGCAGTTGGGCTGACGTCAGGTCCGGCGTTTCGACATCATCTCCCGCGTTCATTTTTTGAAGCTGGGTATTCACGGGTTCAATATATTCAAAATTAAGCGTCCGCGTGAGTCCGATACGCAGGCTCGTTTCAGAAGAGAGCGGGTCTTCTTTTAGATTGCTGATGTCTTTAAGTATTTTTTCAGCCTGAACAACCAGCGCACGACCTGCTTCAGTGAGGCTAACGTCATGCGTGCTGCGGCTGAACAACTGACGTTTCAGAACCGCTTCAAGGCACTTTATCTGACGCGTCAACGGTGGTTGAGTCATCCGCAGGCGTTCGGCAGCCTTACGAAAGTTTAGTTCATGTGCAACAGCGAGAAAGCATTGTAATTGTTTGATACTGGGCAGGTTATTGCTGATTAAATGTTCTGCTGTGGCCATACGTGAGTCCTGAATGCGAAAAGGTATTTAGTCTTTTTTCGATTTCGATATTACACGCTAAATGCGGGCAGCAAAACCCGTTTTAACAGTAATACCAAAAATATATTACAAATTTAACAATTCCAATTGTTTCCTGTATTGATAAATTTCTATCCGAATCCTCACTCAATCAATATTCGGAGTAATTATGTCGTCTAAATATGTACTGGTATCACGCTTCCCATTAAAAAATGCTTTTTCTGAAAAAGAATTCACTTCATTAAAAAGCAATGAAAACGTTCGCTACTATTCCTGTGAAGAAAACGGTGTTAATGAATTGCTGGAACTGCGCGCGTTCAACGATATTAAAGAAATTGCGTGGGTTGAGAGTGAAATGGACTCCATGTTCCATCGTTTCTCTGATGTTCTTTCTGCCGATATTCGTCGCGAATTACTTAAGTTTGTTGAATCCCCTATCGATAATAAAAAGAACTTACCAGAATCAAATTATATCCAGCTTCGTCACGTTGAAGTGCCTGCGCATAACTATCAGCAGTACCGTCAGTGGCGCGATGAAACCATTTTTAATGTGGTAAGAGATAACAAAGATAAGATTGAAAGTTTCGAAGCATTTCATTCTCTGATCAGTGGCGTTCCGGGCGTAATGTTTATCTCCTCATTCAACGGTGATAAAGCAGCATATAAAGAAGCATTTACCAATGCACGTTACCAGGAAATCATCCAGCAGGCCGGCGACAACTTTATCACTGGCGGCAATGACGGCCTTTATACGCGCATCTACCGTGCTTGCTGTTGTTGAGGAACACTGAATGAACTGTAAAAAGTTGGTTGTGGTTGGCGATAAATTTAATGAATTTGCCAACGGTAAAGATGTACTGACTATATCTCAGCTTGAATTATTGACTCAGATCCCTGCGAATATCATTGATAAAGAACACGAAATTATTGTTGGTCAGGGCGTGCGCAAGGATTTTGCCGGAAAAGTAATTTCAAACCAGGCAAGAAACGCAGTTCATGGTAATAAACTTAAAATGTGCTCTCTGGAAAAACTGGTTAGCGACAAAAAAAATGCACATTGCCATAAAAAGCTGGAACAGAACGTACTTATAGGGCCTGCGGAACAGGCTGAGCATAATCCCGACCTTTATGCTATGCCTTTGTTGATCGACGAGCGTTGCGAATTGATGGCGGATCACCAGACGGGCCAGCATATTCAGGGAATGCTGCTGGTTGAAGCCAGCCGACAGGCCTTTATCGGCGTCACCGAAGAGTTTATTTACCAGCAGGAAAGCGGGCGCTATTACGTCATTAATAGCATGGCAATCAATTTTGCCAGTTTTCTGTTCCCTTTACCGGCGCTGGTCCATTTTGAATTTCTGGAAAAAGATATTAACGACCGCCGGGGGCGTTTCAAGGCACAGGTACGCGTCACTCAGCACCAAACGCTTTGCGCAACAATGGATGTGTCGTTCACCGTCTATCCTTCCGCCCTGATTACAGAGAAAGAAAAATCTCTGGCTGAGGTTGCCATGCAGGCGGCCATCGTTCAGCAGCAAGGGGTGGTTCAGGGGGTAACGCATGCCTGAATTACGTAGCCAGAAATACCGTCTGGCTGCGACCACGCAGGGGCCGCTTTACCCCCCTGCGGAGGTCATGGACGGGAAGGGTAATTTTGTCGTGGTTGGCATGGTGCCCGGGGATAACGGTCTGCAGTGGCGAAGCGTCATTGTCTCACCGGACAGCGTGCTCCCGGCATTTGGGGAAATAGCACCCTATAACATTCTGTGTGATATAGAGAAAATGCCTCAGGACGCGCTGAAGGACATCATTCTTCATACTCTTCCTTTACCCATTCCGATGAACAACTATCGGATGATTTTCGCACCGGAACAGCGGCCGCACGCCAACAAAGAAAAGAGGCCGAGCGTGCCGCTTCATGACGGCTATATCGCAGATTATCGCCGCAGCGATGGAAAGCGAGACATCCAGCCTGTCACCCTCGCTGCCTGGCTTGAGGCAGAGGGAACTTTTGACGTCACGTTGTCCGAAGATAAAAAACGAGCACGGTTCACGTTTTCGTTCCGGAGTCTTGTTCCGGATAGCGTTTATACCGTGATGAGTCTCAGGGAAAACGATTTAGCCTCTGAGGCGCCGAGCAGGCCTGGCCCGCTGGGCATACCCAACGTATTTATAACCGATAGTGAAGGTAATGCCGAATATTGGGCTGAGTTAACCGATCCTTTTCCGGCACCGGAGAGGAAAGGAAACAGAATTATTAACGTAGTCGTACTTTATATGAGCTCGCGTCAGAGCTACGGCGGTGCAATTGGTTTTTACGGTCTTGGAGGCGATATCCATGCCCATTTAAAACTCAAAGGCCGTTCCTTCGATGAATTTACAACTATAGAGTGAGAAAAGTATGCCGTTTGTTCATGTGATGACCTGGCCGACGAAAGATGAAAATCAAATCATCAGGCTTCAGGAAGATATTACGTTTGCCGTTCACAAAAATACAGGTGCACCGCTGGATAAAATTTCCGTGGTAGTTTCTGAAATTCCGCCTTCCCGCTGGGCGGATGCAGGCGTGCCTGGTACGGATAAAGATTTCCCGGTTAAGAGTCGAAGAAAAAACTACGAGGAATAGGCCTTGCGTAAACACGCCGCATTTTTTGACGTTGATGAGACGCTTATAAATATTAAAAGTATGTTTGATTTCTATGATTTCTGGTGCAGGGAAAATAATCAACACGATCGTCTTCAACGCTTTATGTCTCGCTTTCGTGCCGACGTAAAAAACGGTGTGCCAAGGGAGACGCTGAACCGAGAGTATTATCGCCAGTTTAAAGGTGTATCTTGTCGTTATCTGGACGAAATGGGCGAGGAATGGTTCAGGCGTAAGCTGGAAAATGAGTTTTTTATTGATAGCGCCGTTGCAGCACTTAAAAAACATCAGAGCCAGAACATGTACACTGTATTTATATCGGGCTCTATGCTTCCGATTCTTTCACCCATTGCGAAATACCTTGGGGTAACGGATGTACTCTGTGCGCCGGTCATAATAAATGAAGCAGGTGAGTTAACAGGTGAAATCGGCCTGCCGCAAACAATTGGATCGGGTAAAAAAGACGCGCTTATGACGTTTTGCCGGGATAAGGAGATTAACCCGGCGGATTGTTATGCCTACGGTGACGATGTTTCGGATATTCCAATGCTCGAAGCCATCGGGCATCCCGTGTGTGTGGGAGAGCATTCCGCGCTTACCAGATATGCAACAGAAAAAAATTGGCACATTATTTAAACCATCATTGAGGTAAGTAGTATGACTTCAGAACTCTCTTTGCAAAATATGACGTTAAGGTCATGGCTTGCTTTATTCATTCTGGCTATTTCAACGTTTACTATTGTCACTACCGAACTGGCGCCGGTCGGATTATTAACGCCAATCGCAGAGGGGCTACAGTCTTCGGAATCCGCCGTGGGCATGACCGTGTCGCTTTATGCCTGGGTAGGGGCGTTGAGTGCGCTGTTTGCCTCAGTCTTTTTAGGCAATGTGGCCAAGAAACGCCTTTTACTCGTGCTCACCGTGGTGCTTCTGATCTCCAACATCATGGCCGCGACGGTAAACACCTACAGCACGCTGCTTAGCGCCCGAGTGCTGGGTGCGCTTGCTCACGGTGCATTCTGGGCGATGATCGGTGCAACGGCGGTTGCTATCGTTCCTGCCAGATATATTGGGGCGGCAACGTCAATCGTATTTGGTGGCGTCTCCGCAGCAAGCGTTTTTGGCGTGCCGGTATCCAACTACATTGGTATTCACTTCGGCTGGCGGCAGGCATTTTGGCTGATGGCCGCGCTGAGCGTAATTGCCTTTGTGGGTATTAGCGTGCTTGTTCCCCAGATCACCAGCAAAAGTGCGCTTGGCCTGGATGCACTTAAAGGCGTGCTGAAATCGTCTACCTTGTGGAAAATTTACTCCGCTACCCTGCTGGCCGTTACGGCCCACTTTGCCGCCTTTACGTACATTGAACCTTGGCTGCACACGCAGAGTTTACTGTCCACCGCGTTTATTCCCGCTGTGCTTTTTGTTTACGGCATTGCAGGTCTGGCCGGTAATTTCCTGACCGGCGTGTTGATTGATAAGTATCTCAAGCTGACGGTCTCTTTGTCTGTACTGCTGATCTGTGCGGTGCTGCTGTTCCTGGGTCTATCAGGTTCTTCGCTCTCTGCTGCGTTGATATTCATCAGCATGATTCTCTGGGGCGTTGCCGTGTCAGGAATATTTGTCGGCTTCCAGACGTGGGTTTTACGTATGGCCGAGGATAAAGCTTTCCCGGCCTCCGCAATCTACGTTTCGTTTTTCAATACCGCCATTGGTATCGGCGCGTCGGTCGGTGCCTGGATGGTTTCAGCATTTTCAATGCCGCTCCTGTATATCGTCGCCGGCACGGCCATCGGCCTGTCCGTTCTGCTTGTCGCGGTTATTCCTGCAACGTTGACCGCAAAACAGTCCCCTCTGGAGAAATCTTATGAGTCAAATTAATGACCGCACGCGCTATGGCAGAGAGATTATGGACCGTCTTGAAGCGGGACTCGCGGATAAAGTCACCCGTCGCCTGAGCGAGCTGGACCCGGGGCTGCCCGCCCTGATTACCGACTATGCGTTCGGGGATGTGGTGGGGCGTCCGGGACTGGATCTCAAAACGCGCGAAATGCTGACCGTCGCCTCGCTTGTGACGCTGGGTAATGCCATGCCGCAGCTGGAACTGCATATGAGAGGCGCGCTCAACACAGGCGTGACGCCGGAAGAGCTGCTTGAAATCGTGATACAGATGGCGGTGTATGCTGGCGTTCCCGCCTGTATGAATGGTCTTACTGCATACCGGGCGGCAATGGCCGCGACGGGTCATACCTTGCCAGGACTGAAAGGGGAAGGCGCATGAGCGAGGTTGTCATTATTGCAGCCCGCCGCACGGCGACGGGCGCATTTCAGGGCGCGCTTGCGGAGCATTCCGCCTCTGACCTGGGAAGTCGGGTCATTCAGGCGCTCCTGAAAGAATCTGGCGTAGAGGCCGGTGATATCTCTCAGGTCATTATGGGGCAGGTACTTACTGCGGGTTGCGGTCAGAATCCGGCCCGGCAGTCGGCCCTGAATGCCGGATTACCGGTAGAAACGCAATGTCTGACAATCAATAAGGTTTGTGGTTCCGGGCTAAAGGCGGTCCATCTAGGCATGCAGGCGCTTCAGACGGGTGAGGCTGAGTTTGTTATCGCCGGCGGTCAGGAGAGTATGTCCAACGCGCCGCATATCGCCATGACGTCACGTAGCGGAACGCGGCTGGGTGATATCACTCTCAAAGATAGCCTGGTTTCTGACGGGCTCTGGGATGCCTTCAACGATTATCATATGGGTATCACCGCTGAGAATGTTGCGACGGAGTTTGGTATCAGCCGCGAAATGCAGGATGAGTATGCCCTTATCTCTCACCACAATGCGCTTGAAGCGCAGGCGCGCGGCATTTTTGAGCGCGAAATTGTGCCGGTTGAGTGGCTGACGCGAAAAGGCGAAACGATTTGCGTGGAGAGGGATGAAGGGCCGCGTGCAACCAGTATTGAAAAATTGACGAAGCTGAGGCCTGTCTTCCGAAAAGAGGGAACGGTGACGGCGGGAAATGCGTCATCGCTGAATGACGGTGCCGCTGCGGTGCTGCTTTGTACGCGTGATACCGCCGAAGCGCGTGGCTTGCCGGTTCTGGCTTCGCTGGGCGTGTTTACCAATTCCGGTATCCAGCCGGCATTAATGGGCGCAGCTCCGATTCAAGCCATTGCCGACTGTCTTTCCCGCTCGGGATGGAAGCCTGAGGATGTCGATCACCTTGAATCCAACGAAGCGTTTGCCGCCCAGGCGCTGGCGGTGATTCAGCAGGCTGGGATTTCCCCGGATCGTATCAATCCTTACGGCGGGGCCATCGCGCTTGGGCATGCGATAGGCGCATCTGGCTGCCGGATTTTGGTGACGCTGGTTCATTCCCTGGTCCGTAACGACGGCAAGCGTGGCGTCGCCGCACTGTGCGTAGGCGGTGGGGAAGGCGTCGCGTTGAGCGTTTATCGCTAACGGCACGGCGTATCTGTAGACATAAAAAAACCGGGTTAACCCGGTTTTTTTATTTCATGATGAGGTATCAGGCGTTCACGCCCTTCATACCCTCGGCGGAATAGCGCTCGCCTTTGATCGCTATCCGACGATGAAGGTTGTTCAATGATTCAATGTCGTTCATATCAAGCACAATGTCGGCTGCTTGCGCATTCTCGGTCAGATAGTTGAGGTGCTTAGTGCCAGGAATGGGAACCAGCCGATCGTATTGCGCTAACAGCCAGGCAAGGGCAATCTGACCTGCGGTACAGCCGTACTTCGCCGCCAGCGGGTGGATGATATCAAGCAGCTGGCGATTATGATCGAGGCTGGACTGAACAAAACGTTCGTTATTTCTACGGAAATCACCTTCTGCAAACTCGCTATTGTTGAGGTATTTTCCCGTCAGGAAGCCTCTGCCAAGAGGCGAGTAGGGCACCAGACCAATACCTAACTCTTTAACGACCGGCAGAATGCTTTCCTCGATATCGCGTGTCCACAGAGAATATTCCGTTTGCAGCGCGGTGACCGGATGGACTTCATGGGCGCGTTGCAGCGTTGCAGCCGACACTTCGCAAAGGCCGATGTGGTTAATCTTGCCCTCTTTAACGAGCGCACTCAGGCAATCCATGCTTTCTTCGACCGGCGTTTCGTTGCTCAATCTGTGAAGGTAAAAGAGATCGATGCGTTCAACGCCAAGCCGCTTGAGGGACTCATTACAGCAGCGGATGATATAGTCAGGCGTATTGTTGATGGTGCGGGCGTAAGACTCGTCAGGCGAGCGATCGATGCCGCACTTCGTGGCTATTTTGAACTGCTCGCGAGTGCTTTTATCCAGCCCGGCAAGAAAATGACCGATTAGTCTTTCATTATGACCACGGCCATATAAATTTGCGGTATCAATAAACGTCACGTTCAGATCGATGAGGCTATGCAATACCTGCAGTGAGGCTTTGTCATTAGTCTGGCCATAAAATTCACTCAGGCCCATGGCACCATAGCCGACAGCACTGACGGTAAGATTTTGAGATAAAGTACGTGTTTTCATAGTTTCTCCTTTTCAGACGCTATGATTGTTTCACCTCAAATGTGGATACTGAATTTTCATTTTCGTTATGCTGAAAAGGTATCAGTCGGTGACGATCTCCCTCCAGGCCCATTAAAAACGACAAAAGTTGTCAAATCGTTAAATCCGTCACACTTTTGATGATAAACTGCGCGACTTTTCCGCACGTTTTTATCTTCAGGTGACGCCATGACAGAACATATCCAGCCCACGACCAGACCGCAGACCAAAGAGGTTTCTCGCCCCAACTGGTCGGCCGTTTTCGCCGTGGCGTTCTGCGTCGCCTGCCTGATTACCGTTGAGTTTCTGCCGGTGAGCCTGCTGACGCCGATGGCGCAGGACCTGGGTATTTCTGAAGGCGTGGCGGGGCAGTCCGTTACCGTCACCGCCTTCGTGGCGATGTTCGCCAGCCTGTTTATCACCCAGGTGATTGGCACCATCGACCGCCGCAAGGTGGTCATTTTGTTCAGCGTGCTGCTGACGCTCTCCTGCCTGCTGGTCTCCTTCGCGGAAAGCTTCACCCTGCTGCTGCTCGGTCGCGCCTGTCTGGGGCTCGGGCTCGGCGGCTTCTGGGCGATGTCGGCCTCGCTGACCATGCGCCTGGTGCCCGCGCGTACGGTGCCAAAAGCCCTGTCCGTTATCTTCGGTGCGGTCTCTATCGCGCTGGTGATCGCTGCACCGCTCGGCAGTTTCCTCGGCGGGATTATCGGCTGGCGTAACGTCTTTAACGCCGCGGCGGTGATGGGGCTGCTGTGCATTATCTGGGTGTGGAAAGCGCTGCCGTCATTGCCGGGCGAAGCGGCGCACCACAAGCAGAACATGTTTGTGCTGCTGAAGCGCCCCGGCGTGCTGGCGGGGATGACCGCCATCTTTATGGCCTTTGCCGGGCAGTTTGCCTTCTTCACCTACATCCGCCCGGTGTTTATGACCATGGCGGGCTTTGACGTCGACGGCCTGACGCTGGTGCTGCTGAGCTTCGGTATCGCCAGCTTTGTCGGCACCTCGCTGTCGTCCCAGTTCCTGAAGCGCTCCCTGAAGGTGGCGCTGGCGGGTGCGCCGCTGGTACTGGCTGTCAGTGCAGCGGTGCTGGTGCTGTGGGGTAGCGATAAGTGGGTGGCCTCTGCGATTGCAATTATCTGGGGCTTTGCCTTTGCGCTGATCCCGGTCGGCTGGTCGACGTGGATCACCCGAACGCTGGCCGATCAGGCGGAGAAAGCCGGGTCGATTCAGGTGGCGGTGATCCAGCTGGCGAATACCTGCGGTGCGGCCATTGGCGGCGTGGCGCTCGACCATCTGGGGCTGACGTCACCGCTGGTGATTTCCGGCACGCTGATGCTGCTGACGGCGCTGCTGGTGGCGGGGAAGGTTAAGGCGAAGTAGTGCTTTCTCCCTCTCCCGTGGGAGAGGGTTTGGGTGGGGGCATCAGGCTACGCCGATGTCTGAACCCGTCTTCTCGAATCCATCGAAATCAACACTACCGACGACACAATCAGCAGCGTTCCCAGCCAGTCCGGCAGGGTGAACGCCACGCCCAGCAAAATCACCGACAACAGCGCACTGCTCAGCGGCTCGGCGCAGCTCAGAATGCTCGCCTTCGGCCCGCCGATCATCTGCGCGCCTTTCAGATACAGGCTGAACGTCAGCGCCGTGCCAATCACCACCAGGTAGAAAAACGCCAGCAGCAGGCTGCCGTCAATCACAAAGGTGGTGCCGCGTCCGGCGTAGAACGGCGTCAGCATCAATCCGGCAATCAACATGCTCCAGCCAACAATCGGCAGCGTGCCGTAGCGGGCGATAAGCGTTGACGGATAGGTGGTGTAAAACGCGGCGGCAAACGCCGAGGCGATGCCGAAGAACAGCGCGGCAGGCGAGATGGAGAGCGAGGTTGGGTCGCCGTGGGTGACCAGCAGAAACGTACCGACAAGCGACGTCAAAATGGCCGACAGCACAAACACGCCGAGACGCTTTTTCCGCGCCAGGGCGAACCACGCCACAATGATGGTCGGCGACAGAAACTGCAGCACGGTGGCTGTGGCGGCATTGGATTTTTCAATCGTCAGCAGGAAGGTGAGCTGTACGGTGAGCGCGCCGACGAGTGAGAAAATCAGCAGGCTGAGGGCGTCTTTGCGATGCTTGATGACCGAGAAAATCTTGTCGCCGTGAACGAAAGAAAGCGTCAGCAGGATCACGCCGGTAAACAGCAGGCGAACCATGGTCAGGTAAGGCGAAGAAATGTGGCTTTTCTCCATGATGTACTGCGCGCAAACGCCGGAACTGCCCCATAAAACGGCGGCGATCAGGACGTTCAGCATCCCTTTACGTGTGGAACCCATGTTCTCCCCTGCTATGTTGGTTTTTTTGTAGCATAACATGGGATCTTGCCGGGTGGCGCTGCGCTTACCCGGCCTACAAGGTTTTGTAGGCCCGTGCAAGCGCAGCGCCGCCGGGCGAAACAAACGTCGCTGTACTAGAACCACGCCTCCCACATCGCGCCGACGTTGAAGTCGTCGAGGGTTTCGTCTTTGGTGCCGTTTACGCGCGCGGTGCGTGCGTTATCCACCTTGCCGCCGGTCACGTAGAAGCGCAGCATCGGGCGGAACTCCGGCCCCATGGCGATAGACATGTTCTGCGACAGTGTCAGCTTCCAGCCCTTGTTGTCGCCGCCGTTGTCGTAATCAACGTGCTGCCAGCCCGCTTCAAGCCAGGTGGAGTGAACGTCGTTCCACCAGTGCATCGGACGCACGATGGCGTTGTAGTTCTTACGGTTGTCGGTCTTATCGCGGCTGTTGTCGTAGTCGTGGAAGGCGAGGATGTACTCCACCTGCGTCGCCTGGGTGAATTTGTACAGCCCTTCGAAGCTGGCGTAGACCGTGGTCAGATCCTCGGTTTTGTTGAACACGCTGTTGTCCGCGTTATCGGAGTAGCGGGCAATCACCTTGTTCACGCCGCTGTCGTTGGTGTGGCTCAGCACCACGCCGCCCTGCCAGGCGTTCAGACGCTCATCGCTCTCCACCGCCTTGGAGTCAAAGCCGTAGTTGGCGTACAGCTCCACGTCGATCGGGCCGAGCTTCATGCCGTGGATTTTTGAGGTCGCGGCGTAGTTGCCTTTGTCGCCCGTGCCGGAACCGCCGGTACAGGTGATGCGCGACGGGTTCGCTTCGTCTTCCATCACTTCCGGGCTACAGGATTCCACCGCCGCGACGGCGGCCACGTCGAACTGCACGCCGCCGATGTCGAAGTTTTTCACCCCGGCGCCCTGGCCGTCGTGGTTCATCCAGAAGTAGTCGTTGATGCCCTGCTGCGGACGCTGGTGGAAGTCACGACCGGCCCAGAAATAGGCGTTCGGGTTAGAGGCCATAATGTTGGTCACCCCCGCGTAGGCTTTTTTCAGGTTAACTTCGTCGCCCCAGTGGTCGATCATCACGTTGATGTCCCAGATGGCGCCGTTTTCACCCTTGAAGGCCTTGGAGAGCTGGAATTCCCCGCCGTTGCCTTCGTTGCCCAGACGACCGATCGCGGACGCGCCGTTGTAGGAGCCGTCCACCGCCACGTATTTCTGATCGGCGGCCTGGAAGTGCGCGCCGTAGCGGGCGTAGCCGGTAAATTTAATGCCGAACGGGATCGCCATATCCGGGGACTGCGCCGCGCTTTGCGGCTCGGTCACCACGTCCGCTTTTTTGGCGACCGCCGCATCCATTTTGGCCTGACGCTCGGCCAGGGCTTTATCCACCGCTTTCGCCACAATGGCGTCGATTTGCTCCTGCGTGAATTCCTGCGCGAGCACGGAAATTGGGCAAAGCGCGGCGATAACCGCCATGGTTAATGGAAGTTTTTTAATCGTATTCATGGTTATCTCAATATAGTTTAATTTTATTCAGACAATAACCATCCCGCTCCGATCTGACAGAGTATGTCGCTATCATCAGAACAAGTGGAATTCTATTTAGGGTACAGAGGCATTACAGTAATTATTTCGCCATAGACTATCTCTGATATAAATGAATAATTTCTTCGGATAATTCACGCGCTAATAAAGAATTCATTAAATGATCCTGCGCGTGCACCATGATTAACGTCATCGGCTGGCGGCCTTCGCCCGCATCCTGCTCGATCAGTTTGGTCTGCATCTTGTGCGCCTGGCGCGCGTAGCCGTCGGCTTCGCGCAGCAGGCTTTTAGCTTCGTCTATGTTGCCCTGACGCGCCGCGTGCAGTGCCTCAAAGCACAGGCTGCGGGACTGTCCGGCATTGACGATAATTTCCATTACGGCTTCTTCTAGTGCGATCATCATCATTACTCTTTATCAAAACTATTATTTAAGGCGGTGGCGGCAAACCACTCTCCGCTTTTCTTGATGGTGCGCTGCTGCGTCTTTAAATCGAGCTGGATAAATCCGTAGCGATTTTTATACGCGTTGCACCACGACCAGTTATCAATAAACGTCCACATATGATAGCCAAGACAATTGCACCCTTCGCTAATACCCTTATGCAGCCAGGATAAATGTTCGGAAATAAAATCAATGCGGTACCGATCGTTAATCTGGCCGTTTTCAATAAAGCGCTGCTCATTTTCGACGCCCATGCCGTTTTCAGAAATAAAGCAGCGAGGGTTGCCGTAATTGTCGCGCAGGTTAACCAGAATATCGTAAATACCCGGCTCGTAGATTTCCCAGCCGCGGTACGGGTTCATCTTGCGGCCCGGCATCTCGTAGCTATCAAAGAACCACTCCGGCATAAACGGCGCCTGCGGGTTCACCGCGCTGTCGCGACACTTCACGCGACGCGGCTGATAGTAGTTCACGCCGAGCAGGTCGATTTTCCCTTCCGCAATCAGGAAGCCGTCTTCCGGTTTACAGGCGGGTAATTGATCGTAGGATTTCAGCAGCGCGACCAGGTCTGCCGGGTATTCCCCTCGCAGGACCGGGTCAAGGAAGCTGCGGTTAAACATCAGGTCCGCAATGTGCGCCGCCTTCACGTCTGCCGGGTTCTGCGAGCGCGGATACGACGGCGTCAGGTTCAGCACGATGCCAATCTCCCCCGCGTAATGCCCGGCGCGGTAGGCCTGAACCGCCTTCGCGTGGGCCAGCACGGTGTGATACGCCACGGTGGCTGCCCGCTGGAAATCCACCACGTTCGGATAGTGGAAGTCGTACAGATAACCGCCTTCCACCGGCACGATCGGCTCGTTGAAGGTAAACCAGTGCAGCACGCGATCGCCAAACAGCTCGAAGCAGATCTGCGCATAGCGGGCGTAGGCGTCCACCACGTCGCGGTTTTCCCAGCCGCCGATGTCCTGCATCGCCATCGGCATGTCGAAGTGGAACAGGGTGATAAACGGCGTGATGCCCTGTTCATTCAGCTCATCAATGACCTGATTGTAAAAATCGACCGCTTCCGGGTTCACTTCACCGATGCCGTCGGGGATCAGGCGCGCCCAGCTAATCGAGGTGCGAAAGCTGTTGTGGTTCAGCTGCTTTAACAGCTGAATATCCGTTTTCCAGTGCTGATAGAACGTGGAGGTCTGCTGCGGCCCCACGCCGTTGTGAAAACGGTTCGGCTCGCGGGCAAACCAGTAATCCCACGTGGTTTCCCCTTCTCTTGCCCCTTCCGTCTGGAGAGCGGAGCTTGCGCTGCCCCACCAGAAATTATCGGGAAATGCGTATTTCATGACTCTTCCTCTTTGACTTAATTGCTGGCGGTTTCGGCGGCGCCGACGGTTGCCTGGGCTTTCTGCTCTTCGTTTTTGATGAGCGTACGCTCATAGGCGCGCAGGAACGGCAGGTACATCAGCGCGGACATCACCATACAGACCAGGCACATCACCACCGGGCTCAGCGCCCAGTTCGCCGCCCACGAGGCGCCAATCGGTGCAGGGGTGGTCCACGGGGTCAACGACACAACCTGTGCCAGCCAGCCGAGTTTGGTTGCGCCGTACGCCAGGCAGGCGTTGACCAGCGGAACGAACACGAACGGGATAAACAGCATCGGGTTCATGATGATCGGCGCGCCGAACAGAATCGGTTCGTTGATGTTAAAGAAGCTTGGCACCACGCCCATTTTGCCGATGGTGCGCAGGTGGGTAACGCGGCTGCGCAGCAGCAGGAACGCCAGCGGCAGCGTGGAGCCTACGCCGCCAATCAGCAGGTAGTGATCCCAGAAACCCTGCAGGTAAACGTGCGGCAGCGCCGCGCCTGCAGCCAGCGCCGCCTGGTTTGCGGAGAGGTTCGCCATCCAGAACGGGTTCATGATGCCGGTGACAATCAGCGAGCCGTGAATACCGGCGAACCAGAAGATCTGGCACAGCAGCACGGAGAGCAGAATGGCGGGCAGGGAGTCAGAGGCGGACACCAGCGGCTCCAGCAGGTGCATGATCGCCTGCGGGATGATCATCCCGGTCTGCGCTTCAATGAACAGGTTCAGCGGGTGCAGCGTCCCGATCACCACCATCACCGGGATCAGGATCTCGAACGAACGCGCCACGCCGGTGGGCACTTCTTTCGGCAGGCGGATGGTCACGTTGTTCTGCTTCAGCCACGCATACACGCGGGTAGAGTAGATGGCGGTGATAAGCGCGGTGAAGATGCCCTGGCCGGAGAGATACTGGGTCGAGATTTTGCCATCGGCATACGGCGCGGCGACCAGCAGGAAGGCCATAAAGGCCAGCAGGCCGGACATCACCGGGTCGAGGTTAAACTGACGCCCCAGGCTCGCCCCAATCCCCACCGAGATGAAGAAGGTCATCACGCCCATGCTGAGGTTAAACGGCAGCATCAGCTGCTCGCGGTAGGTCTGGGAGAAATCCAGCCAGCCGCGGGCGAAGCTGTTGGTGGTATCCGCCGAGAACGGCGGGAAGATGAACACCAGCATAAACGAGCCGATGATCATAAACGGCAGCGCGGCGGTAAAGCCGTCGCGGATGGCAATCACATACTTTTGCTGGCCGAGCTTGGCGGCCAGCGGGGTAATTGACTGCTCAATTACCGCGACCATGGATTGATATAACGAACTCATGTGAACACCTTTTAGTGTGCCGCTTCGATGAGCGACAGAGCATAGTCCAGTACTTTATCGCCACGCTGCATGCCGTAGTCCATCATGTCGATGGGCTGTACCGGAATGCCTTGCGTTGCCGCCTTGTCTGAGAGCGTCTGTAACATGTATTTCACTTGCGGTCCGAGAAGGACAACCTGGTATTGCGGAAACTGCGTATCAAATTCGGAAACACCGTACGCATCAATCTTCACCGGCAAACCACGTTCTTTCGCGACATCGACCATTTTGCTGACCAGCAGGCTGGTGGACATCCCGGCAGAGCAGCACAGCATAATCTTGAACATCGACAACCATCCTCTAAATGTAAAAAGTTATTGCGAGGATGATTGGACATTATACGGAAACCGGTTTCCATTCATAAAAGACAGAAGTGTGATACCCATCAAGATCCCTTGCTTATGAGGCTAATTAACCGGATGCGCATCACATAATTTGGCTGTTTTGACATCATTTTGAGTGGAAACGGAAAATCGGTTTCCATGGAAAACGGAAACGGATATACTCCGTTCTGGCTATAATGTGAGCCGAAGCGGTCATGGAATTTGCAGGCGCGAGGTAAGCCTGTCAGGGGAAAGAGATGTCGACAATCAATGATGTATCACGTCTTGCCGGGGTGTCTAAAGCCACGGTATCGCGAGTGTTGAGCGGGTCGCGTGGCGTAAAGGAAGCCAGCCGTCAGGCCGTACTGAAAGCGGTGGATGAGCTGAACTACCGGCCTAACGTGATCGCCCAGTCGCTGCTGAGCCAGTCGACGGGCTGTATCGGGGTCATTTGCGCGCAGGAAAACATTAACCAGACCACCGGTTATCTCTACGCGCTGGAAAAACAGCTCAGCCAGCATCAAAAACACCTCCTGCTGCGCTTCGCGCACAGCAAAGCGGAAGTGATGCACGCCCTTGAAGAACTCTCCTGCGGGCTCTGTGATGATATCCTGGTGATTGGCGCCCGTTTTCCGCTGGACGTGGATATGGAAAACGTCATTCTGGTCGACTGTATGGAGTCTGATAACGCCAACAGCATCCAGTTCGATCACGCCTTTGCCGCCGAAACCGCCTGTAACTACCTCACCAGCCAGGGGCGACGCCAGATTGCGCTCATCCACCCGCACGGCAGCGGTTTTGCCGACCAGGTGCTGCTCGGCTACAAGCATGCGCTGGAGAAAAATTTCCTGCCCTTCAATCGCAGCCTGGTCTTTATGGACGCCACCTCCTCATCCGTTGCGCTGCAGGAGCTGCTTAACAACGCCAGCACCCTGAATTTCAACGCGCTGCTGGTGGCGGACGAGCAGGAAGCCCAGCGGGTGATCCCGCAGCTGCAGGCGTTTAACAAATCGGTACCGGACGACATTATGGTCTTCAGCCTTGCCGGATCGCTGCACCTGCCGGGTATTCCGGTGATCCCGGCGATTGAATATTCCATGGACGCCATGGCGGCGCGCATTGTCAGCTGGCTGACGGAGAAAACGCAGATGCTCGGGTCCTACGTTCTGCGTGGGGATTTGATCATTCCGGACATGCGTAAGCGTTAAAAATATTGTGTAGGCCGGGTAAGGCGCAGCCGCCACCCGGCGAGAAGCACGTTTCCAGCCCTCAATAATCTTCCATACAATCCACCTGGCCAATTGCGGCCCAGTAGGCGTCCAGGTTGTCGCGCTTGACGGCGGTGATGGCGTTTTTGATCAGCAGCTGATTGGCCTCGGAGGACAAAATCATCTCCTGCCAGGCCTTATCGCTCTGCTTTTTCTGTGGCGTACAGGTTTTCTTAATATCTTTCAGGACCTGCTGCTTTATTTGCGCCTCTTTCGCCGGATCCTCCTTTTCCTGAGCATGGACAAACGCGGCGAAGAGCAGACAAACCAGCAGGCAGACCAGGTGCGCAGCTTTCATCAACAACCCCCTTTAGAAGTCACATGCTTCCCATGAAATATATCGTTACATTCAGTGTAGCGATTCCAGCCGAAAGTATGATTTTCTCTTTTTTGCGCATGAGAATCGCCCACCGATAAGGTTACTGGATCCCCCCGCCCAGCGACTGCCACAGCGTGATGCGGTTTTCCAGGTCGGTTTGCTGCAGCGCGATCAGCGATTCCTGCGCCGACCACAGCGACCGCTGCGCGGTCAGCACCGTCAGATAATCCCCCGCGCCCGCCTTATAGCTGCGCGTTGCCACGTCCAGCGTTTTTTGCTCCGCCGCGACGTATTCGCGCTGGGCATCGAGCTGCTCGCTCAGGGTTTCACGTCGCGCCAGCGCGTCGGCCACGTCCTTAAACGCGCTCTGGATGGCTTTCTCGTAGGTGGCGATCAGTCCCTTCTTCTCCGCTTCCGCGTAGCGCAGCTGTGCCAGGTTGTTCCCGCCGCTAAACAGCGGCAGGGTGATGGACGGTGCAAACGACCAGACCTTCATCCCGTGGCTGAACAGGGAGGAGAGCGAATCGCTGCCGACGCCCGCGCTGGCGGTCAGCGAAATGGTCGGGAAGAAGTTGGCCCGCGCCGCACCGATATTGGCGTTGGCGCTCAGCAGGTTATGCTCGGCCTCCTGAATATCCGGGCGACGCAGCAGCGCGCTGGAGCTGACGCCCGCCGGGATCAGCGTGATGGCGTTATCGTTCAGGCTCTCCAGCGTGCCGGGCAGCAGGTTCTCCGGCACCGTATCGCCCGCCAGCAGATTAAGGGCGTTTTTGTCCTGCATCACCAGCGTCCGGTAGCTCGCCACGCTGGCGCGCGCCTGCTGGTAAACCGCCATCGCTTCGCTGACGTCCGTCGCCGCCGCGACGCCCACTTCCTGCTGGCGCTTCACAATCTTCAGCGAATTCGCCGCGCTCTCCATCGTGGATTTCGCCAGCGCCAGGTTGCTGTTATCCGCCGCCAGCGTCACCCAGGCCGTGGTCAGCTCGCTAACCATCGTCAGGCGCGTGTTCTGCGCGGTGAACTCGCTGGCAAGCCAGGTTTCACGCGCGGCGCGGGAGAGGCTCTGGTTGCGGCCAAACAGATCCAGCTCGAAGCTGGAGACCGCGCCGTTGGCTTCGTCGCTGGTGGTCACGCCGCTCGCCAGCGTGCGGCTGCGGGTGTGGCTCAGCTCCGCGTCCACCGTCGGGAACAGGGACGAGCGCGTTTCACCGTACTGGGCGCGGGCGGCGTCGATATCCGCAATCGCTTTTTGCACGTCGCGGTTGCTGTTCAGCGCCATCGTCACCACGCTTTTCAGCCGCGCGTCGTTCATCACCTGCTGCCACTGGCTCACCACGGCGGTGGCTTCGCCGTGGGCGCCGGGTAAGGTTGCCGGGACGGGGGCGTCCGGGCGTTGCCAGGTTGGATCTAACGACACACAGCCTGCGCTCAGCAGGGCTAAGACTAAAACAGAGACACGAAACATTATGACCTCCGGTTCGCGTGCTTACCGGAGAACAGACGTTTCACCAGTACAAAGAATAAGGGGACGAAGAAAATCGCCAGCAGCGTCGCGGCCAGCGTCCCGCCGATAATGCCGGTACCAATTGCCACGCGGCTGTTGGCACCAGCACCGGTTGCCACGGCCAGCGGCGTCACCCCTGCGATAAACGCCAGCGAGGTCATGATGATTGGTCGCAGGCGCGTCTGAGCGGCTCGCAGGGCGGCGCGGGTCAGGGAGTACCCTTCGGCGACTTTGGCTTCGGCAAACTCGACAATCAGGATGGCGTTCTTCGACGACAGGCCAATGGTGGTCAACAGCGCCACCTGGAAATAGACGTCGTTGTTCAGGCCACGCAGGGAGGCGGCGACGGCCGCGCCCAGCACGCCAAGCGGGATCACCAGGATGACCGAAATCGGTACCGACCAGCTCTCATACAGCGCCGCCAGGCACAGGAACACGACCAGGATGGAGAGGGCATAGAGGCTCATCGCCTGACCGCTCGCCAGTTTTTCCTGCAGCGACAAACCGCTCCACGCCCAGGTGCTGCCGGACGGCAGATTATTCGCCAGCTGCTCCATTGTGCTCATCGCCGTGCCGGAGCTCGCGCCGCTGGCGTTTTCGCCCTGAATCTCATACGCCGCCGAGCCGTTGTAGCGCACCAGGCTTTCCGGGCCATACTCCCAGCGGGTGGTGGCGAAGGCGGAGAACGGGGTCATGGTGCTGTCGCTGCCGCGCACATACCATTTGTTGAGATCCGACGGCACGGCGCGATAGTCGCTGTCGCCCTGGATGTAGACCTTTTTCACGCGGCCGCGGTCGATAAAATCGTTCACGTAGGTCCCGCCCCAGGCGCTGGAGAGGGTGTCGGTCACGTCGCTCAGGGACAGCCCCAGCGACACGGCCTTGTTGTTGTCGATATCCACCTGAAGCTGCGGCATCTGCGGCAGATCGTTAGCGCGCACGGCGTGCAGTGAGCTGTCCTGGTTGGCTTGACCAATCAGCTGGTTACGCAGCTTCAGCAGCGCGTCGCGGTCGGTGCCGCCGCTGGCCATCAGCTCAAAGGTAAAGCCGTTGCTCTGGCCCAGACCGTCCACCGCAGGCGGCGTCATGGCAAAGATGGTCGCATCGCGGATAGTGCTCAGCTCCTGCGTGGCGCGCAGGGCAATGGCCTGAGCGGTATTCTCATCGCCTTTACGCTCTGACCAGTTTTTCAGGGAGACAAACGCCATTCCGGCGTTCTGGCCGCTGCCGCTGAAGCTGAAGCCTTCAATGGTGAAGATCACGTTAGTGTTGGCTTTCTCTTTCGTGAGGAACCACTCGCGCACCTGGCGGCTGACTTCGGCGGTACGTACCGTCGTCGCACCGGCCGGCAGGGTGTACTGCACCATGATTTCGCCCTGATCTTCCGTCGGCAGGAAGCTGCCCGGCAGCTTAAGCATGGCGAAGCCCATCGCGCCGCAGAGCAGGGCGTAGATAACCAGCATACCGCCGGAACGGCGCAGAGCGCGAAGCACCTTGTTCTGATAGCCGCGCTCGGTCCTGCTGTAGAAGCGGTTAAACGCGCCGAAGAAGCCCTTTTTATGCGGCGCCGTGTGGCTCAGAATCGAACCGCACAGCGCGGGCGTCAGGGTCAACGCTACCACTACGGAGAGGAGCATCGCCGAGATAATGGTGACCGAGAACTGGCGGTAAATCACCCCGGTGGAGCCGCCGAAGAAGGCCATCGGCAGGAATACCGCAGAGAGCACCAGCGCAATGGCGACCAGCGCGCCGGAGATTTCTCCCATTGATTTCTCGGTGGCTTCCCGCGCGGGCAGCCCCTCGTCGCGCATAATACGCTCGACGTTTTCCACCACTACGATGGCGTCATCCACCAAAAGCCCAATCGCCAGCACCATCGCAAACAGCGTCAGGGTGTTAATGGAGTAGCCGAACAGCGCCAGCACGCCGAAGGTGCCCAGCAGCACCACCGGCACCGCCAGCGCCGGGATCAGCGTCGCGCGGATGTTTTGCAGGAACAGGTACATCACCACCACCACGAGGATAATGGCTTCGAACAGGGTCTGAATCACGTCCTCAACGGAGATCTTGATGAACTCGGTACTGTCTTTCGGGTAGGCCACGTCGTAGCCTTCCGGCATCGACTTTTTAAACTCGGCGATTTTATCTTTCACCGCCGTGGCGGTGTTGAGCGCGTTCGCGCCCGGTGAAAGCATGACTGCCATACCCGCCGCCGGGTGGCCGTTGAGCTTCGCGGTGGCGGTATAATCTTCGCTGCCCATCTCCACGCGGGCGACGTCGCTGATGTGCACGACCGCGCCGCTGGACTGGCTCTTCACGATGATGTTTTTAAACTGATCCACCGTCTGCAGGCGCGACTGGGCGCGCACGGTGGCGGTCAGCTGCTGGGCGTTCGACGAGGGCAGCGCGCCGATTTTACCGGCGGAAACCTGTACGTTCTGCGCTTCAATCGCGCTCTGCACGTCGGACGGCATCAGCGAGTACGACGCCAGCTTCGCCGGGTCGAGCCAGATGCGCATCGCGTATTCCGCCCCGAACACCTGCAGGCTGCCGACGCCCTCCACGCGCGCCAGCGGGTCCTGCATATTGCTCACCAGCCAGTCGGCGATATCCGAGCTGCTGGCGGCGTCGGTTTTGTCGTACACGCCCATGATCAGCAGGAAGTTGCTCTGCGATTTCTCGACGGTAATGCCGGACTGCTGCACCTCGGTCGGCAGGCGCGATTCCGCCTGCTGGACCTTGTTCTGCACCTGCACCTGCGCGGTGTCCGGATCGGTTCCCTGCTCGAAGGTGACGTTAATACTCACCGACCCGTCCGAGCTGCTGGTGGAGGTGAAGTAGAGCAGGTTATCCAGCCCGGTGAGCTGCTGCTCGATCACCTGCGTCACGCTGTTTTCCAGCGTCTGCGCGGAGGCGCCGGTGTAGGTGGCGGAGATTTTGATCGACGGCGGGGCGACGTCCGGGTACTGCGCCACCGGCAGCGTGCGGATCGCCAGCATCCCGGCGAGCATGATAAGAATGGCGATGACCCAGGCAAAGACCGGGCGACGCACGAAGAAGCGGGAAAACATCAGGCGTTTCCTCCACTGGCTTTCATCTCTTCGGCTTTCACTTCCTGCCCGGCGGTCACTTTGTCGGTGCCTTCCACAATCAGCTTATCGCCCGCCTTCAGGCCGCTCAGCACCAGCCATTTGTCGCCGTAGGTGTCGCCCGTCTCCAGCTGACGCTGCTCGACCTTGTTGCTGGCATTGACCACCAGCGCGGTGGCGGCGCCTTTGGCATCGCGGGTGATGCCCTGCTGCGGAGCGAGGATTGCGTCGTTCATGATGCCCTCATCCACCCTGGCTCGAACGAACATGCCCGGCAGGAGCTGATGCTGCGGGTTCGGGAAGACGGCGCGCAGCGTGACCGAGCCGGTCGATTCATCCACCGCCACTTCGGTTAACGCCAGACGGCCTTTCTCGCTGTAGGTGCTGCCGTCTTCAAGGATTAACGACACGCTTAGCGTATCGCTATTGGTGGCAAGGGTTTGCTTGCGTAAACGCAGCAGATCGGCGCTGGAACGCGTGAGATCGACGTACATGCTGTCCAGTCCGCGAACGGTGGCGAGCGCGGTATCCTGCTGGGCGGTCACCAGCGCGCCGGGCGTGACGGAGGAGATGCCGATGCGTCCGGCAATCGGCGCGGTGACGGTGGTCCAGTTGAGGTTAATGCGCGCGCTCTCCTGCGCGGCCTTCTTTGACTCAACGCTGGCCTTGTCCTGCGCGCAGGTGGACTTCGCGTCCTCTGCGTCCTGACGCGACACGCCGTCGTCTTTCACCAGCTGCGCGTAGCGCTGGGCCTTCTGGCAATCGGCCGCTACCAGCGCCTGGGCCTGCTTCAGCGCCGCGGCGGCTTCATCGTAGGCGGCGCGGTAGCTGGAAGGGTCAATTTGATACAGCGCCTGTCCGGCTTTAACGGTATCGCCTTCGGTGAACAGCCGCTTCTGAATAATGCCGCCCACCTGCGGGCGCACTTCGGCGCTCATGGCGGCGGTGGTGCGGCCCGTCAGCTCGCTGACGACGGACACCGGCTGGCTCATGAGGGTGACAATCCCCACGTCCGGAAGAGGACGCTGGGGAGCAGATGTTTGCGCATTATCGCACCCTGTCAGGAGGAGTAATGCCGCGATGGAGGTTGTTATGGTTTTCATAATCTTTTTCCAGGGTGAACGATGCCTGCCCCGTTAATCGCTTAACAGGGAGGAGGGCTATTTAAAGGCACAGCGATACCGCATCTCTGGCTGAGCCAGAAATGTAAAAATGGGGAATTACTTATTCCCGCTAATTATTCATATGCGATTACTTCGCAGAGAAAAGCATATTTAAAATATCCTGATAAAGAGGCTCTAATTGTTCTGACGGTACTTTTAATGGCGTGAGTCGACGATAAATCGTCCCCTCAATCATCACGGCGGTAATCTCCACGCAGCAGCGAATATGCTCGTCGCTCAGGTGGGGAAACTGTTTTTTCAGATGCGCGCAGGCGTTGGCGAACATGCGCGATTCGGCTTCTATCAGCATCGTTGCCACCTGCGGATTGCGCGTGGCCTCAGCGGACATTTCCAGCATCAGCGCATCGTCATCTTCGTTGAGGGTCTGTCGCCAGGCGAGCGCCTGCGGCATCCCTTCTACCAGGGTTTTACCCTGCATTTCCTCGATGCGCGAGTCGATGATTCGGCGGATCATCTCTTCGATAATCGCGTCTTTGTTGCTGAAATAACGGTAAATTTGCCCGACGCTAAGCTTCGCCTCGCTGGCGATCTGCGACATGCTGGCGGCATGAAATCCGCTGGCGCGAAAGCAGCGGCGCGCGGCGGTGATGATTTCGTCCTGACGTTGTTTTTGTCTTTCTTCCAGTTTCGTACTCATCGTCGGCTACCGTGTAAAAGTGAGAATGATCGTTCTCAGTATACGTTTTGGGTGCGTATTGGAAAGGCTTTTTTTATTTACATATTGAATGAATATTTCCAGGGTTAAACAATGGAGGAAATAAGGAGTTTTTATGAAGGTGAAGCTGTGAGATATTCAGATTGCGCTCAAAATAAGGAGAACAAAATGCAGTTGAGCATCACTGAAAAAGTTACGCCGGAAGAAAAAGAAGAGTTATTAACGGGGCTGAGATCGTATAACGGGCAGTTTTTAGATCTGGCGACCTTCAGCGGGGATATTGGCGTTTACGTGCGGGACGAAAAAGGCATCATGCTCGGCGGGCTAATTGGGGTGCGTAAAGGCGACTGGCTGAATATTGATTTTCTGTGGGTCAGCGAGACCGTGCGCGGATCCGGCGTTGGCAGCCAGCTCATCAGAACGGCCGAAGACGAAGCCCGACGCAAAGGCTGCAGGCACGCGCTGGTGGATACGGCCAGCTTCCAGGCGCGCCCGTTCTATGAAAAACAGGGGTACCAGCTGCAAATGTCTTTGCAGGATTACCCTTTTGCGGGCATGCAGCGCCACTATCTGGCAAAAGCGCTTTAACCGCCTATCCCGGTGCCGATTACGGCAAGCGCATGACGGACAATGATTTCCGGCGAGAGGGATTTTAGCCTCTCGTCATTGCGCATGCGTGAGAACGGCACCAGCACCAGGCTCAGCAGCGTGGTGAACAGCAGTTCCGGTGCCAGTTCATTATTCAGCTTCCCTTCCTGCTGCCAGCCTTTGATGGTGGCGAGCGTCGCCTGATATTTTTCATCGCCAAACCGCGCCTGGAGATGGGTGCGCAGTACCGGCATTTCGCCAATCACTTCCTGCATCCACAGCGGGGCAAACCAGTGATGCTGTTCCGCCAGTTCGGCCAGCACCTTAACCATTTCCGTCAGGGCGTTCACCGGCCAATCCCGGTTATCGGCGAAAATCGATCCGATCCTCTCGCGTAACGGCAGAAAACGCTCCTCAATCATCGCATCCAGCAGCTGCTCTCGGGAGTTGAAGTAATAGTGCAGCATCGCGGGCGTGACGCCCGCCTCTTTGGCAATGGCGTTGAGTGAGGTGTTGGCGATCCCCTGACGGGAAAAGAGGTTCAGGGCGATATCCAGCAGCTGTTCGCGGCTGGCGGTGACGCGTTTACCCCCGCGAGGGCGGCCGGGGCGGCGCGGTTCAGAATTGTCTTTTAATGCTGGCATGACCACGGTGCCTCTTGATCTTATTCATCACTTCCACAAATATTAATTATGCGATTAATTAATTTCAAGCGATCTCTTATGGAATCCGACGTCATGACCCCAACCGCGCAAAAAGCGCCGTCGATTAAGCTGCTGTTCAGCGCGCTGCTGCTGGTGATGCTGCTTTCGGCGCTGGATCAGACCATTGTCTCTACCGCGCTGCCGACCATCGTCGGCGAGCTTGGGGGGCTGGATAAGCTCTCCTGGGTGGTGACGGCCTATATTCTCAGCTCCACCATCGTGGTGCCGCTGTACGGCAAGTTCGGCGATCTGTTTGGGCGTAAAATCGTCCTGCAAATCGCGATTGTGTTGTTCCTGGTGGGCTCCGCGCTGTGCGGGCTGGCGCAAAACATGACCCAGCTGGTGCTGATGCGCGCCCTGCAGGGGCTGGGCGGCGGCGGCCTGATGGTCATCAGCATGGCCGCCGTGGCGGACGTAATCCCGCCTGCCGATCGCGGGCGCTATCAGGGGCTGTTTGGCGGCGTATTCGGGCTGGCGACGGTCATTGGGCCGCTGATCGGCGGGTTTATCGTCCAGCACGTCTCCTGGCGCTGGATTTTCTACATCAACCTGCCGCTGGGGCTGTTTGCCCTGCTGGTGATTGGTGCGGTGTTCCACGGCAGCGCGCGGCGCAGCAAGCATGAGATTGACTATCTGGGGGCGATTTACCTCAGCATGGCACTGCTGTGCATCATCCTGTTTACCACCGAAGGCGGCACCGTTCGCCAGTGGAGCGACCCGCAGCTGTGGTGCATTCTGGCCTTTGGCCTGACGGGCATTGCCGGGTTTATCTATGAGGAGCGGCTGGCGTGGGAGCCGATCATCCCGCTGTCGTTGTTCCGCGACCGCAGCTTCCTGCTCTGCAGCCTGATTGGCTTTATCATCGGCATGTCGCTGTTTGGCTCGGTGACCTTCCTGCCGCTCTATTTGCAGGTCGTCAAAGATGCGACCCCGACGCAGGCCGGTTTGCAGCTGATCCCGCTCATGGGCGGGCTGCTGCTGACCTCCATTATCAGCGGGCGGATCATCAGCCGTACCGGGAAATACCGTCTGTTCCCGATCCTCGGCACGCTGCTCGGCGTGGTGGGAATGTTTTTACTGACCCGCATTTCTATCGCGTCTCCGACCTGGCAGCTGTACCTGTTTACCAGCGTGCTGGGCATGGGGCTGGGCCTGGTGATGCAGGTGCTGGTGCTGGCGGTGCAAAACAGCGTGTCGGCGGATCAATACGGCGTAGCCACCTCTGGCGTCACGCTCTTCCGTTCCATTGGCGGGGCCATTGGCGTCGCGCTGTTTGGCGCGGTGTTCACGAACGTTCTGCAGTCAGGGCTGGTCGACAGGCTGCCTGAAGGGGCGGAACTGCCGCGCGAGCTGAACCCGACCGCCATTCATCATTTGCCAGACGCCCTGAGGCTGGACTATCTCGATGCGTTTGGCTCGGCCATTCACGCGGTGTTCCTGCTGGCGGCGGGGATTATGGTGCTGGCGTTTGCGCTGTCGTGGTTTTTACGTGAGGCGCCGCTGCGTCGGCAGGCGTGACTCCATCGCCCGGTGGCGCTTTGCTTACCGGGCCTACAACACCTCCGCGCGTAGGTCGGGTAAGCGTAGCGCCACCCGACAATAGGCCGCATATAACGTATCCTTCTTATTGATTCTTTTTCGGTTTTTATTTCAGCGTCTCGTTGTCGATATAGTCACTACACCATTTATCAAAAGGAACTGTCTTGTGAAACGTCGATTGGGTGCTCTGGTTCTCGCGGGTCTGCTGCTGGCGGGATGCGATCAAAGTGGCAGCGATGCCAAACACATTAAGGTCGGCGTCATCAACGGCGCTGAACAGGACGTGGCGGAAGTCGCCAAAAAGGTGGCAAAAGAGAAATATGGTCTGGACGTGGAGCTGGTCGGCTTCAGCGGCTCGCTATTGCCCAACGATGCCACCAACCAGGGAGAACTGGATGCCAACGTCTTCCAGCATCGCCCGTTCCTCGCAGAAGATAACAAGGCGCATGGGTACAAGCTGGTGGCCGTGGCGAACACCTTCGTCTTCCCGATGGCCGGCTATTCCCGCAAAATCAAATCCGTGTCTGACCTGAAGGACGGAGCAACCATTGCCATTCCAAACGATCCGACCAACCTTGGCCGCGCGCTGTTGCTGCTGCAAAAAGAGAAGCTTATTACCCTGAAGCCGGACACCGGGCTGCTGCCAACGGCGCTGGATATTACCGCCAACCCGAAACACCTGAAAATCATGGAGCTGGAAGGGGCGCAGCTGCCGCGCGTGCTGGACGACCCGAAAGTGGATGTCGCCATCATCAGCACTACCTATATTCAGCAAACCGGGCTTTCGCCGGTGCATGACAGCGTCTTTATTGAAGACAAAAACTCGCCGTACGTGAACATCGTGGTGACGCGTGAGGACAACAAGGACGCGGAGAACGTGAAGGCGTTTGTCCAGTCGTATCAGTCACCTGAAGTAGCAAAAGCGGCTGAGACGATCTTTAACGGCGGGGCGGTGCCGGGCTGGTAAACGTTCTGACGGAAAACGGGTTGCTTAAATTGGCCCGATTCCATCGGTAATCGCCCTTTAGCCCACAGCGCCAATAGTGACGGCTGGCTATCCTCCTTATCACACCAACCGGAGGATAGCCCATGAACATTACCCACATTCGCAACGCCACCCAGCTTATTTCCTACGCCGGAAAACGTCTTTTAATCGATCCGATGCTGGCCCCGAAGGGCGCTTATCCGGGCTTTCCCGGCACGGCGCATGCCGAACGCCGTAACCCGACGGTCGAACTCCCCGTTGACGTCAACACGCTGCTGGACGCCGACGCGGTGATCGTTACCCATACCCATGACGATCACTGGGATCGCGCCGCGGCGGAGCTGATCGCTAAAGACAAACCGATCTACGTGCAAAACGACCGTGACGCCGCGCTGCTGCGCAGCCAGGGGTTTAGCAACCTGACGGTCATGACCGAAGCGACCTTCTTCGGCGATATTCAGATTACGAAAACCCGTGGCGGACAGCACGGTACCGATCGCGCTTATGCCGTGCCGGAGCTGGCGGAGCGGCTGGGCGAGGCCTGTGGCGTGGTGCTGCGTCATCCCGATGAGAAGACGCTCTATCTTGCCGGGGATACCGTCTGGCGTGACGAGGTGGCGGCCGATCTGCAAAAGCACCAGCCGGACGTGGTGGTGCTGAACGCGGGCTATGCCCACGTCATTGGTTTTGGGCCCATTATTATGGGGCAGGAGGACGTGCTCAACGTTCATTTCCTGCTGCCGCAGGCCAGCATTGTGGCGAGCCATATGGAGGCGATTAACCACTGCCTGTTGACCCGCAGCGCGCTGCGTGAGTACGTTGAAGCCAATCAGGTGAGTGATGCAGTGACCATTCCCCAGGATGGCGAAACCGTTATATTCTGAGTGCGTTAAAGGGAAAGGAGAGACAGATGTCGCTAATCAACGTCGCGATTGTCGCGGTAGACGGGTTCAGCCCGTTCCACTACTCCGTTCCCTGCATTCTGTTTGGTGATTCGGTCTCTGGCGAAAAGCGCTTTAACGTGAAGATCTGCGCCGAAACGCCAGGGTTTCTCACCTCAAAAGACGGATTTGCCCTCAACGCCACGCAGGATTACACCGCCATTGGTCAGGCCGATATTGTCGTCGTTCCCTACTGGCAGCACGTCCTTGAACGCCCGCCTCAGGCGCTGCTCGACAGCCTGGTGCATGCGAGAGACAACGGCGCGGAAATCGTCGGGCTGTGTCTGGGATCGTTTGTGCTGGCCTATGCGGGGATCCTGGACGGCAAACGCGCGGCCACCCACTGGGAGTTCGAACGCCAGTTTCAGTCGCTCTTCCCGAACGTCCGGCTGGATATTAATGCCCTTTACGTGGATGACGGCAATATCATCACTTCCGCAGGCACTGCCGCCGCGCTGGACTGCTGTCTGTATATCATTCGCCAGCGCTTTGGGAGCGTGGTCGCGAACCAGATTGCCCGTCGGATGATTGTACCGCCCCACCGCGAGGGCGGGCAGGCGCAGTTCATTGCCCAGCCGGTACCTAAAGATACCCGCGACGGACGCATTAACTGCCTGATCGACTACCTACAGCAGCACATCACCGAACCGCATAGTCTGGACTCGCTGGCGGAGGTGGTTTCGATGAGCCGCCGCACCCTGACCCGTCATTTTATTAAAGCCACGGGGATGAGCGTCGCCGACTGGCTTACCGCCGAGCGCCTGCGGCGCAGCCAGATCCTGCTTGAAGCCGGAAATATGCCCGTTGAAAGCGTGGCCGAGCTGGTGGGGTTTAATTCCGCCGTCACCTGGCGACAGCAGTTTAAGACGCGTTTTGGGGTCAGCCCGGCGGAGTGGCGTAGGACGTTCCGTCTGCAGAACTAGCGTGAAAGTTCTGTAATAATGACAGGTTAAGAAATGTGAGCATTCAGGAACCTACAGAAGCTAGTGATTACAGTCCTTCACCAGTTTGCCGCATTCATATAGAGGAAAAATAATGATTACTGCAAGGGTAAAATTATTCTTGTTACTGGCCACTGTTTGGATAGCAGGAATATTTGCCACGCTTTTATTTGGACGTTTGTTGATTGCCCTGGTCAGCTTCTTTTTCATCGGACAATTTGATTTTCCAGTCAGCGATCTTGTTGAAGCTACTACCCTTGCCATTAGTGGTGGGATCCTCATTGGAGGAATACAGTGTGTTATGGCAAAGGAAAAGAACCGATCCGAAGACCCACCCCGGTAAGTTGGGTATGAAGAGATTGAGCTACCCCAGCCTCTCCACTCTCGGTTGCAGGCAACAAAACCGGTGATGCCATGAATGATGCCAACCAGACGATAGCGTGAGCTAATGCACCTTCGGGCGTACCTGCTGTTCTAATGATACCAGGCAGGGTGAGGAGCCTGATACAGGAGAGCACATAGCGGAAGAAGAAAATGTGTGGCGTACTAAGTCTCAACCAAACAAACCTGATGCCGATAATACACTTTCTTACCTGTCGAAGAACTGATAGGTGTACTGAATGAGGCGGCAAAAAGGATTCTTGAAATGATTTACGTATTATTAGGAATTGCACTTTTCGCTTTTGTAGTTGGAACGGCCGTTTTTTTTCGCTTTAGTAAAGTGACGGGAAGAAGCGTCCAGTCACCTTTTACCTCTATGTCTTTCTTTGATGCCCTCTTTTTTGGGCTGGGCAGTAAGCGAGACATGAATATCGCAGCATGTTCATTTATCGTCTTTTTACTAAGCGTATGGGGATTAACTTATTTAAAATTAAGCGCACATTTTTGGGGGAGTCGAGAAAGCTTTTTTGGCCTCGTGATCGCCGGGATTTTGTTTCTAATTATGCACTGTCGCTATTGCGCAAAAAATGTCGTTATCAAAAATGATGGGCTTGCACCCATGAGAGAATTGACCAGTATCAGGTTGTCCAGCCTCACTAGCCCCTTTTTATGGTTAAGCAGGGCCGGGTATTTGGGGTTCTTTATTGGCATGCTTCACTGAAGCGAGATACGGAAAAACAGTCTCCGTGCCTCTGGAGACTACCCCAGCCTCTCCACCCTCGTCTCTCCCTCCACCATCGACAGCTGATACAGCGAGAACGAACGATGCTTTTCTATCAACGTCGCCAGCTCCGGCGAGTGGCTGGTGAGCCAGATCTGCGAGTAGCGGCTGGCCTCGGCGATTAAGCTCGCCAGCGCAGGCAGCATCTGCGGGTGCAGGCTGTTTTCCGGTTCGTTCAACGCGATAAACGCCGGTGGGCGCGGGCTTAACAGCGCTACCGCCAGGCACAGGAAGCGCAGGGTGCCGTCGGAGAACTCCGCCGGTTCCAGCGGCCTGCTCAGCCCCTCCCGCTGCATCATCATGCGAAAACGTCCGCCGGTGTTGTCGCTGTAAAACACGCAGCCGGGGAAGGCCTGGTCGAGGATGCGCATCAGCAGCAGCTCGTCGCCAATCTCGACGATGGTCTGAAACGCCGCCGCCAGGTTGGCGCCGTCGCTGGCCAGCACCGGGGAGCGGAAACCGACCTGCGGGGCGCGCATCGCCGAGCCGGATGAGACGGAAAACTCATGATAAAAGCGCCAGTTACGCAGGGACTCGCGCATCTGCGACACTTCCGGGTAAAGATGCGGTTCGCCGAGCTGTCCAAATACCGATTCGTTCTCGTACAGCGTTCCGCTGTGGGTCACTTTCTCGTGATGCACGTTGTTCAGAAACACCGCCTGATTTTTACGCTTCATCAGCTGTGACGAAGGCCGACGGTGCTGGCCGCTCAGCCAGATGGACTCCTCTTTGATTACCGGATCGAGCTGAAACTGCGAGGGATAGGGCAGCTTCTCCACAAACCCGACCTGCAGCTCGTATTCGTAGGTCTCGGTTTCCACGGCCAGATTCATCCGCCGCAGCTGGTCGCTGCGGGTTTTGCCTGCCCAGAACACCTTCAGAATGCCGCCCTCATTCGCCAGCGCCTGGGAAAACTGCCCCTGGGCGGCGCTGTGCATAAGATGTATCGCCTTGTAGATATTGGATTTACCGGTGCCGTTCGGCCCAAAGACGATGTTGAGCTGCTCCAGCTCCAGCGACATATCGCGGATGGAGCGGTAGTTTTGAATGTGCAGGGTGTTGATCACAGGCAGGCCCCTTTTGCAGAATAAGCCTGTATATAATCACAGTCTTTGAGATGAAATGCAAAAAAGAGACGACAGTGAGGATGTCGTCTAAACGGGGTACTGCTTTGGGCCTCTACGGGTTAATGGGGCCTTCGCATTTTTTTGATCACTTGACTGCCAGACGCAGACCCAAATCATCAGGATAGGGATCAAAGTAGTTTTGCGTCATCAGATACCGGTCGGGGTATTCGGCCAGGTAGTGCTTCAGCAGCGTGATCGGGGCGAGAATAGGCAACTGCCCGTTGCGATAGTGCAGGATCACGTCGCGCAGCTCGCCGCGCTGGCGGGTGTTCAGCTGGCGACGAAAATACCCCTGAATATGCATCAGCACGTTGGTGTGATTCTTCCGCGAGGCGGGTTTTTTCAGGATGGTCATTAGCTTTTCCCGGTACGCCAAGAAGAAGGTGTCCAGGTCTTCCCACTCGTGCAGCGAGGCAACGAACGGGCCGATTTCACGGTAGCCTGCCTGATGGTGCGCCAGCAGCTGAAGCTTATAGCGGCTGTGGAAGTCCAGCAGCGCGCGGCGCGTGAGGCCATTTTTACGCAGCGTGTTCAGTTCGTGCAGGGCAAATACTCGCTCGATAAAGTTTTCCCGCAGCACCGGGTCGTGCAGGCGACCGTCTTCCTCGACGGGCAGCCACGGGTAGGTTTCAAGAAGGGCGGCGGTGAACAGCCCGACGCCCTCCTTGCGGCCCCGGTTGCCGTTTTCATCGTACAGCCGCACGCGTTCCAGGCCGCAGCTTGGGGATTTTGCGCAGACGATAAATCCCGACAGATCGCCGATTTTTGGCAGATAGTCCGCCGTAAAATCGGCCATTTTCTGCGTAATATCATCATGAGGCGGCTTGCTGAAACGGAGCTGCGTTTCACCGCTGTCCGTCAGCGTCAGGCGTATGGCCGGGCGAGGCGTCGGCAGACCGATGGCCATTTCCGGGCAAACGGGCCTGAAATTCACCCACTGGGCCAGCTCATCCATGACGAAGCCCATACGCTTGTGTCCGCCGTCAAAGCGAACGGCGGAGCCGGTCAAACATCCGCTAATACCGAGTACAGGTTTCGTTGTCATGGTGTGGTCCTCCCGTTCATATAATTAAAACTTACACAACATGACTAATTTGTCCAAGTATTCGCGGAACTATTTTTTTTATTCCTTTAGAATCAATGCGTATTAACTGCCCTTGTAGGTCGAGTAACCGTACTGGCTCAGCAGAAGCGGGATGTGCAGCTTTTCATTGGTGCGGGTCACGGTAAACAGCACCGGGATCTCCGGGAAGAAGGAGTCCAGCTTTTTGCCGTGGAAGTAATCTGCGGTTTTGAAGGTCACTTTATACACGCCAGGCTGCATGTCCTGATCCTGCGGATAGAGCGATTTGATACGGCCGTCGTGGTCGGTTTTGCCGCTGGCAACCTGGGTCCATTTGTCCTGCTGCTGCTTCTCCAGCGTCACGGTCACGTCTGATGGCGGCATCCCGGTTTGCTGGTCGAGAATGTGGACGCTCAGGGTGCCGGCAGGGGCGCTAAAGGCGGCAGGGGAAAAGGCCATCGAGGCCAGGATCAGCAGAGGGGCAGTTTTTTTCATGGTGTTTTCCTGTGGAGTTATTCGTCACAGGAAAACGTTAGCATCTGTGGCGCGGGAAAATATTCAACTTTTCGTGAAGATTCCCGCAGGAGAAAATTATCAGAGGATAATCACTTCAAGCGATACCTGCTGCTGCCACTGCTCCACCTGCTTTTTCCGCCCGGCGGTGAGTTTGCCGCTGGTGACCAGAAGCCATTTACGCTCCGGAAAAATTTCCGGTGCCAGCGCGTCAGGCGGAACCGGCAGGATGTCGATTCGGTGGCCCTGCCCGGTGCGCGTTAAGGCTTCGAGCCAGATCTCGCACGGGTCGTTCAGGTGCCAGCCGCTGAGCAGAATATTATCGCCCGGCGCTTTTTTATCGCCTTCGAGGCAAAACGAGGTGTAGGCGATGATGATGCCGTCGAGGATCGCGCGCAGGGTCATGGCGGCGGCGACGTTGGCCGAGACCTGGCTGCGCAGCGGGCGCAGGACGTTCGCGACCAGCTCCGGCCTTGGGTACTCGCGTCCGGCGTCGTAAATCATCTGGCGCAGGGACTCGACTTTGCCGTCCTGCAGGCGTTGCAGCATGTTCTGCTGCAGGGTTTGCCAGTTGTTGGTCCGTCCCGGCGTCGGGCGTTCCAGCAGCGGTTTGACCTGGCCGATGGGGACGCCTTTTTTTACCCAGTCGAGGATTTTGAGCGCCTGCTGGACGTCCGCATCGCTGTACTGGCGGTGGCCGCCTTCCGTGCGCTGTGGCTTGAGTAAACCATAGCGACGCTGCCACGCCCGCAGGGTGGTGGCGGTGATGCCGCTGAGTCGGGCGAATTCGCCGATGGAGTAAGCCATGTCCGTGTCCAGAGTGGAGGAATACTCTCAATATACTACGAATTTTCCCGAACGGGATGAAGCGCCGAAACGGTGCACTACACTTAACGTCCAACCGTGCAAATGAAAGGAATTCTCATGAAGCTATGGCCTGTTGTGACCGGTGTTGCCATTGCGCTGACGCTGGTCGCCTGTAAATCTCCCACGCCGCCGAAGGGCGTGCAGCCAATTTCCGGTTTTGACGCCAGCCGCTATCTCGGCAAATGGTATGAGGTCGCCCGTCTGGAAAACCGCTTTGAACGCGGGCTGGAGCAGGTAACCGCCACCTACGGCAAGCGCAGCGACGGCGGCATTAGCGTGCTCAACCGGGGTTACGATCCGGTGAAGAACAAGTGGAACGAGAGCGAAGGGAAAGCGTACTTTACCGGCGAGCCGACCACCGCCGCGCTGAAAGTGTCCTTCTTCGGTCCGTTCTACGGCGGCTATAACGTGATCAGGCTCGACGATAAGTACCAGTACGCGCTGGTCAGCGGCCCGAACCGCGACTACCTGTGGATCCTGTCGCGCACGCCGACCATCCCGGATGCGGTAAAGCAGGATTACCTGAACACCGCGCGCAGCCTGGGCTTCCGAACCGATCAGCTGGTGTGGGTGAAGCAGTAAAAATCGTGCTTTCTTCCTGGGGCATTACTGGCCTGCCTGGATAGACTTCCGTTAAAAGCCTAACGGAGGAAAGACGACATGAACTGGCAGCCTTTTCGCGGCAATGCACCGGAAAATATGACGATTTTCAGCGCGTCATTTCCCGACGTCAGCGACCAGTGGCCGATGAAAGACGATGCTGCCCGCGAGATCGCCTCCCTTGACCGCGCCCTGAAAGCCGAGCCAGCGCTCCGGCCTCCGAGGGTGGAATACGACGAAGGGGGGCGGGCCGTGCTGGTTCCCCAGAACCGCTATTCCGAACAGGCCTTCCGCAACCGCCCGGCGCTTGCCGCGTGGCGAACCCGTCTGGTGCCCTCCGCACTGGCGCTGTTTGTGGTGCAAAACCCGCTGGAAGATCGCCTGCCCGACGGCACCAAAATGGACAGCGACAGCCGCCAGTGGTTTATCCACGCTAACGATGCGGTTGGCGTGCGCTCCCGCGCCAGGGTGCTGGCCGCGCTGGTGGATAAGTACATTCATAATGAGAGCGAGAACAACTGGGTCAGCCTCGCGAGCGGTGCCGCCATCCCGGTGCTGGAGGCGCTGCGTGAAGCAAAGCTCGACGGCCAGCAGGTGTATCTCACGCTGGTGGACAAAGACCCCGTGGCGCTCAGCTGGGCCGAAACCATGGCGGCGCAGGAAGGCATTGTGGTGGGCGAACAGCTGACGCTTCTCAGGCGCAACCTGCTCCATACGCTGGTGCGTAACGAGGACCTGCTGCAGGAGCTGGGCGAGCATCAGGCCGAACTGGTCGACGCGCTGGGGATTTTCGAATACTTCAACGATACCGATGCTGTGATTTTTCTCCAGCGCGCGCTGCGGCTGGTCAAACCCGGCGGCGCGGTGATTGTGTCGAACATGCTCACCAGCAGCCCGCAAATTGACTTTGTGCTGCGCGGTATCGGCTGGGAGGATATTCACCCGAGGTCGTTACAGCAGCTGCAGGATATCCACCTCGCGGCGGGCGTGCCGGTGGAAAACGTCACCGTGGTAGTGCCGAAGGACGGGGTGTACGCGGTGATGGAGATTAGGGTAGGGGATGAAAAACCGCACGGTCAGTTCCCTCTCCCTGAGGGAGAGGGTTAGGGTGAGGGGGAACAGAGCGCAAGGAGTGACTTGAATTAACGTCCTAAACCGCACATGATCCCCCCATGAAAATAGAAACCGCACTCCCTTCACACTTCGAACGTCTGGTCGCGATCTGGGAATCCTCCGTCCGCGCCACCCATCACTTTTTACAGGAAAGCGATATTGCGGCGCTGCGCCCGTTATTGCTTAACGCCTACCTGCCTAACCTCAAGGTTGTGATCGCTCGCGATGACGCAGGCGTTATTCACGGTTTTTTAGGCGTGGATGAAAACCGCATTGAAATGCTGTTTGTTGACGACGCGAGCCGCGGGAAGGGCGTTGGGAAATTGCTGCTGACACACGCCATCGCAGAGTTCGGCGCGAACGAGGTGGACGTGAATGAGCAGAACCCGCAGGGCGTTGGATTTTATCGCCATATGGGGTTTGAGCAGGTCGGACGCTCGGAACTGGACGGGCAGGGGAATCCGTTTCCGTTGTTGCACATGCGGTTGGGTGGGCAGGTTTAACGCCCTCTCCCTCTGGAGAGGGAGTCTGCAAGCTAGTTACTGGTAATTTGCCCGATGATTACGCCACGCACTTTTTCGCCATCGAAGTAATAAGAGACCGTATTGCTCTGGATGAATCCATTCTGTGCTGGCGTCTCCTGATAAAAAAGCATCGCTTTCTTTTTGGCGGTCTCTTTCTCGCCGAACAATGCGACTAAATTGCCATGCGTCGCATTTAATAATGGAACATTAGCGACTGATACTCTGACAGGTTCCGTTGTTTTAGCACACTCTTCATGGATGCCATCTTTGGCTATAACTAGCGCAGTTAACAATCCTGCACCCATTTCGTTATCAGAAATGAACCAGTAATTCGTATCATCGTCGTCATGAAGGCAGACCCAGCGTGCGGAACTGTCTTTGTTAACTGGTGTGCTGGAGATGTCTGCCAGATGAGTAACCTCCATTTGCACGGTTTTCTTACCGATGGTGATGATTGGGGTAAGGGGCATTGTTGTTGAAATTTCCGTCAGCGATCCGTCTTCATCGTAATACTGGGTCGCGAAGCCGGTCATTTCAGTTGCTGAGACGTGCGAACTGACTGCAACGAGTAATGGCAATAAACAAAATACACGCTTCATTTGACAATCAATACCGTATCGTTGCTTTTCCAGATACTCCTTCTGGCACTCAGAGGAGCAATGATGCAGCCCTCTGAAGAGTCGTCAGGGTGCAAACTGCTTTTACCATGTATTTTAAATGAGTCCCTACCACACATATCATTTGTCGAATAGGGTGTGAGGCTGAGAGTATATTTCCCAGTGTGGGCTGAATTATGAGGGGACCCAATAGTGTAGGTACCTCGTGGCAGCGGTCCGCTGTTTTTTACACATTCTTGTGACGGATCGTTTTTGTAACCACTTGCACCTGCGTAATCTGCATCAAATTGGTAGACACCATCCAGATAAAATTTATGCTCTTTTACATCATATTCCCAGGACATACTTTCTCCTTAAGCGCGTTCTTTCCAGGTATCAGAGTGAATGATGTTTCCATCAATGTAGTGCCATGTGATTTTTTCATATGTCATATCTACATATTCATGGTGTGTATAGTGTTCGTTTTGCGGATGTTTAATATCAAACATGATAGGTTCAATTTGAACAACTCTTGCGTTTTCTAAAGTTGTCTTAAAGTAAGCCTCTTCAAGACCGTTATGGTTTATCCTGTAAAATATGAATTCTGCCTTTTTTAGTGTTTGCCCAGTGCACAAGGCTTTGTATAGATAAGAGGATGATGAATCAATCTCTTTCATGAATGCATAGGTACTATAAATACGTTTTGCAGTAATTTTTCCGGAGAATTTATCTATAGGCTGTTCTATAGAATGCATAAATTCAATCACTTCTATTGAACCCTCGCGATCTTTAATATCGACAGATCCATTAATCCTCCGGCCTGAATCATCCTCGAGCCATAAGTAAACAGGTATAGCCATCTCAATCTCCTTTTATAGACTGAGGGAAACTACTCTTCATTATGGATTTAAATTGTGACTTTCATTTCAAAATAGAAAAGCAAATAAAATATTGGAGTGGGACTTAACATTGCTCTTTGCGATGTATTAGTTTCTTGGATAGATTTTTTGAAATTATAACGTTGAATTATGATCTCTTTGCCATCGTTAGTTAACATAGCATCAGGTATTGAAATGATGAATGTCATCAAATATTGAACTTGTAAGTTAGCATTACATGTTGGGTTCGATTGCTTTTTGGATGTTATGGAAGAAATCTGGCATTCCATATTGTTTTTTATGTTGACTGCATGCAGCAGCCAACTTGATAACAACGGGAACGGTCATGATAATTGCAGGCTCGCCAGCGTGCTCTCGATCTGGCATAACTTTGCTTTAGTGCGTTTGTAATCGTCCAGAATCCTTTGTTCCTGCTCGTTATAGGCCACCAGAACGATGCATCCTTTCATGATCTTTACCGTAACCTGCTGTCCGGTATCAAAACCCGCTGCGCGCAGCCACTTGCCGGAAAGGATGATTTTCGGCGTGGACTTGTCGAAAACATTCGGGCGATATCCCACAATTACCGAACGCTCGGTTCCGGATTGGTCGGTGTCTGGGGTAGAATGCGAATCAGCCATAATCAACTCCTTGATAGTTGGTGAGGTTAGCTCTCGTCCGGTATTGCGAGTACCTGGCGAGAGCGTTTCAATTTGAGGTTTTCGTATGTTAAGGTACGTACCTCAGTGAAGATATCTTGCTCTTGTAGGTACGTACATGTCAATTGCTAAACGTGACCCTAATAAATCTAAATCCGGCAAAGCACCTACTTTTCAGATTCGTATTACGCCTGAGTTGAAGGCGCAATTTGAGGTTGCAGCAAAGGATGCAGGGATGAGTTTGGGGAATTGGATAAAAACTATTGCTAAAAATGAGTTGATTAGGAAAGGTATTGTTCCAAAATTATAATTAGATATTAATGCTTTTTATAAAATGTTAAGGATAATGAATGAAAATTTATTTTTCCAATTGGTATGGGTTTGAATATTATATAGGTCTGCACTTTCTTCCTGATAATTTAGGATATCCTGAGAAAAAAGGAAATAAAGAAGGTGGTTTGGCTATAAACTTCCAATTATATTATGTGAAATCTAAGAATTTAGCAAAAAAGATTGGAAATGTAATGGTATTATCTCCAGACAGTCGAAATATGAGGGAGTTTTTCGAACAGGAAGGTAACCATATTGAAGGAAATAAAATTTACGATGTGACAAAACTTTTTCGACCCAAAATGATAGTATCAATGCCGAATAACATTGAATATTACAAGGCTATAGCCAGTCTTTTTGAAGAACAACAAGCAATAAATATTTTAAAAAGATTGTGTGATGTTAGTTACTACAAGGATAATTTGAATCTCTATAAAAATTGGTATGGGTTTACTAGCCGTTTTTATAGGGATAATTCAAGCAGTAAGTCTATACTTAAAAACGGCACAAAAATTGCCATGGGTAGTTATGAGATTAATGGGGTTATTGAAATCGCATTAAATGATTTAGGCGATTCTTTTGAGCCATTTACTCTTTCATTTAATAAATTGAATGATATACCTAGAGATATTAATCTTATTATAGGTAAAAATGGGTTAGGAAAAACACACATACTTAAAGAGGTTTGTGATGTCATTACTGGTCTAAAATCAGCAAGATCTAAGCCATTGTTTAATAAATTAATCGTAGTCTCTTATTCTCCTTTTGAGAGTTTCAATACGAATAGAGAGTTATCTGAACTTTTATCTGTCAAATATGGTTTACAAAACCCGATAAATATCCATGACAATCCATTATCAATAAATGATTATACTTACATAGGCTTTAGGAATGTTGAAGGGCAATTTGATAGAGAATGGCCGACTTCGTTTTCAGCCAAATCTATTTTAAACTCTATTGAATATGACAGAGATGTAGCGTGGTGGGCGGAAGGTGGGCAAGGAAAACTTAAAACGATTTTTTCAACACTCTCATTATCAATGAAATTTGACACCATAAGATTTAAAACTATAAAAAATAAAAATATAGATGTAACTATGAGCGGTGACAAAATTAATTTTAACAATGAAGATGAAGAAATTAATTACCAAGCAGGAGCCAGTTTTCTAAATAATGGGGAAGAAATAAAACTAAGCTCTGGTCAACAAATTTATTCTTTTATGATTCCATCAATAGTGTCAGAAATTCAAGATGAAACATTAATTATAATAGATGAGCCTGAGCTTTATTTACATCCAGCATTAGAGATTGGGTTAATTGAAATGTTGAAAACTATACTTAAAAACAGAAAATCATATGCAATTATAGCTACTCATTCTTCATTGATAGCAAGAGAAGTTCAGAGAAATTGTGTTCATGTTTTAAAAGAAGCTACCTTTGGCACGATGATTGATCGTCCTAATATAGAAACATACGGAGAGTCCTTAGAAGAAATAATTGGAGAGATTTTTGATGATTATTCCATAAAGAAACCATATCAACATGAGATTGATGATATTATGGATGAAAAGTTAAGTCTTAATGAAAATTTGGATAAGTTATCGCATAAGATTGGTGACGAAGGGTTGGTATACTTAGCTTCTAAGATAAACAGTTCTAATTAAGGTGGTGCAAATGAAAATTATTAAAGCATTACTGACGCAGGACGAGAAAATATGGTTGAATTTAGGCCTTGCTTGTAAGAAGGCTAGAGAGGTCTCATTACCTACATTAAAAAAAGAAATATGCGAAAAATATAATGATTATGTTTATATTGTCAATGGATTGGATAACAATCTACCCGAAAGTATGTTTTCATCTGAAGCAAATAGCGACCTAAAAAAACATTTTATTGATTTATACAACTATCCCACTTCAAGGCTCAAAGAGCTTTTGATTTCTAAAAGACGTGAGCATGCATTGACATCTTGCCCATACTGTGGAAATCCAACTATTCCGGATACATTAGACCATTTTATACCAAAAGATAAGCTTGCTGAATATTCTATATATCCAAATAATTTAGTTCCACAATGTCGGTCATGTGCACCGATAAAAAGTAATAAATACTTTTCCCAAGAAAATGATTTAGTTATGTTTGCCCATCCATTTTATTCAACACTTCTTGATAATGTTATTATAGAAATAATTTCTTCACTGGATGAGGGTAAGGTTAATTTTCAGGTGAAATTTTCAACTAGAACGGATAATGTGCAAGAACAAAGAGCGATCATATTGCATATAATATCTCTTAAAGTTAAAGAAAGAATCCTCGTTTATTGCGATAAAGAAATAAAAAAATGGATTAGGAAGTTAAAAAACACAAACTTCAATATTGAGCAAGTTCTTCATGCACGATATTCGGAGCATGATTTGCATGAGGCACGAAGTAATTGGGAGTTTGTACTTTATCGTTCACTTCTGGAAAATGATTCCGTAATGCAATATCTAAAGTCCATCAGCCCTGATGAGCAGCAAAACCAAAGTGACGACAGAGAGTTGATTACTTTGAATATTTGATTGAAAACTAATTTTTAATTAGTTAATAGAGAGAAAATCTGGCGGAGATCACAGGAGTCGCATTTGGTTGTTAATCATGTTGAATTTATTGATTATTTTCTTATGCGCTTTACTGACATGCCCCCGATTATGCCCCCACATGTTTTTCCTTAATGATCAGTTGGCTGATTTATGAGCGTTTCAACCCAAGGTTGAACTGTGCCCGATGAACATCCAAAGATGTTATCCAGGGTTCTTGATCCTGCCAGGAGAAACCCTTCTGGTCAATGCGCACAAGCTCGAATCGTTCCACAAGGAAATTAACAGCATCAGTAAAATTCACTCCCGCCTCTATATGTTCCTGAATCGTCGTATCGTTACTGAACGGTGTGTCGTTGATCGTGAGGCCGTAATGATGCTCTAAAATATACATTAATAGTTTTTGCCAAACTTGGACAGGAGACAGTCGTGACGAAACCGTCACCGTTGCCGGTACAGTTGAAATATGCATGAGTTGAGTCCCTGATAAAAGAAGAGGAAGGTGTTATCTGGTTAAAGCTGACTGGGGATATATGGCAATGTAAACGTAGCCATGAGAGCCGAGAGTGTCAGCTTCACAAGTAAGTCCGTTGTGATGCCGTGTGACGCAGTGCTGGTTGCGAGGATCAAGCTCGCCAGTCGTCAGCATCCGCTCAAGCTGTTTCATCATCAGTGGAAATGCCTGGTCCAGACGCAAAGCTTCATCGTCACTGAATGAGCCATTAAATCCTGCCCGGTCAGCCAGAAAGTACAGGCGGTTGCCTTCCTGTACCAGGCGAGCGCCGAAGCATGGCGTGATATTACGTTTTAAACCCCACTGAAGGCAGGATGCGTTCTCCGCCGATGTGCCGGATAAGGTGGTCGACTGCATTAATATATTCCTTAATGACTGAGTAGGTTGATTAGTTCACTGTCACGCTGCGCAGAATTGCGTACGGGTCTGCCCGGTCCTGACGACGTTCAACAAAAACAGCGAGAACGCCGCTGATATCCTGAACTTCACGTCCGTAGTAATGGCAGACACTGCCATGCCACTGGTAGTGACCTGTACAGAAGGCAGATAACTTGGATTCGGGATGCTGACGATAAATATGCATCGCCTGGCGCTTACTGATGATTTTCATTCTGCACCTCATAACAAGCCACATTCAGCAAAAGACACCACTTCGTTCCCGACCACAAGATGATCTAGCACACGAACTTCCACCAGAGCCAAGGCTTTAGCAATTCGCTGAGTGACATGTTTATCCTGCTGGCTGATTTCTGTCGTGCCGGACGGGTGGTTATGCGCCAAAATGACCGCAGCAGCGTTATGTTTCAGGGCTGATTTAACCACTTCGCGGGGATGCACTTCGGTATGGCTGAGCGTGCCGGTAAACAGTATTTCTCGCTCCAGCAGGCAATGCTGATTGTCGAGATACATTACGATGAAGACTTCCCGCTCCAGGTGAGCCATCTGCAGTTGCAGCCAGGTTTTTGTAAGGCTGGTAGAGGTAAATGACTCACTCGGTTGACGCTGGTATTTCTCCAGCAGACGTAATGCTCGCTGGATGACTCGCTGCTCGTTTGCAGGAAATACCGGGGATAAATTGATCGTAGACATGGTTGCTCCTTAGAAAGAAAAGCCCTTCCGAATCTTCGGAAGGCTTTAAAGGAAAATAGTGGAAGAGATCATGAAGCAAGCTGCAGCATATTCTCAGCCATCACCCAGAGGGCCCGGTTGAGCTTCACATCACCGTCAATACCTTTCACTGCTCGGGTATGGGCGCGCTTTCCTTTGGTTGTTCTCCCCGATAGCCCGCCTTTAATCAGGTTTTCCTGAATGCGCTGATAAGTGGTCCACAGGTCGTTACTCTCATCCTGCCAGCGGCGTGGGGAAAGTATCTGCGTCTCTGTCACCGGTTGGTGCTCCTCACCGAAGCGATATGTCAGCGCCGCTTTCGCCATAGCCTGCTGAGCGGGCGGCGGCAACAAAAGCGACTGCATGGCATCGCGTTTCTCTTCTACCCGGTCAAATATTCCCAGTACTTCGTAGGCCCCTTCGATGACTTTCTCTACTACGTTGCCTTTGTGCGGCACGCGCACTTCGCCAAAACTCTCACCGCAAATCAGCCCATTTTGGCAAACTGCTCTGAATAACCCCGGTAGCATCTGATATGAACTTGAGCCGTCGTGGCTGTTCAGCAGAATAATTTCGGGAACCTGTTTGCCAGTAATCTGGCCTTCACGACGCAGGCGCAGCATGTGCTTCGTATGCTCTCGTTTGCTCTGGTCGCGGACTCTGGTTTGACACGCGAAGAATGGCTGGAAGCCTTCGCGTTGCAAGTTATCGAGAAGGGTAATTGTCGGGATGTAGGTATAGCGATCACTACGGGATTCATGCTTTTCTTCGCTGAAGACACTGGGCACATAATGGGCCAGTTCGTCGCGAGTTAACGGGCGGTCACGACGAACAAGGTTGACTGCACCAAAGCGGCTGGCTAAACGGGTCATAGTTGATTCCTTTTAAAATGGGCATAAAAGCCACTCCAGTAGAGTGGCATTGGATGGAAGATAAAATGTTCAGGGAGAGGCTGGTGGCTGGCTCTGCTGTGGCGAGAGTTCTCTGTCAGGTAATGCCGATGGTATTAGCTTTTCGGCCTGGTGATGTTGTAATCGCTGCAGAATAAAGGGTTTACTGTACTGGAAGTATCGAAGACACCACTCGTATTTAACGACTCGCCTTATGTTCAGAGGTAAGCGTTCATACGCTTTGCTGCACACCGATAAAACAAAGGCATCATCATTGATTCTGTCCTCTGCTATTGCAGCCAGCCCTTTGATAAAGGAACGCTTCAGCTTTTGTCGAGAGTTAGCTTCCCGGCGAGCTTCGGAAGGTGATAGTACGTCTGGTACAGGTGTTAGAACACAAACCGTGTTGCCTGATTGGGACTTTTCAGGCAAGCGTGGCGAGTTTTTTTATGAGTCTTATCAGGCTATAGGTCATCAGGCTGGCTCCCATTGTCTGGCATACGACCGACTTACTTCTCAGCAGAGTGAGGCCTGCGACGCTGAAAACAACGGGCCAGGTCAACCCAAATGATTCTGCATCTGGCGTTGTATCGTCCGGGGATTTTTTAGTTTTCATAGGTTGATCCAAAAGGCGTCCGGTATCGCAGCAAGCTTATACCGGACTGGAAGTGAAATTAGGGGAGATCGACTGAGGCTATTTCCTCAGAAGCGTTTGTGGGGCCACTGTAAACGCCGACGTATTCATTTTGAGGGAAGATAATTACTGCATTTTTCTTCGGGTCAAAAGAGCAACCATTTAATCCTGCAATTTCGGCTGTTTTCCCGGAGCTTGTGTTTTTAACAACCAGTTTGTTGTCAGCACAACTGCTACCTTTTACATAATTCACCACATAACCGTCCTGCTCTGCGACCATTTCTCCAGCTGCTGGTTTTGGCTCAGAGTTACTTTCTTTATTCCTACTTACGCGTTTGCTGTTGTAAGGAATATATTGCGCAGCATCATTCCGCATGGTCGGTGGATCATTGTTCAGACCAAGATATACAGGACAACTGGGGACACCCACCTCGCAACTCTTTTCGACGATAGCACGTGACGGCCAGCCTTTTGTGCCGATGTAAGCAGCACCGGTTTCATCAAGGCAGTAGGTTTCCTCCCATGTGTAATTTTTATTCTGGCCCGGAATAGTGCGGGTCGTTACGAGACAAGTCAGAGCCTTAACCGGTTTACTGTCGTAGCGGATAAAGTTCTGTTCAAGGGGTGATGCTGCGTACAGCAAAGGAGATATGTTCGCAGCAGCAGCCTTGTTTTGTGCCTCAGCGCTAAAACCAACTCTGTTGTTGAGTTTTACGCTGACTGCTGCATCGTTCATTTCGCGAAGCATTTCACCGCCGTTATCTGTCAGAAAGAACGTGTATCGCTCTGGATGAATGTTACCGGAAATGGTGATGGCAAAACTGAAGGCCGGGATTGAAAGGGTACAGATCAAAATCAGGCGTGAAAGGAATGTCGCCATATACAGATATCCTTGCTGATGATTAACAATGTGGGAGCATGAGCTACCGGATGGGGTGATTAATGGCTGATGCAGTCTTCCCAGTTAAGGTCCTCCAGAGCGTCCTTGAGTCCTGCGGTACTGAATGGGTGAGATAAGGGTTTATTGATTCGGGTGATTTCAATCTGCCCATGGCTGTCTGTGTTTTTGAGTGCGATGAAAGCCGCCTTGCCTGGCAGGTAATGTACAGCGTTGATATTAATCCCCATGCCTTCCTGACCTTCATCTGGTACACCCAAGGGTTTCTTATCAGACCCGCTGTAGTTCAATATCAGATGACTGTCCCGGCAGGTGAGCGTCATGCGTTCTCCGGCGCTATTGTCGGTATTCAGTTCAAACTCCATCGCATTAACAGTGCCAAACCAGTTGCCCCATTGTTGCTCCTGGCCCATGGCGTGCACCGCTGCGCTGAACAGTGCCGTACTGAAAAAGAATGCGGAGCTTATCTTCAACATAGAGAATCCTTGCTGTTGTTTTGCAAACGAAAAATGGCCCTTTGCTGAACAAAAGGCCACCTGATCGTATGCATTTGAGAGGGAATGGGATAATCGTTAATACAGATCAGTTTCAACAAATTGATCGTTATTATCTATAATAAAAACGATCAATTACCCACCTATTGATAGGTGAATACTATCTTTTAATTGAGTATCGATCGGTATTGATGATCAATGAGATATTCGTCTAGACAAAGATATGCCGGTGTTCTCAGTGGGGTGATATAGGTTTGAAATAATCTGGAGTGAGTGATGTTGACAATTATTGGCCACTTTCATCGTGGCCTTTTTTATTTATAAATAGAAAACTCTAAAAAGGAATGCCATACCAGTTATTTACTGAGCCATCTTTGACTTCTTTGTTTTCTCCGGCATCAATTTCAGGAGTAGGCGTAATTTCATTTAGCTTTTCATTGGATGTTTGTAAGAGTAATTTATCATGAAGCTTTTCAGCTTCTGAAGGTATTTTTGCGATGATTTTCTCTGCATCAGTTACATTACTGAATTCCCGCCCTACTGGTTCTGACGTTGATTTTTCGCGAACCGTGACTTTCTTCTTTGTCTTCCTGTAAACCGATGATTCCCACGATTTCTTAAATCTGGATAAAAATTTATTGTCGTAACAATATATGCAAATATAAATACAACGTAGTGCAAGATACTTCTCAGTTGTCGTTGATGGCCTGAAAAGGCTAACGAAATGAGGGTTGTGGACGTATCCCTGTAAAGCTGCTTTGTACGCCTCATTAAAAATATGCTCAGAAGGTATATTGTCCTGATGGGGTTGAGTTCCTTTTGCTATCTTAGCTTGCGCTCTCTTTATTGAACCAATGATAACGTTAACCTTGTCCTTAGAAATATAGTCCCACGCCCATTGTATTTTTACTTTCTCAGATTTCTTTAGGGGGAGGTTATTTACTAAAGGAGAGTGTCTGTCCCACTCGTATCTTATCTTCGACATTATCAATAGTTTTGATGAAAGATCCATCGATGACCTGTCAAAAAAATCTTTTATGCACTCAAGGCGTTCACTATGGCTTACAGGATACTGAATTTTAATCAGCCGGTGATAATACGTCCGGGTATAAACAGTGCACGGTTCATTTATATTAAAACTACCAAGTGCTTTATTTTTATTACTGAGAGCCCTTATATACACCCAGGTAAAGTAACAGGCATCCTTGCAGCGTTTAAACCAGTTGAATTCTTTTAATGGCAACATTGCATCTTTGGCTTTTTTAAAATTAGATGCATACGCACGAAGTATATCTGGGTCTTTATAAAACAGACGAAACGCGTTATTTATTGCCTCTGCTGCTAATCTATAATCTTCTCCATAAATCAGATCTGCGCTGTATTTCTTGCTGCTATCTTTCAAACGATAATTGTAAATAGCGACGTCATCCCCGTTTAGCCACAGAAATAACCTGATATCACGCGAGCTTTTAATGTCGATCCATAACTCATCACTCACAAGGAATTACCTCTTTTTATTATGTGAACTGCAATGCATGTATAGTAATTCATAGGGTAATTCATAGCAATAATCATAGTGTAAATCGTAGGGTGGAAGTCTAATGCAACCCCTGTAATTAGGCACTTTTTTAGTGAAAAACTGCCTCTGAGAACACCATGAATTGACTGTGTGAAAGTGTAGCTGCGCCAGATTTTTGATGTGTGGTTGATAGTTATCCCCGTCTCGACCGGTAATCCTTTTCTTATGAAATAACGTCAGGGAAAAGTAAATCTGTACATATGAGGCCTATGACATGAAAGGATGCCATCCGGTGTCCTCCTGATACATTTTTGGAGACATGTCATGAGTACGATTAATATTCACGAGGATAAATTTGTCAGCATGCAGTTTATTACTGAACTAACCGGTTTGTCCGATAAGTGGTTTTATAAAATGGCGCAGGACGGTAAGTTCCCAAAACCGGTGAAATTTGGCCGCAGTTCCCGCTGGATTGAACGTGAGATAAAAGAATGGTTAGAAGCCCGTGTCAATGAGTCAAGAGCATAAAAGACTCCAAAGATAGTGATGAAAAGGTCACTAACTTCACACCATGATTTTATGCTCTCGTGCCTTATGGCACATGGCCTTAATGTGATTTGTATAGTCGGTTTATTTATTATTGTATTTAATGCATTACCAATGATTAATTAACACATTCAATCACCAATCAATATCACTTCATATAAACACGCTATATCACACTCATTAATGGCGTCATACACTTAGACTTTGTTATCACACAGACACTATTTCTGATATTACTATTCATGCTTCATATCAGATGAAGCCCCTCGTCCAATAACCACCTTTATACATTGCCAGCCAGTCATTACTGACTGGCTTCAGAGAAATACATTATGGACTTACCAAAATCATTCCTGTTATCTCATGCTGAATATCACATTGAGAATAACACTCCCTATCTCACCATATCCGATGACAATGAATTCAGATTCAGGTTAGAACAACTTGATAGTTGCCTTAAAAATATCAGTAGAGGACATAAGTTACCTTTCACTATTCTGTATAACCGATCAGGTTATAAAGAGAGTGCAGAGTCAGCCATCATTCTTGATGCAATCCGTTATCTTAATGTACTGCCGCAAGAAGCGATGAAAGTACGAATAGCTAATCCACGTATTGCTACACTTCGGAATTTATTTAATAACACTGATTTACATGCCCGTATCCATAACGGGAAAATAGTAGGAGCAGATACTGTTACCACGGCAGAAATGCTGAACAAACTGGTACAAGATTACCGGTTCGCTGTGAGTCAGGCCGGGTTTAAACAGGCCTACAGAAAATACCAGCGAGCTTCGGTTAAAAACCTGAAGGGAGTGATGAATTACATCAGTCACCTGCAGGAGCGTCATTCTCGACTGCTGGTCTTGCGGATTGATTTATCATGGGCAAATGAGCATAAGGCTGACATCACTGCTGATGAAGCTCGTAAGCATCGTCAACAGCTATTTCGCAACATTAAAAAAAATCCATTGTTTCGCCATGTTCTCGGGACCGTGTGGAAACTGGAATACGGCCCACAGCGTAAATTTCATTACCACATGCTATTTATCCTAAATGGCAATAAGGCACAGCAGGATGGCGTGATTGCTCATGCTTTCGGGAAATACTGGAAAGACACCATCACTAAAGGTAAAGGCATCTTCTACAACTGCAACGCGAACAAAACGCGTTATGAGGACTGCGGCCTCGGCAAACTGGAGCGTGGAGACAGTAGTAAGGATAAGGGGTTGCTCAAGGCGCTAAGCTACATTACCAAGATCGATGCCTGCGCCCGGCTGGTTCTCCCTGGAAATGCCAGGACCTTTGGGCGCGGAGAAGTACGTTCATTGAAAAACAGGAGGAGAACAAAAAGCAGCCGGTAAATCTAACCCGCTGTGCCAGACGCTTACTTCCTTGCCCCATTTATCTACAAAGCCAGCTAACCATGCTGGCTTTTTTTTATTTTTTCGGAGTTCATGATGAATTACTTTGTTTTAGCCACTCACGCCGTCACCGTATATGGTGAATGGGTTACACCAGACTCTGCTCAACAGGGTGATTTTGATTCATTGCATTGCATTTACTGCAAACTGCAGATCGGTGTTCAGTTTGACCCTCTGACAGCGACCAAAAAGTTTGTGCACCAGCTGGGGCATATCAACAATGTCGCTCGACTCAATAAATGTCGATTCAACAAGCACCAGACAGTGCAAGAGCAAACCTCATCAAAAACTATACCGCCTTCACAAAAGCGCCTTCCACCAGTTAGCACGTCTATACGGCAATGGCAATGCTGCTGGTGCTACGTTTGTTGGCATGGAGAGAAGATATGTCCTCAATGTGCTGACTGGATTTATACAACTGATGCGTAAGATGCTGTATCGACTGCTATGTGCCAGAAGCGGATATTGACAATTTAAAACATGACTGGGATTTGACGCTTTGTGATAAAACCAGGGCTTGTCATGCACTGTATTAATCCTGACAAAGTAAAAAGTAGTCGCAGAAGTGATTATTGAGGATATACGTTCCAAAGACGCACCTTAATAAGATTATTAAACTTGGTGTGCGATCTGGTAGCTACGTGTCTGTTAGTCTGGCTTTGCAGCCATTATATTAAAAAGCCTGGTCACTCATACCAGAACGTGACGACGGAGATTTGATGGTACAGAGCGCAACCTTTCCGGTGGATGTGGGCTGGCAGGCTTTACTGAAAGACCTGGGCCTAAGGCCTGCACATGTTTTGCGTCGGGCCGCACTTCCTGAAGATTTACTTTCCAGAGGAAAACAACCCCTTTCTGCACACGACTATTTCAGCTTCTGGCGCGCGCTGGAAATTGAGTCAGGTGACGCAATGTTTCCCTTACGTGTTATCGAAACCCTGACGACCGAAACTTTCAGCCCACCACTTTTTGCCGCCCTTTGCAGTCCTAACCTTATACAGGCTGCAAAGCGCCTCGCCACGTACAAAAAGCTTGTCTGTCCAATGGAACTAATACTGGATGTTGGACGAGAGGGAGATTTGACGGTATCTCCTCACTGGCTGACGCTTCAGCCCGAGGCTCCGCTGTCACTACAAATCGCGGAAATCGCCTTTTTTTTGTGGTTTGCCAGACTCGCAACCCGCGAGCCTGTCCGCGCACATCGTGTGGTACTGCCAGACAGTCTTCCCGAATCCCATGCCCGACGCTATGAGAAATTCTTCGGTACCAGCATCATGAAAGGAAGCGTACCTTCCATCACTTTCACCGCCGGGGATGCATTAAGGCCGTTTCTTACCGTCAGTGAAGGTATGTGGCGCGTATTCGAGCCTGATCTCCGACAGAGACTAAGTGAACTTGAAGCAACCGCCGCAACAGCAGAACGGGTACGGGCCGTCCTGCTGGAGCTGCTACCGGGAAATACGGCCACGATAAAGAATGCGGCAACCCGCCTCGGACTGAGTCAGCGCTCGCTCCAGCGCCGCCTTGCAGAAGAAGGCGTCAATTTTCGCGAACTGGTTAACTCTACCCGCGAGCGTCTGGCACGCCATTACCTCAGCACCACTACAATGTCAGGTGGAGAAATCGCATTTCTGCTCGGTTTTGCAGATCCCAATTCTTTTTACCGCGCATTTCAGGACTGGACTGGACAAACGATCGGGCACGCTCGTCAGAGTCTTCCCCGGAAATAATATTCTGACCCGTAAGCAATGGCTTCAAAGTGGAAAACGGAATGTGAGCGTCGAAATGGCGCTGATTGCATTAACTGTGGCGCCAATTGCAGGCGTACTGGCCGGCATTACCGGTTAGGCTGGTAGTGGATAGCGTCGAAGCAGGGCCAGCCCTGTTACAATCCACTACAGGAGCAACTCAGATGTATGAAATCAGCACTCAACGGGGCCGCAGGGTCATTATCACCGGAGCCAACAGCGGCACGGGTAAGGAAGCAGCAAAGAGGCTGGCGGCAGCGGGAGCCGATATCATCATGGCCGTACGAAATGAGGCGAAAGGGGAAGAGGCGCGCCGGGAAATTTGTCAGGCAGTTTCTGGGGCCTCGCTTGAAGTTCGTATCGTTGATCTCTCCAGTCTTGAAAGCGTGTGTATGTTCAGCCAACAACTACTGAAAGAGGGACGCCCGGTGGATCTGCTCGTGAACAATGCGGGGATTATGGCACCACCTCGTCGTGAGCTCACCGCAGATGGCTTTGAACTGCAGTTTGCGACAAATTTCCTTGGCCACTTCGCGCTGACGAATCTTTTGCTGCCGCTTTTACTGGAAGCAAAAAATCCCCGCGTCACAACCATGACCAGCAGCGCTGCAATGATGGGAAAAATTCAGTTCGATGACCTGCATTGTGAGCGATCTTACAAACCCATTGCGGCGTATGCACAGTCCAAACTGGCCTGTTTGTTGTTTGCTAATCAGCTTGGCAATATCGCACGGACGCGTAACTGGCCGTTACTCAGTACGAGTGCGCATCCTGGCCATACGCGTACTAATCTGCAGACAAGTGGCCCGAACCTGGGAACAGCATCGACCCGTAAAAAACTGATGTATTATCTCGTGCCTTCAGTGCGTGTAGAGTGGGCAACAGAATCGCTATTGAGAGCAGCAGTTGATCCTTCGGCGACGCAGGGAAATTTTTACGGCCCGCGCTTTCTGCTTTTTGGAGATCCCCATATAGCAAAACAACCCAAAACCGTAAGGGAAGCCGACCTGGCACGCCTGTGGCAGACAGCCGAAGCGTTAACAGCCATTCCGACTCCAGTCGTCTGAGCACAATTTCACCATCTGTTGTGTACATCGCGCTCATGACGGACGTCTACTTGCATATAGTCACTTTGTGACAAAAGCAAACGTCACCTTACGAGCTGAAGCAGATATGATGCCATCCAATTTTAAGCCGTTAAATTGTATGCGCTGCAAAGCGGCTTTCAGGTAACCCTGCACTGACAGCAGATTCAGCTTTCTGTAATTTACCATCATATTCAGACAGCGTAGTAAGTCCTACAGAAGCTGTGGTGCAATAAAGGCGGGTGAAGTTCTCACCTGCCAGTGCCGGGCAGGTACTCTGAATTCCCTGCGACGACAGAATTGCGTCCGTGCTCCCATCCGGACGGTAACGGACAACACGACTCCCTCCCCACTCAGCATTCCACAAATAGCCCATGGCATCCACGCAGGAACCATCAGGGGCACCTTCACCTTCGATTTTAGTGAATACGCGCTGGTTTTGCAGCGAGGGATAATCGCAGCACATTATCCGACCCTGCATTGAGTCGCAGTAATAGAGGGTGCCGCCATCGGGGCTGAAACAGATGCTGTTAGGAATGGCAACATCTGGCAGTGCAAGCGTCTCAACTTTCAGCGTTGCAGCATTAAGCCGGTGAAACTTACCGATAACTTTCACGGGAAAATCGTCATCCATTGTTCCAAAGACAAAATTACCGGTACGGTCACATCGTCCATCCCCAATGCGGCTTCCCGAGCCTCCCGGTGAGGCTGCCACCGTGGAAAGTAAGCCGGTATTGAGATCATAAAAAGCCAGTCTGGATGCAAGCCCCATTAGCAGAATATGACTTCTTTCAGTCAGAGCAAAGGAACCAAGGCGTTCAGGCAGCGACCAGCGTATTACAGCGTCATTACCTTCTTCTAATGCGAGCAGTTCACTGGCCTCAATGTCAGTCCAGTAAAGCCTTCGTGTTCTTTCACACCATAGGGGACACTCCCCCAGCGTATTCCTGATATCAGCTGCGATTGAAAACATATTAATCCTTCAGATAAATATAGGTCGTACTTTGCGCAAGGCCAAAATCACCCCCGCCCGCGTGGTAGCAAACGGGAGGAAAGATGTTACTGGAGAAAACGTGAAGATAGCCGTTCGCCGAAAAGCATGATGGCCAGACCGGCCAACATGACCAGCATACCTCCCAGTCTCAGCAACGAGACTGGCCGCCTTACCGCGCCCAGCAGGCCAAAATGGTCGATCACTTGAGATGAGAGTAGCTGTCCAACAATCGCCAGCCCGAGCAGGGCTGAAAAACCGATTTTCGGTGCGAGTACGACATAGCTAAATAACGCACAGGCACCGATCAGTCCGCCCGCCAGGCTCCATACAGGCTGAGAAGGAATGGCAGCAAGTGAGGTAAATAACCCTCCTCGCAGCAGCGAGTAAATTCCCAGGCTGAATGCCCCCGCCGTAAAGGAAAACAACGCGGCGGTGACTGGATCCCCGCCGAGCCCTTTTGCAAGCTGACTGTTCAGTGTCGTCTGCAGGGTAATACCCAGACCTGCTGCAAAAGCTATCACGTAATAAATCGCGCTCATGCTGTTCGTCTCTATCAGTTTGCCTGAATAATCGGCAGGAATTTTTCCGCAAAGATGTCTGGTTCATATCCTGCCGCCGCAAAAAGGTGTTCACGTGATTCATCAATGGCTGCGCGAAGGCGCTCGCTGTCCACACCCAGCACTTTGCCGTTCTGCTTGACGATGCGCCCACCGATCATCACGGTATCGATGTTGCTGCGTTCAGCAGCATGTACCACCGTGCCAAACGCATTCCCGTTTGGATAGAGGTTGAGGTCAGCCACGTTAATCAGGATCAGGTCAGCCTGTTTGCCTGGCGTCAGGCTCCCTGTTTTGTCCTGCAGTCCGGCACAAACCGCACCATCAACGGTTGCCGATTTAAGCAACTGCGCAGCGGGGAGTGTGGTCAGCGAATGCGCTGAATCACAGCAGTGCTGCTGATGCATACCCATTACTCGTTGCAGATAGAACGCGACGCGCATTTCCATGAACATATCGGTGCTGTAGGACGTTTCGTTATCCACGCTCAGGCCCGGGGTGATGCCATGACGCCGGGCGGCCTCTATTGCAAACATCCCACTTTCGATACCATAGTGGGAATCTGAGCGCGGGCAGACGTTCACCCGGACACCGGCTTCTCGCAGGATTTCCCAGCCTTCATCAGGCAGTGCCGTGCAGTGGTTGAATATATTGTCCGGGCCAAGCAGACCCTGCCGATGCAGAGATTCAAGCCCGGAGGCCATCTCAGCACCAAAGAATTCGGTCACGATCGGCAACCCCAGCCTGCGCGCTTCAGCCCATAATTCTGGCTCCAGCTGAGCCATAACCCCCAAAGTCACAAGACCCTCTGGGTTATCCCTGAAATACTTTTCCTGCAGACGCTGCCAGTTACCTGGCCAGTGTGCACGATCCCATTCACCCGCAACCGGTGCGCCGGAAGCATGAATGGCGCGAATGCCGCTATCAAGCAGAGCCTCGACTGCAGCGTCGGAATGCGCTGCGGTACGGCTGTTATGCGAGTTATCGATCATCGTAGTGATACCCGCGTCAATCGCGCCCAGCGCCGTCAGCAGGTTGCCGACATAGATATCTTCAGGACGGTAATATTTAGCGAACGAAAAGTGCGTGGCGTTGCTGTAGTCGTCCAGACAGGTGGCGTTGGGGTTGATGCGGCGTAGCTGACCTTCCCAGGCGTGACGATGAGAATCAACCATCCCAGGCATGGCAATCATATTTTTGGCATCAATAACACGAGCACCTGGCGCGTCAAGGTTCTGACCAACGGCGGTAATGATTGAGCCGTTGATGAGAATGTCACCGCGCTCAATATTACCGACGCTATCGTCCATACTCAGTATGGTTGCGCCGCGAATCAGCGTTACCGGCGGGTTTTCCGTCTGTTTCTTAACAATATTTCTGTTGTAATTGGTCATTGTAATCGTCTCTTTCAGATTAAGAAGGAAAACGATACGCCTCCCGATTAAGATGAAAAAGATGACTAACGTGTTTTCATAATTCAGAATTAACGAATAATAATGGTTAACAACGTTACACGATATTCAGGAGAGCAGTCAGGTGGATCGCATTCAGGCTATGCAGGTTTTTTTAAGGGTGGCTGAAGCCGGAAGCTTTGTCAGGGCAGCGGAAACACTGTCCCTGCCTTCCTCTACTGTTACCAGCACCATCAAAAACTTGGAGAAATATCTGCAGGTGCGTCTGCTCAACCGGACCACAAGGCGGGTCAGCCTTACGTCTGAAGGTCTGCAATACCTGGCGCAATGCAAGGAAATCCTTGCCTTAATTGAACATACTGAAGCCAGTCTGGCTGATTCGAACAGGCGCCCCCGGGGCCGCTTACGCGTTGATATGCCCGGCGGTATAGCCCATTTCATCGTTATGCCAAATCTGAAAGAATTCTACAGCCGGTATCCTGATATTTACCTGATGATCGGTGTCAGTGACCGGCAAGTTGATCTGGTTCAGGAGGGGGTGGATTGCGTGATCAGAACCGGAGAGTTGCTTAGCTCAACACTTGTTGCCCGTCCGCTTGGGCAGTTCCGCTGGATCACCTGTGCCTCTCCTGAATATCTCAGAAAGTATGGTATTCCACAGTCACCTCAGGATTTATCTCATCACAAAGCTATTCATTATTTTTCAGGGCAAAGCCGACGTACAGACGAATTGCGTTTTGTACAGGGAACAGAAACACTGTCTGTATCCGTCAGCGGGCAGGCAGCCGTCAATGAGACGGGACTCTATATAAAAATGTGCCTCGAAGGGTTCGGACTGGCGCAGCTTGCTGAAAACGTTGTAGCAGAACACCTGCAAAAAGGAACGCTGGTTGAAGTCCTGGCCGACTGGCAGCCGTCGTCTGTTCCTGTCACTTTGCTTTATCCCCATCAGCGTTTTCTTTCACCCGCCGTACGCGCATTTGCAGACTGGGTAGATGAAATCTTTAGTTGATATGTCTGTTACAGCCACCCGGAGCACATTAAAAGTCAGCAGTATTCAGGATACCTGGCAGGACGGCAGGCTTTGCTTCGCGGATGCGTCCATTCCGGAACGGCGGCTTCACCGGTAAAGAGCTGTACCCAAAAATTCAATTCTCCGTTTTAAAAGTAACGCCTCCGGCTAAGAACGCCAGCCGCATCCGGGGCCTCTTTTAACTGAAATGTCTGAGTAAAATATCTTCAAGGATGTGAAAAACGGTCCTGATGCGTTGCGGTACAAGGGTCTGATAGGGCCGGTAAAGATAAAGCTGCCAGGTTTCCAGTTTTAGTTCCGGTAAAACATTCACCAGCCTGCCGTCTTCGAGATATTCCCTGCAGGCCAGATTACTCGACTGGATCACTACTTTACCGGCTAATGCAGCCTGAATCTCAGACTGGGAGTCGGTAGTCATAAATTCAAGATGTCGTGGTACAAAAGTATCGACGCCATCGAGCATATATTCGAATACTTTGCCGGTTTCAGGATTCAACAGGCCACTGAAAGGATAGCGCTGGCGCAGATCGTCGAAATTTTCCGGCGCACCCAGCCTCTCAATGAGCCCGGGTGATGCCATCAGCGCGTGATGAACAAGCGTAATGGGCCTGATAATGAAGTTCGGATTTGGCTCCCGCTCAATACGGATCCCCATGTCAATGCGGTTCTGAACAGTATCCAGCTTCATCATGTCCAGCCGCCAGTCTATAAACAACTCAGGATAAGGACGAAGCGCAGTCAGAAGCTCATAGAGTACCTGTTCGTGCCCGGGAAAGCGAAACAGGGTGATCCTCACAATTCCCTTCATCTCATTGTCATCTCTTGCCGTCTGAAACAGGGCTTCTGAATCCTCAAGCAAACGCATGGCCCCCGGCAGGAAGAGCTCACCAAAGCTGGTCAGCACAATAGATCGGGTATTCCGCTTAAAAAGTGGCTCGCCGAGCTGATTTTCCAGTTCAGCAATAGTGCGCGTCACCACTGAAGGAGAAATGGCCAGTCTGACCGCTGCTTCACGAAAATTCATCGTTTCTGCAGCGGCAACAAAAAATTTCAGCGCATCTAGTTTATTCATGATTGTTGTCAATTTAGCAATTCTGACTTTCAAAACTAACAATTTTTAAGCAACAAATCCAGCCATATACTTAACCGCTCAAAATCATCACAGCGTTAAGAAAAGTCAGGATTCACTATGAAAATGAGAAGGTTGGGGAGCCAGGGGCTTCTCGTATCGGAAATGGGACTGGGGTGCATGGGCATGGATCATGGCTATGGCTATTCAGTTGAAATCCGTGAACGAACTAAGCTGATAGATAAGGCTGTGGAGCTGGGTTGCAACCTCTTCGACACTGCCCCTATTTACGGTTTTGAAAATGAAGAACTTCTGGGCATTGCGCTCAAAAAACACAGGGACAGCGTCGTCATCGCGACCAAGTTCGGCGTAACCGGGATGGAAACTATTGATGGTCAACTGGTGCCAGTGTTAGACAGCAGTCCGGCGTCTGTCAGAAAGCAACTGGAAGGTTCACTCAGTCGCCTTCAAACCGACCATATCGACCTGTTTTATCAGCATCGCGTTGATCCAAAAGTTGAGCCGGAAGTCGTGGCGGGATTAATGAAAGAGCTGATCGCCGAAGGCAAAATAAAGTACTGGGGCCTATCCAATGCGCCAGCGTCTTACATACGGCGTGCCCATGCAGTCTGCCCGGTTACCGCAGTTGAAGATCAGTATTCGATGATGTGGCGTAAGCCTGAGCAGGATCTGTTTAAAGTCTGCGATGAACTTGATATTGGCTTTATGGCATACAGCCCGCTGGGTAATGGATTCCTGAGTGGTCAGGTGACAGTTAATACCACCTACGGGGAAGGCGATTACCGGGGCATGATGGGGCGCTTCAAACCTGAGGTTATGGAAAATAATCAGTCGCTTCTTAATCTAATCGCTGACATTGCCGAAAGAAACAACGCAACTTCGGCACAGGTTGTCCTCGCATGGGAACTGGCTCAGAAGCCTTATATCGTGCCGATCCCGGGAACAACGAAATTACACCGGCTGGAAGAGAATTTTCATGCTGCAAATGTTCAGCTCAGTGATGCCGAATTAAATGACATCAATGAAGCTTTATCCAGGATTCAAATTGACGAAACATTCTTTTAAAAATAAGAGATCGAAATGAAAACAACGGTATTTGTTACACATCCCAACATTCATCTGTCCCGTGTTAACTCGGCGCTGGCAAAAAGTGCAGCATCACTGCCCGATATTAATGTACGTTATCTGTATGACATGTATCCGGATGGTAAAATCGACGTGGCCGCTGAACAGGCTGCGCTGGAAAATACCGATCGTATTGTGCTGCAGTTCCCGATGCAGTGGTACAGCACGCCGCCACTTCTCAAGCTGTGGCTTGATGATGTACTGACCTACGGCTGGTCACATGGTGGCGAAACACAGGCGCTGCATGGCAAGCAACTCATGCTGGCAGTTTCGCTCGGTGGTGCTGAGTCTGCGTATCAGCCAGATGGCGCAGCCGGTCATACGGTAAGCGAATATCTGCTGTCCTTTGAAACCATCTCCGGGTATCTGGGTATGCATTATCTCAAGCCTTTCATTACCGGCGGAAGTGCGACGATCACCGACGGAGAAATTGCGGCACAGGCTGAACGCTACAAAACGGTATTAGTCTGATTAGCATCATGCATTCTTTCGATTATTAAAACGCTCAAATGTGCTGGTTGTCGCTGAGGATTATAATTGCGGCAACCAGCATAACTATGGCTGCAGATGGCTGTTGTGACGGCCCTCAGCAAACACAAGATACCCGCCCCTACGCTTTGCCTTCCCGGGACAACGGGTGAAGTGACCTGCACCCCTTTGATTGACACAGAACGTTGTTAGCAATGTCCGCTCCTCGCTCAGGGTGGACAGTCTACCTGCCCAGGCAGTCATCCCCTTCGTAGGATATTTTTTACCAGATGCCTCCTCCTTCATTTCACCAGCCCACCCACCTCAACAGAACCGTTTTTACCTTTTTCGGATCTCCGGAGCGAAGAAGATAAATAAGTGCACTGAACGCAATAAATAACGTTTTTTATTGCACCAATGGAGTCTCTGCAGAAAAAGAAAAATTCAAGTCTAAATAAGACTGTTTCAGCAACAAGAGGAAAGGGATGTTATTCAGGTATTTTATCGATCTTTCTCTTACGCCCCGAATCGCCAACGATTTTACATGTTTACATGCACCGCAGGGTGATTTATGGAGTATCCCCGGGTGAACGAAACTGGCCCGTAGTAGCTTTTTCATTCTCATGAATCAGTAAAAATATTGACTATGTAGAACGATCATTCTACCTTTGAGTTAAGGTGTAGACAGACCGTTCTACATTAAGCTCATGTTACAGGTTATGCCCTATACACGAGAAAAGATATCGGCAGACTGGCGCGGTGCAGCCTGAATGTCGTTCCTGACAACTGACTCCGAGGTTAAACAAGATGGCTAAGGCCTCCGATATTGTTGTGCGGTGCCTGGTAAGCGAAGGCGTTGAGTATGTGTTCGGCATTCCCGGTGAGGAAAACCTCAGCTTGCTGGAGTCTCTTCGTAAGTCGCCGATCAGGCTGGTGCTGACCCGTCATGAGCAGTCCGCCGGTTTCATGGCGGCCACCTACGGCCGCCTGACCGGCAGGGCAGGAGTGAGCTTGTCCACTCTCGGCCCTGGCGCAACCAACCTGGCTACTGCGGGTGCTTACGCGTATCTGGGTGGCATGCCGATGCTTATGATCACCGGTCAGAAACCGATCAAAAAACCCAGACAGGGTCGCTTTCAGATTATCGACGTATGCAGCATGATGGCCCCCATCACCAAATACACTCACCAGCTTGCTTCGGCAGACAATATCCCTTCACGCATGCGTGAAGCGTTCCGCCTGGCTGAAGAAGAAAAACCGGGTGCCGTGCACCTGGAGCTGCCGGAGGACATCGCCGCTGAGCAGACTGACAGCATACCGATCCCGCGCAGCCTCAACCGCTGGCCACTGGCAGAACATTCCGCTATTGACGCGGCCGTAGAGAAACTGCGGAAGGCCCGCAGCCCGATCCTAGTGATCGGTGCGGGGGCCAGCCGCAAAATGGCTGCAAGGGCCCTGAAGCAGCTGATCGACAAGACCGGCATCCCGTTCGTTACCACACAACTCGGCAAGGGGGTCGTGGACGAGCGTCACCCGCGCTTCGTGGGGAACGCTGCACTGTCCACCGGAGACTTCGTCCATCGGGCCTTCGAATCTGCTGACCTGATCGTCAATGTAGGTCATGACCTGAGCGAGAAACCACCGTTTCTGATGGTTCGCGGCAGTACCGAAGTCATTCATATTGACTACCGGTCCGCCGAAGCCGATGCCCTGTATTTTCCGCAGCTCGAAGTGACCGGTGATATCGCTGACGCTGTGCGGAGGATCGGCGATGCACTGAACAACACTGTACAGTGGGATTTCACCCGTTTTCTGGCGATTCGGGAGGCTAATGAAGTGCAGATTGCCGAAGGCGCAGATGATGACCGCTATCCGGTGTACCCACAGCGTCTGGTGGCCGACATTCGTCGTGCAATGCCGTCTGAAGGCATCGTGGCACTGGACAACGGTATTTATAAAATCTGGTTTGCCCGCAACTACAAGGCGCACAAACCGAATACGGTCCTGCTCGACAATGCCCTGGCGACCATGGGAGCTGGCCTGCCGTCAGCAATGGCCGCGCATCTGGTTTATCCGGATCGACCGGTGATTGCCGTGTGCGGCGATGGCGGCTTCATGATGAACAGCCAGGAGCTTGAAACCGCCCTGCGCTTAGGCATGCACATAACCGTCGTCATACTGCGTGACGACGGTTATGGCATGATCCGCTGCAAGCAATCCAGAATGGGTTACGCCCAATTCGGTGTGGGCTACGGCAATCCGGACTTTGTGAAATATGCAGAAGCGTACGGCGCCAGTGGTTACCGTGTTGAAAGCGCCGGAGCCTTGCTCCCCCTGCTGGAACGCTGCATTAAGACCCCAGGCGTTCACGTAATCGACTGCCCGGTCGACTACGGCGAGAACGATCGGATCCTTAATGATGAATTGCGCGCGAGGTCGCTGGCCGTCTGAGGGGGATTCAAAGCCGCCGGATTACGGAACCTGTTGGGTCAAGTCCGGCCGCCGGCGTGCCGTCGCTTTCGGTTCAGGGTGTGTAAAAACGTGACCGGCCACTGTCAACGAGCAGGCCGGCCCGCATCCTGTGCAGATACACACAAAACGGACAGAGGAAGACTGCCACCGCCTGAGTGAGTCAGGCGGGGCTGCCCGACTCGCTCAAAACCCGTCCCCGAAAAACCGGAACCGTTCACAGTTCTATTTCTACGTGCCCTTCCGCAGGAACAGCACAGCAAACCAGCACCTCGCCGTCGGCGGGAGCGATCGCCGGCTGGCATGGATAGTGCACGCTTCCGGAAACCAGCCGGGCGGCGCACGAGCCACATTTACCTGAGCGGCAGTTGTAGCCGGGCCTGAGACCCGCAGCCTCAGCAACGTCCAGAAGAGTCCCGCTCTGACTCGTCCATTCGGCGTTGACTTCCGATGAGGTAAAAGTGATCTGTGCACTCTCAGGGAGTACTGCAGCCGGGAATACCTCCCCGGGTTCACCGAGCTCGCCGGCACCGAAGAATTCATGGTGGATATGCGAAGGATCCACGCCAATTTCACGTAACCCCGCATAAAGCGATCGCATGAAACTTTCCGGCCCGCACAAGTAAAACTGATAGCCGCCAAAGGGTAACAGCCTGCTGAGAGCACCCACGCTGAGCCGCGCCTCAGTGTCGTGTGTATCCCCCAGTTTGTCCTCCGGGCCGGGAGCACTGTATGCCGTGAAGAGGCGAAGCCAGTCGTATCTTTGGGCCATAGCCCTGAGCTCGCGACGAAACGCCTGGCTGGCACTGTTCCGCGTTCCATGGACGAAGTAAACCATGCGCCGGGATGCCCCTTTTTCAAGGGCCAGTATCTGCGCATCAAGCATGGCCATCATGGGTGTTATACCCACGCCCCCGGAAAGCATGACGATCGGCTGGGTGCTGTCATCCAGCACGAAGCTGCCCGCAGGTGACCCTACCTCGATGACGTCCCCGGCTTCACAATGGTCGTGCAGCAGCCGGGACGCCACCCCGTATTCTTCCCGCTTGACCGAAAGGCGATAGTTCTGCCCGTTTGGTCCCTGCGAAATTGTGTAACTACGCTGAATTACCTCACCATTGCTTCGAAGCCGTACCGGCAGGAACTGTCCCGCCTGATGCATCTCAACCGAACCACCATCTGCAGGTGTAAGGTAGAAAGAGGTGATGTTATCGCTCTCTTTAATCTTCGACGCTACCCGGAAATGCCTGTAGCCACCTGTTGTGAGTGCGGCCAGACGCGCATCGTTCCAGGTACCCGTGGCAACAAGTCCGGGCCACGGCTCGGATTCGGGCCCGATAACCGGCACCACGGCACTGGCATGCCAGATTTCTTCCGGTACCACGTCTACGATGCGCTCGGCACCTTCAAACGACCTGATACGGTCGGGGTCCCAGTCGACGGAACCGCGCCCCGTGAGTACCACTGCCTCACCCGTTTCAAAATCCGGTACGAACAGGCCGACCCGACCGTCGCTCTCGATGTTCCCCAGCGTGTTGAAAAAGCGATTGCCGGAGAAATCGGGAAAGGAGAGCGTGCCGTCCCCGTTGATACCGAGAAATCCCGGACGCCCGCCCCGGTGCGAGGCATCGACACCGGCGCTTCCGCCATCCAGCGAACCAGCCGCACGGGAGGCGATAAAGAAAGTGTCAGCGGCCTCAATAATCCGACGAACTTCCGGATCGGTCAGGCTGCCGCGCCGGCGACTCACATCTCCCGGCTCGCCCTTGCCAGGAGGCAGCTGCCGGGCCTGAATGTATTGCGGACAGTTTCCGAAGCTCTGATCGACCCCGATGGTGATAACACCAGTCGAGGCATTTTGTATCCGGCCATTCACTCGATTGCGCCGTCTGCTGAACAGGTCAATCCCGAGTGCGCCAACGCTGGCGCCGGGTGACAGATCCAGGCCGAGTTCACGCGAAAGAGCGGGGTCCCGGTGGATCTCGAGTGTGTCCGGAGTGGGGGAAATCAGGAAACCTGGCGATCCGAGAGCCGGAACGCACCACGGCCGGCCGTCTGAATCGAGCAGTCCCAGAATCAGCATCTGGAGATTTTCAAAGAAGTTACGATGTTGCAGAGGCATCTCGGTGCGTACAAAACCTTCCACCTGCTTAAGCCATTCCTCTGGCACTTCGGCACGTGCCTGTACTGCACGTTCACCGTCATGAAAGACACTGCGTGTCTGCTGCATGGGGCACCCCTTGGGATCGTTTACCGTTGCTGTAAGGCCAGAACCCGCTTCGACGAAGCGAAATAATCACTGGCACCTGAAGCGAGAAAATTGCCTTCACTGTAGGCGTAAAAAGCCTGTCAAATGCCCCACGGATCCCATGCCACATCATTCTAAATGTATGGCTCATGCAGAGGAGCAGCCCGGCCCCCCGTCCTGCGGTGAGCAATCCGGCTAACAGGACGGCAATCGCACAGGCAACAGCCGCCAGGGGCATTACCCTGATATAGCATCACGGTAATGTCCCTGGCACAGGGCATCAGAAACTACTTAACCCGGGTAATAGAATTCAACCCGTATGCCGCTCGGTTCGTAGCACATCATGTGCATAGACGGCCCCTCGCGGAGCAGGGTGGGCTCAAATTCAATTTCAACCTGATTTGCCTTCAACACTTCAAGGATCTGGTAAAGGCCCTCTTTAGTCTCCACCTGCAAAGCCAAGTGATGGAGTCCGACATTGTTTTTACGATTGAACTGAATGGGTTGTTCTGTTTGCGTTTTCCAGAGTGTGAGCATCACAGCACCGTCTTTCACGAAGATGGCCGGGTAATCGTCGCGTCGTTTGACTTCCTGCCAGCCCAGTAAATCAGTAAAGAACGCTGCGCTCTCTTCAAGATTTGATACGGCTAAACCAACATGTTGTACACCATGAGTTAATGGCATTGTTCCTGTCCTCTTGTTAATGGATCTGTTTAGGCCCGATCGTCAACCGGCAAGCGCGCCTGTGGTTTGTGAAATTTCTGTTTAGCTTCGAACAGCCGTGCCTTTCATCGGGAAAACAGTGACTACCCATTTCTTTAAGCGAGCCTATTCGCCATTACTGCCCGCCCGGCTCCGGGCTGCTGAATGCCTGAAGTGGATCAACTCGACTGACGGACATGGCGGTCAGGAAATTCCCGGACGGCCTCGCGGTAAAAGACATTAACGTTACCTGCCCGCCTGTCGGGGTAGTGCATCTGCGCCGTCGTGTTATCTGCTATCGATAATCCCGAATGTGAAGGCGACATAGCAATCATCGCGTAACCATTAAAGTGCTTAATTGAAGGTTACACACAATTCTGGTAACCTGTCAAAATTATTTAATGGGTTACAGGTGCGTATGGAAATCAAAAATCTTTCTTCCCCGCCTCTCTTCCTGGCCGATAATCTCGCGCTGGACTTCATCAACAGTGAATACGGGACGGGCGAAGACCGGCATGATTGCTTTGATGACGCCCGGAGCGTTATCGACTGGCTGCAAAGGGTGGGCCTTGTGCCGAAAGGAACTATGGCTCCGCGTGGGCTACTCGAGGAGGCTCGCCAGCTGCGCGGTGCAGCCCGCGCGGTCGTGCATGCTGCCATGAAGTCTAGTGAGTCAGACCTGACGGTGGTTAACCGAATTCTCGAGATAGGACGCCCTGAAACGCGGCTGAAATGGGATCAGGATACACAACGCTATCGTGTGGATGTTTATTCAGGTGCTGGCAGCCCGGCAGGCCTCCTCTGGCCCATAGCCGATGCACTTGTGAAGCTGGTCACGGATGAAAAGTTCAAATATGTGCGGCAGTGTGAAGCCCATAACTGCATTTTACTCTTTCACGATCTGAGTAAATCCCATCGCCGGCGCTGGTGCAGCATGGCCACCTGCGGCAATCGCATGAAAGTGGCCGCATTCCGAAACAGGAAAGCTACATAGCAACTCAGGCCGCACCTCTGAAAGTGCGGCTTCAGGACACGCAGGTAACAACATCAGTGTCCGGGTCTGCGGACACATTATTCTCCGCGCAATGAATGTAACGTGAACTGGATTATCCTTAATAACAAACGCTATGTAATAAACCTGATGCCCTTAAATGGCGGGTACAGGTTGACGGTAGCCAGTGAGCGCACCAGTATTTCTCTCGACCGCGCTCAGATGGAACGAGCTATCAGGAAGCATCTGGGTTTATCAGGTAAGAACCATCGTACAGAGTTAACCAGCAGCGCAGCTTGAAGCTGCCTTGTTATATATACCCCGCCTAATCCGGGCCCTCATTCCGGATACTCTTTCCCCGTCAACAATTTCTTTTCAAAAAAACAGCCGATCGCAAAAATAAATTTATTGGCAATTTAATGATTTATAAGACTTATTTAACCACTATTCCACCCGTAAAAAAAATAATCACCAATTAGTGCTTGACCAGGTAGAACGATCGTTCTACCTTTAAGGCATGAACAAGAGGCTAGCGAGAAGGTCATGAACAAGAAGCCAACGGATACCCGAGAAAAAATCCTCACTACCGCTGAACAACTGATCTATCAGAACGGAATCCACGCCATGGGCATGGACCTTCTGGTGAAGACCTCAGGCGTCGCAAGGAAGAGTATTTATCGCCATTTCTCGAACAAGGAGGACGTGGCATCGGCCGCGCTGAATGGGCGCGACGAGCGCTGGATGCAGTGGTTCAGAACCGAATCTGATAAAGGCGAAACGCCTCAGGATCGCATTCTCAACATGTTCACTGTTCTGAAAAGCTGGTTCGAGTCCGAAGGCTTCCGTGGCTGCGCCTTTATCAACACAGCCGGGGAAGTGGGAGATCCGGATGACCCCGTGCGCCTGATAGCGAAAGTGCATAAGCAGAAGCTGCTGGATTATGCGCTCGAGCTCAGTGGGCAACTGAACACCGGACACGCTGAGGAACTGGCCAGGCAACTGCTGATTCTGATGGAGGGGGCTATCACCGTAACATACGTGATGGGCGACCGGGATGCCGCTGACAACGCACGGGACGTTGCGAAGATTTTGCTGGAACGGGTCTCCGCCGGGGCCTGAGTGAAGAGTATTGCTATTAACTACAAACCCGAATTAACAGGAGTTTTACCATGACTAATACACAAGTTCGTCCGCCGCTTCCGCCGTTTACACTGGAAACGGCTATCGAGAAAGTTCGCCTGGCTGAAGATGGCTGGAACAGTCGCGACGCTGCAAAAGTCGCGCTGGCTTACTCGCTGGACACCAAATGGCGTAACCGTGCGGAGTTCGCGAATAATCGTGATGAAGCCGAAGCGTTCCTCGCCCGTAAGTGGAAAAAAGAGCACGAGTACCGGCTCATTAAGGAACTGTGGGCGTTTACCGGGAACCGCATCGCCGTCCGTTACGCATACGAGTGGCATGATGACTCGGGTAACTGGTTCCGCTCTTACGGCAACGAAAACTGGGAATTTGAGGCCGATGGCCTGATGAAGCGCCGCTTCGCGTGCATCAATGACATGCCTATCCAGGAAAGCGAGCGCAAGTTCTTCTGGCCGCTGGGACGCCGTCCTGACGATCATCCGAGCCTGTCTGACCTGGGCCTGTAAGTTATTCAGCTATCCCGCGTAAGGCCCGCGACCACTGTCCTGGTCGGGGCTTTTCTCGACCGGTCGATGTAAAAATGCGAGCTGGTTGAGGCGGGGGCTCTTAAGTTTTTCTCGGTGCGTGGTATTCAGAAACAGGTAAAGCCGGTGTGCTTTGCCCATTTATATAGCGCACTATTTTATAGCGAACAATATTATTAAGGTCATACTATGAATATGAAATCTGTGTTGCTGACTGCCGCAATGGCAGCCGTTTCCGCCAACAGCTTTGCCGACGCGTCTCAGCCGGAGCGTCACGTGCAGGAATTTCTCAATGCCCTGAACGGTGCCGGCGGCAAGCCTATTGAACAGTTGTCTCCGCAGGACGCGCGTCAGGTGCTGGTCAGCGCCCAGAAAGGTGCGAAACTGCCTGCTGCTGACGTCACTGATAAAACGATCAACGTTGATGGCGGCTCCATCAAACTTCACATTGTGAAGCCTCACAACGCACAGGGTACCCTGCCGGTCTTTATGTTCTTCCACGGCGGCGGCTGGATACTGGGCGATTTTGCGACGCACGAACGTCTTGTTCGTGACCTGGTGACTGAGTCCGGTGCAGCGGCCGTCTTCGTCGACTATACGCCATCACCGGAAGCGCATTTCCCGGTTGCGATTAATCAGGCTTATGCAGCAACCCGCTGGGTTGCCGAGCACGGTAGCGAAATTGGCGTTGACGGCAGTCGTCTGGCGCTGGTAGGTAACAGCGTCGGCGGTAACATGGTTGCAGCCGTAGCGCTCCAGGCCAAACAGCATAAAGCGCCCGCGATCCGCTACGAAGTCATGCTCTGGCCTGTAACTGACGCGAACTTCAATACCGGGTCTTACAACCAGTATGAGAACGGGTATTTCCTGTCGCGTAATATGATGAAATGGTTCTGGGATGCTTACACCACTAAAGAAAGCGATCGTAACAACATCCTGGCATCGCCGCTGCGCGCCACGCCTGAACAACTGAAGGGGCTGCCTCCTACTCTGATTCAGACAGCCGAATTTGACGTGCTGCGCGATGAAGGTGAGGCGTTTGGCCGCAAACTTGATGCCGCAGGTGTCGACGTGACCGTGACACGCTACAACGGGTTAATTCATGACTACGGCCTGCTGAACGCGCTGAGCAACGTGCCTGCTGTGCGGACCGCTCTTGCTCAGGCCGGCGATGAGCTCAAAGAACACCTGAAATAACTGCCTGGACCGGCCGGTTTCATCGGCCGGTAGTTTTTGCCCTCTGCCACTGTCCGGACTGCCGCACGAACTTTATGAAACCGGACTATTTAGCATTTTTTGTACTTCCCCCGTTAAGCTTGCGACCTGTTGCCTGCCGGGGGCTTTTTTTTTCGACTCAGTAACGTTGTCAGTCATCAACCCGGCTCGTGATCCTGCTGCAGGTCATGAAATCATAACCCGGTCCGACGGTAGCGTGACTCGAGCTTGTCGAGAAAAGTGAACAACACATTATTCATTTTTGTGTAGTCGTGGGTCCTTAACTCTTCCGCTGACTGGACAAACCGATAGTCTGCCGCCCGGCTCAGGTCATCGCCGGAATGCGCAATCAGTAATTCAACAACGGACCGCGTGAGTTCCATGTGGCACTGAAACCCGTAGACCAGATCAGAATAAGCCACTATCTGTCGCGGGCAGCCTTCGCTCCAGGCGATAATTTCGGCCCCCGTCGTAAGTCCCGGCATATCGTTATGCCAGTGCCCGACGTCAAGCTGATGGCCGAAGTGAGAAAACAACGGGTTGTGCTCGCTCGCAGCGGTCATAAATACCGGAAACTTACCGATTTCTTTTTCCGGACTGTGGGCAAACGGAGCCCCCAGGGCTTCCCCAATCAACTGGGCGCCCAGGCAGACGCCGATGACGGCTTTACCCAGAAGAACTGCAGAGGCAATAAGCGCCTGTTCGGCAAGGGAATCGAAATGTGCACATTCATCAGGGGTGACGGACGGATCCTGTGGCCCTCCCATCACTACCAGCAGATCGATATCCCGTACATCACCAGGAAGCTTTTGACCCGCATACACGCGCGAAAAGGTTACCTTGTGGCCACGAGCCATAGCCCAGGTTTCAAACGCCCCGGGTGCTTCAAAATCTTCATGCACAATAAAATGTACTTGCATAGGCTTATATCCTTCTGAGTCCTGTTGAGTAATAGGTCAGGTGCACTCCCCCCGCGAAATACCGGTCGGGTGACGCCAGTCGGATCATGATAGACGTGAGGTTTGAATCTGAAATGCCAGTAAGCATCGATAAAGCGCCAAGACACGATGAATCAGCGGGCTGGTCAGCCACGGCCATTTCCTACCAGCGCGGGGAAGAGGATCCCCCTCATTATCACCTGGAAGGAGAACTTTTATACGCCAGCAGTGGCGTTCTGCTGGTTGAGGCTGCAGGCAGGCGATGGGTTATTCCCCCTCAGCGGGCGCTCTGGCTCCCACCGTTGATGGAACACTCTTACAGACTTCTGTCGTATACGGAGCTGCGCGCGGTTTACCTCAGCGGCAGCCTGATTTCTGAGTGCACACATTTCTCAGAGAATAACCGGGTACACGTGATCGACGTGGTCCCGCTGGTCAAGGAGTTAATAGCTGGTCTGTTTAACAATGATTACCACACGCTCACGAAGCGAAAAATGGCGCTTTTACTTCTGGAAATCATCGGCGAAGCGCCCTCCGTACCCGCAGAGCTACCGATGCCGCAGGATGACCGATTATTACGTGCAGCAGGGGAGCTGATGCTCAGCCATCGCTGGGAAACCACGTTATCTGATATGGCTGACATAGCAAACATGTCGGAAAGGTCTTTCTCCCGCCTGTTTTTACACGATACGGGGTTCAGCTTCCGGACATGGAAACAGCGGGCAAGAATATACGCATCACTGGATCTTCTTTCCGAAAACGTATCAGTTAAACAGGTTGCCTGGCAGCTTGGCTTTTCTTCGCCTGCCGCATTTTCAGCCGCATTCCGCGCAGTTATGGGGGTAACACCCGGTGAGTTTTGACGGGATTAGCCGGGGTACGACGGCACACCGGGCATTGCCGCTATCCGGCACCGTGACGATGCTGACACAGAAGCTTTCAGGCGCTCAACGAGGGAGCGGCAGCACAGCATCGCGACTGAAAACGCAGGCAGCCCGGCACTTCAGTTACCGGGCTGGGTGATGAGGGGATCAGAAAGGCTTGGTTGGCAGGTACTTGCCGTCCAGGGTGATCACGGCACGGTGCCCACCGTCCGGATCTTCAACTTTTTTGATGTCCAGCTTGAAGTTAATGGCGCTGATTATGCCATCGCCGAACTTCTCGTGAACCAGTGCCTTGAGGGTTGGACCGTACACTGACATCATCTCGTAGAAACGGTAGATTGTCGGATCGGTCGGGATGCCATCGGCAAAGCTGCCGCGCACGGGCACCGACTGCAGCAGTTTAACTTCATCGGCATTCAGGTCGAGCTTCCTGCCGACAACGACCGCTGCGTCGGCAGGTAACGGATGCTGGCCAAGCAAAGCTGCGGTAACGAAGGCTTCCGACAAGCCGGTCCCGTCAACAATTTCGGCGAAAGAGAGGTCCTTGCGGGCCTTAGCCAGAATGATGGTTTCGGTGAGTGCCTGACGTGCGGCCTGGGTAACTTGAGTCTGGATCATGGTCTTTTCTCCTGGTAGGTAAGGGGTTCAGGCAACATGCCTGGATTGTGAGGAAACGGCGTTAACTTCTGGATTTTCAGCAAGGGACACGAAGGCACCGGTTCTGCCATCAAAAGCATCAATACGACCGCTCTCAATGTCATAGATCCAGCCGTGCAGGGTCACCCGGCCTTCTTCAAGCGCCAGACGAACGGACGGATGAGTCTGGATATTAGCCAGCTGAGCGATGACGTTTTCGCGCACCATAGCTGCGACTTTGGCTGACTGGTCGGAATGCTGTCGGGCTTCATTGACCACACGGGCAGAGTCGGCATAGCGCAACCAGCTCGATACGGCGGGCATATGGTCGAGGCACTTACAGGTGGCAACGGCGGTCATGGCGCCGCAGTCAGAGTGGCCGCAAATCACGATGTCATTCACCTGGAGCGCGGCGACTGCATACTCCACTGAGGCTGAAACCCCGCCCGGTTCCGGGCCGTAAGACGGCACAATGTTACCGGCGTTGCGGATCACGAATAAATCGCCAGGTTCGCGCTGGGTAACCAGCTCGGGCACCAGACGGCTGTCAGAGCAGGAAATGAACAATGCTCTCGGACTTTGCTGATTAGCCAAGCTTTTGAACAGCTTGACCCGCTCGGGGAAAGCGTTTTTCTGGAACTTCAGAAAACCTTCAATAATCTCTTTCATGGTTGCAATCTCAGTGTCGGTTGTGTGTGACTGAGATTAAACAACCCGTAGCATAAGGTAAAAGTCTATATTATTATGGATTAATTCAGATAATCTTATGATGGTAAGTTATGCTCGCACGTCACATACGGTATTTTCAGGCGGTTGCTGAACATCTCAGCTTCACCAAAGCTGCGGCTGCACTGCACGTCTCTCAGCCAGCCCTCTCGCAGCTGGTAAAGCAACTGGAAGAAGAGCTCGGCACCCAGTTGTTTGACCGATCTGGTCGTACAACACGTCTGACGGATACCGGACACGCTTATCTTCAGTATGTACGCCGTGCATCTCAGGAGCTGCGGGAAGCCACGCGCGCGATCCACGACGTGAACGATCTCAGCCGTGGTTCGCTTCGCTTAGCCGTGACGCCAACCTTCACAACGTATCTTGTCGGGCCGCTGGTCGAGGCATTCCACCTTCGCTACCCGGAGATCACCCTCAATGTACGGGAGATTTCACAGGAAAGTATGGAAGAGCTTCTCCAGGAAGGGGAGCTGGACGTGGGGATAGCATTCGGGGATGTTCACAGTCCTGACATCGACGCGATACCGTTGCTGGACGAAACGCTTGCCCTCGTGGTAAACAGCGGGCACAGGCTTGCGAAGGAAAAATCTGTCGGGCTACAGGCTTTGAACACCGAGTCACTGGTATTACTCAGCAAGGAATTCGCGACCCGCGAACAGATTGACAGTTACTGCCGTAGACACAGTATTCATCCAAAGGTGCTGATGGAAGCTAACGCTCTCGGGGCGGTAATAGAAATTGTCCGCAGGACATCTTTGTCCACGCTCCTGCCCGCCAGAACGGCCCTGGCCCAGGATAATCTGGTGGCGATCGCCCTGGAACCCGAGCGCCTGACGCGCACAGCGGTCCTGATGCGTCGAAAGGACGCTTATCAGAGCTTTGCTGCTCGAGCATTTACTGAACTGGCAGCAGAAATCTCCGCGCAGCTGAACGGGTAACTGCCTTTTTACAGTGACAGACGCAGGCAGGACCGGTGCTTGCCTGGCAGCCGGTCAGTAAGAAACAGTTATACCGCAGTCTCAAAAGCAGAAAGGGCCGCCCGTCGGGCGGCCCTTTCCGGCACCTCCTTGTACGACCATTCCTTATTTGTGCAGCTTAGCGGTCATGTGTACGACGTCATTGCTGCTGGCTTCAGTGATGGTGTATTGAGCACCCTGTTGCTGAGCCTGCGCAGCAATCTTAGCCTCAGCCTCGTCGAGCGTCAGCGCAGTCGCGGTAATGCTCTGCGCTGATACTGAGGCTGACATCAGTGAAAGAGTGGTTACGGCGACGATTGACAAAGTTTTGATAATTTTCATGGTCTTAATCCTTAGGTTATATGGTCAAAGGAGTGTTCTCCTTCGCTGTAACACAAGGTTAAGGAATTCATCTTATAAGGTAAAAGTCTCATTTATTATTGATTTAATCAGAAAATATTATATATACACAAGGGCTGAAGAACGAAGATGTAATCAATACCGGTGCATGGCAGCCTTCGTGTCAGAAACAACCTTAGGAGCCTTATTCCATTTGTTGCGATAATAAACACTTTGTGCAATATTGCACAAAATGACTCATATATGACAGTTGGTTCAATGGGAGCGTACGGCTATTATGAATAAATTGTACGAACTAAAACATTTCGTGAAAGGCGATAGGATTCATGTTCAGGCTCAACAAATCTGGCTAATACTCGTCAGCCATATCGAAAGTTCCAAACTCAGTAACCCTCGCCCACGATGGGTGCAACCTATCACATACAGTGAAGTCGCTTCCCGCATGAAACGTGAGGAGCCGAATGCTGGTTTTTTTCTTTCGAGACAATTGGGCATCTTAGGTAATTTGTGTCTTGAAAATGGCTTACCGCCCATCAACTGCATTGTTGTCAATAAAAGTACTCGTGTACCGGGAAGTGAAGTCGTGTTGACAGGTGATAATTCGCTTGATGACGATCAGAAGGCAGTGTTCAGTTATGACTGGTTTAGTGTAAGAGTTCCTACAACAGGAATGCTGCGTAGCGTCTGGGAAGACAGGGCTAATTGGAAATAATTTTTGCCATACCGAAGCACTTTGGTGTGCTTCGGATAACCTATACACCACGTCCTTTCAACCACTGCACATCAACCAGAACCTGATTGACATCTGAACCGCATACGCCGGTACTGCAACATATTGCCGGGTGAAACACCGTTAACGTTTCCATTCTAAATACCTCACATTCGAAAAATCATACATAACTTTTGTTGTAGATTTTTTTATCATGATATCAATAAGTTAAGAAAATTATTGATATTCATATTTTTATAATATTCCCTAAAGGATGTAACCCCCATTCTGATATACAAATAAAATCTTCAGGGATTCAAGAAATGTTGATAGAACGAACTTCTTATGGCGTTATGCCGATGCTAAACTGAACCAAATGTTTTATTTGTATGGGTATGCTCAGGGGAAAAAGATGGCTAACGGTAAGGTTCTCAGACAGCTTATAAAAGCTGGAGCGACAGGTGATGTCGCGGCCTTCCGTCGTGTTTCGGAAGTGATCATTGAGGAAGAACGACAAAAACAACATCATCTTCTTGCCAATGATCTTGAACATATTCTTTATGGTGATCACGCAATACAAACCTCTCGAGTGCCCGCTGCACCTCCAGTGCCAGTGGACAAAGAGCGGGGCTTGCCCTTGCTAGATATTAGACAGCCAAGTCGTTCTTTAGATGAAATCGTACTACCTGAATCAAGTTCAGATGCTGTCGAAGAGATACTTGAAGAAAATCGTAGGGCTGATGTGTTACGCACTTACGGAATGAAAGCTATCAGCAAAGTTATTTTTTTTGGTCCTCCTGGGTGCGGTAAAACTCTTGCTGCAGAAGTAGTGGCTTGTGAATTGGATATGCCGTTGGCCATCGTAAGGCTTGATACTCTGGTTTCTTCATATCTTGGTGAAACTGCTGCTAACCTACGCCAAATATTTGATTTTATCTCTCAATACCCAATGGTTGTACTCTTCGATGAGTTTGATGCTATAGGTAAAGAACGTGGGGATAGTGGGGATCATGGTGAGTTAAGACGAGTTGTGAATGCTGTTTTACAAATGATGGATGCATACCAAGGAAAAAGCTTAATTCTTGCAGCAACAAACCATGAACATATCCTGGATAGTGCTATTTGGAGGCGTTTTGACGATGCTATCGAGTTTCCACTACCCGATAAACATCAGTTGTCAGAATTGATGAAACTCAAACTTCGTGGTATTCGCCGCCAGTTTGAGCTTGAAGACGATGAAGTTCTCTCACTATTCATTGGGAAAAGTGGTGCTGATTTAGAACGGATTGTAAGACGTGCAATCAAGAGAATGATTTTACGTAGCCAAGAGTTTTTGACTCTCAAAGATCTTAAGAATGCACTTTTACGGGAAAATATAAACAAAACTCGTCAGGGATAATAAATGACGGAACAATATCAACATCTTAGTATTGCTAAAGAATCTCTTCAGAACCCTAGACGCACACGCCAGTTCAAAATTCCGAGAACACAGCGTGCTGACTTGCGCTTACATGGACGCATTTTGTCTGAGCAATTACGAAGTATTACACAATTAGCTAATCCACAAATTCCAGGAAAGGATAATGATGGTCGGTATATGCTGAAGTTACAGTATACCGGGATGTTAGATATTGCTCATATGGATAGGCATGGAATAGAGTTCGTCAGTCAAGAAGATAAAACAATATGTATTGCCTTTGCTGATGAACGAGGAATCGCTGTTTTTGAGGAACACCTTTCACAGCTTGGTCACGCTCATATAACCTACCAGCAAATTTTAACCGCATTGGATAGTGTTGATGTTTGGACTAATGAGGATCGCAAAAGCTGGTCAGTGAAACAGTATGGGTTTCCTGATTCAGATTCCTTCGGTCTAGATGTTGAGCTGTGGCCGATAGAAACGACACAACATCCTTCTCGAGCTCGGATCTGCGGAGAATTTGAAAACTGGCTCCGTGAAAATATGATTTTTCGCTTGGATAGAATTAATCTTGATAGTTTGCTGATGTACCGGGTAAGAGTAAATTTAGAGCAAGCTGAAAAACTGCTTGAGCACCGTGATGTTCGAATGGTGGACCATCTTCCTGTCAGTGGAATCTCGTATGAGAAACTGAACAAGGATATCAATCTTATCCCCGAATATATCCCATCTCCATCACCTAATGCAGTAAAAGTTTGCATCCTTGATAGTGGAATTAATACCGCACATCCACTATTGCGTAGTGCAATAGCTGAGAGTGCCTGCTTCGTGGATAATGAAGATGAATCTGACCATTTTGGACATGGTACTGCTGTTGCAGGTATTACCCTATATGGTGATGTTGAGGCTTGCGATGCTAGTAATTTCTGGCAACCGTCAATGTGGTTATATAATGGAAAAATTCTTAATGCCCAAGGGGAATTTGATACTGCTACGATTGAAACAACTTTGACCGAAGCAGTAGAATATTTCGTTGGTCTAGGATGTCGTATTTTTAACTTATCACTTGGCAATGCAAATGCGCCTTACGATGGAAAGCACATCCGAGGTATTGCTTATGTGCTAGATGTGCTGGCGAGGCGTCACAATATTCTTTTCGTAGTTTCCGCAGGTAATTTTAATGGTAGCAGTGACCCTGATGTTCCAGTAGAAAGTTGGCGGGCAGAGTATCCCAGCTATTTAATGCACGATAGCTCAGTTATTATTGATCCAGCGCCCGCACTCAATGTTCTAACGGCAGGAAGCTATGCAAGGCATAATGCAACATTTGACGCTCAACGTCGTGCTGATGAAATTAGCCATTTAAGCCCTGCAGGTGAATATCAACCTTCGCCATTCACGCGGCATGGACCTTCTGTAAAAGGTGCATTTAAACCAGAAATAGTTGCGCACGGTGGAAACTTTGCGGCACCTATGCGTAATGCTGGAGGTCAATGGCGACAACATGCCAGAGGACTTGGTGTGCTAAGCTGCCACCATCAATTCCAAGGAAGTACTCTTTTCTCTGAACAAAGTGGAACTAGTTTTTCTGCACCTTATATCACGCACCTTGCTGCACGTTTACTCAATGAATATCCAGATATGTCTGCTAATATGTTGCGAGCTATGCTTGTCAATCACGCTGCGCTGACACCGCAGATGGAGAATACATTCTCAGAAGAGGTTACAGAACATTATAAATCTGAACCTTCAACCCGAAATCGTAGTGTTATTCGAGATGTCGTTGGATATGGAATTGTTGAGGAAGATGGTTTATATCGCTCGTCCGAGGAAGTAGTTGTTATGATGTGTGAAGAGCAAATCTCTGATGACACTCATCAATTCTTTGAGCTTCCATTACCTACATCTTTTTTAAGAACTCAGCGAGCAGTAAGAGAACTGCACATTACTTTAGCGTATTCACCAGCAGTCAGGACAACGCGATTAGATTATACAGCAACACAAATATCTTACAGGCTTGTTAAAGGTTCTTCGTTGCAAGATGTTCAGCAATATTTTAATCATGATATACAAGATGGTACGGATTCTAGGAATGACGATGCGGTAAGCAATCGTTCTATTACTGCACAACAACGTGATCATGGTACAGTACAATCCTCTAGTTGGACTTTTAAGCAAAGGTCTCCAGATGAAAAGTGGTTTGTGGTTGTAACTAGAAATGATCGTGAGTGGGGCACCCCACTTAATAGCCAATATGAACCTTATGCATTAGTTGTTACTGCAACGGACAGAGAAAACGCTGAAGCTAATCTTTATGCCGAAATTGAGGCACGAATTCGTGAGCAGGAGCGTTCCAGGGCTCGGGTAAGTTAAATATAAAGTATTTAGCTTTTAAGCTAGGTGGAAAAAAAAGATTCTCGATCTCTATTATAAGAATGCTAATAGGGGTTGAGAATCTTTATACTGCTGAATTTTCACATATCTCGAGAGGCTAAACTTTCTACATAATCTGCATACTTCTGCATCATTTCTCTCCGCCCTTCCAAATACTGAGCATGGTTGTAAGTCCCACGTATCGCATTCTTATCCACATGCGCAAGCTGCATTTCTATCCATGCTGAGTTAAAGCCTTTTTCATGAAGGATAGTACTCATCGTGTGGCGGAAACCATGCCCCGTCAGCCTTCCTTTATATCCCAATAGCTCAATCACCTGATTAACGCTTTCCTTTGAGATCGGCTTCGTTCGATCATTGCGTCCGACGAAAACCAGTGGGTATAGCCCCGTAATAGGCTTTAGTGACTCAAAAAGTGAGACAACCTGATTCGACATCGGAACGATATGTTGTCGTTTCATTTTCATCACTTCAGCGGGGATCTCCCAGAGCCGCTTTTCAAAATTGATATCCTCCCAACGGGCAAAACGTAATTCCTGAGTTCGTACCCCTGTAAGCATGATGATTTGAGTTGCAGTCTTGGTAATAACACTCCCGGTATAGCCTGCAAGATCTCTAAGAAAATGAGGAAGCTCTTCGGCAGTCAGGAAAGGAAAATGCGTTTTCTTTGGTGTAGCGAGGGCTGTAGCGAGGTCAGGTGCAGGATTGTATTCAGCGCGTCCGGTCACGATCGCATGACGGAATACTTCACCGCAGCGCTGTCTGACTTTACGCATCTTTTCTAATGCGCCACGTTTTTCCATCCGGCGAAGAGTTTCCAGCAATTCCATGGGCTTAATTTCAGCTATGGGACGCTTACCGATGTAGGGAAAAATATCCTTTTCAAAGGTATCAATAATTTCATCACGATAACGTAACGACCAACGATCCGCTCTCAGTTGATGCCATTCCCGGGCAATAGCTTCGAAGGTATTTTCATAGTTGAGCTTTTGAGCGATTTTCTCTGCTTTCTTTAGTTCTCCGGGATCGCTTCCAGCAGATAGTAACTTTTTCGCAGCTTCACGTTTTTCACGGGCTTGAGCAAGAGACACCTCAGGATAAACGCCAAAGGCGAGGCGCTTTTCTTTACCTGCATAACGATACTTTAAACGCCAGTAGCGTGAGCCGTTGGTGGTTACTTCAAGGTAGAGGCCTCCACCATCAGATAGCTTGTACGGCTTATCTTTGGGCTTGGCTGTGTCGATTTGTCTGACTGTTAGCTTCATTGGGGGCATCTCAAAATGGGGCTATAAATCATGCCCCCCATTATGCCCCCAGAATGCACTTGATTCTGGTAGAGACAGTTGACCTCAGGAGAACATAATCAGCAGTAATTTCGGGTATTATAGGGGATTTACTTGAGACAGTGGAGTTCAGTAGAGGCTAATTGGCGGAAGATCACAGGAGTCGAACCTGCCCGGGAACGCTGGCGTCCCCAACTGGATTTGAAGTCCAGCCACCTCACCGGAGATGACGATCTTCCGCGCCTCGATTGCTACATGGAGGCGGGGCGCATTATAGCTACTTTCAGGCATTTACCACATACCCCGACACACTTTTTTCACCTCTCTTTTGACCTGTACACCCCTGTTTCAGTTAATTCCTAAGAAAATCCTCATGTTAGCCCCTCGCGCTCTCAACATTTACCGCGATCACAAAAAACAAGAAACGTAATCTGCTAACCAGAAAACGCAATACCCGCTCCTGAAACAATGGTTTAAAACTTTGTAACCGGTCTCAGCGCCCCCTACAGCGTGAAGGATAAAAAAAGATGAGTGAAGTATTGTCAGTAAAAGAGAAGATTGGCTACGGCATGGGAGATGCTGCCAGCCACATCATTTTCGATAACGTCATGTTGTACATGATGTTTTTCTACACCGATATTTTCGGCATTCCCGCCGGGTTTGTCGGGACCATGTTCCTGCTGGCGCGCGCGCTGGATGCGATCTCCGACCCGTGCATGGGCCTGATTGCCGACCGCACCCGCAGCCGCTGGGGCAAGTTCCGTCCGTGGATTTTGTTTGGCGCTATCCCGTTCGGTATCGTCTGCGTGCTGGCCTACACCACGCCGGACCTCAGCCTCAACGGCAAAATGGTTTACGCCGCCGTTACATACACCCTGCTGACACTGCTCTATACCGTGGTTAATATCCCCTACTGCGCGCTGGGCGGCGTGATCACCAACGACCCGACGCAGCGTATCTCCCTTCAGTCCTGGCGCTTTGTGCTGGCGACGGCGGGCGGCATGCTTTCCACGGTGCTGATGATGCCGCTGGTGAACCTGATTGGCGGCGACGATAAGGCGTTCGGCTTCCAGGGCGGGATCGCCGTACTGTCGGTGGTCGCGTTCCTGATGCTGGCGTTCTGCTTCTTCACCACCAAAGAGCGCATCCAGGTGCCGCCGAGCACCACCTCCATGCGGGAAGACCTGCGCGACATCTGGCACAACGACCAGTGGCGCATCGTCGGCGTGCTGACCATCCTCAACATCCTCGCCGTCTGCGTGCGCGGCGGCGCGATGATGTACTACTGTACCTGGATCATGGGCTCGCCGGAGGTGTTCGTCGCGTTCCTCACCACCTACTGCGTCGGCAACCTGATTGGCTCCGCGCTGGCGAAACCGCTCACCGACTGGAGGTGCAAGGTCAGTATTTTCTGGTGGACCAACGCCGCGCTGGCGGTGGTCAGCGTGGCGATGTTCTTCGTCCCGATGCATGCCACCGTGCTGATGTTCGCCTTTATCTTCGTCATCGGCGTGCTGCACCAACTGGTGACGCCAATCCAGTGGGTGATGATGTCCGATACCGTCGACTACGGCGAATGGACCAACGGCAAGCGCCTGACCGGCATCAGCTTTGCGGGCACGCTGTTCGTACTGAAGCTTGGCCTGGCGCTGGGCGGGGCGATGATCGGCTGGATGCTGGCAGGCGGCGGCTACGACGCGGCAGCCAAAACCCAGAACAGCGCGACCATCAGCATCATTATCGGCCTGTTTACCCTGGCCCCGGCGGTCTGCTACGTGCTGAGCGCAATTATCGCCAAGCGTTACTACACGCTGAAAACCCCTTTCCTGACCAAAATCATGGGCGAGCTGGCGCAGGGCGCGCGCCGCAATCAGCAGGAGTTTGAAAAACTGCCGGTCAGCAAAGAATTACAGAACTAAGAGGACGAGAGTATGAAAATCAGTGATGGGAACTGGCTCATTCAACCGGGCCTGAACGTGACGTATCCGGTTCAGGTGTTCGACGTGGAGCAGCAGGGCAATGACCTGGTGGTGTTTGTTGCGCCGCGCGACGTGCGCGAACGCACCTGGCAGCTCGACACGTTGATGTTCACGGTGCGCCTGTTTGCCCCGCAGGAAGGGATTGTCGGGGTGCGCATCGAGCACTTCCAGGGCGCGCTGAATAACGGCCCGCACTATCCGCTGAACGTTCTGAAAGACGTGAAGGTAGAGATTGAAAACAACGCGGAGTTTGCCGAGCTGAAAAGCGGCAGCGTCAGCGTGCGCGTCACCAAAGGCGAGTTCTGGGCGCTGGATTTCCTGCGCAACGGGCAGCGCATTACCGGCAGCCAGCTGAAAAACAACGGTTACGTGCAGGACAGCAATACCGATCGCAATTACGTGTTCGAACGTCTGGATCTGGGCGTGGGCGAAACGGTCTACGGCCTGGGCGAGCGCTTTACCGCGCTGGTGCGCAACGGCCAGACGGTCGAAACCTGGAACCGCGACGGCGGCACCAGCACCGAGCAGTCCTACAAAAATATCCCGTTCTACCTGACCAATCGCGGCTACGGCGTGCTGGTGAATCACCCAGAAAACGTCTCGTTTGAAGTCGGCTCCGAGAAAGTCTCCAAAGTGCAGTTCAGCGTGGAAGGGGAATATCTGGAGTACTTCGTGATCGACGGCCCGACGCCGAAAGAGGTGCTGAACCGCTATACCCAGTTCACCGGGCGTCCGGCGCTGCCGCCTGCCTGGTCGTTCGGCCTGTGGCTGACCACCTCGTTCACCACCAACTACGACGAAGCGACGGTAAACAGCTTTATCGACGGCATGGCCGAGCGCGATCTGCCGCTGCACGTCTTCCACTTCGACTGCTTCTGGATGAAGGCCTTCCAGTGGTGCGACTTCGAGTGGGACCCGGTGACCTTCCCGGATCCGGAAGGGATGATCCGCCGCCTGAAAGAGAAAGGGCTGAAGGTCTGCGTGTGGATTAACCCGTACATCGGCCAGAAATCCCCGATCTTCCGGGAGCTGAAAGAGAAAGGCTACCTGCTCAAGCGCCCGGATGGCTCCCTGTGGCAGTGGGACAAATGGCAGCCGGGGCTGGCGATTTATGACTTCACCAACCCGGAGGCGTGCCGGTGGTATGCCGACAGGCTGAAAGACCTGGTAGACATTGGCGTCGACTGCTTCAAAACCGACTTCGGCGAACGTATCCCGACGGACGTGCAGTGGTTCGACGGGTCCGATCCGCAGAAGATGCACAACCACTACGCCTACATCTATAACGAGCTGGTGTGGAACGTGCTGAAAGAAACGGTGGGGGAAGAAGAGGCGGTGCTGTTTGCCCGTTCGGCGTCCGTCGGTGCGCAGCAGTTCCCGGTGCACTGGGGCGGCGACTGCTACGCCAACTATGAATCCATGGCCGAAAGCCTGCGCGGCGGGCTGTCGATTGGCCTGTCCGGCTTCGGGTTCTGGAGCCACGATATCGGCGGGTTCGAAAACACCGCGCCGGCGCACGTCTACAAGCGCTGGTGCGCGTTCGGGCTGTTCTCCAGCCACAGCCGCCTGCACGGCAGCAAATCCTACCGCGTGCCGTGGGCGTACGATGACGAGTCCTGCGACGTGGTGCGCCACTTCACGCAGCTGAAGTGTCAGCTGATGCCGTATCTGTATCGTCAGGCGGCGCTGGCCCGCGAGTTCGGCACGCCGATGCTGCGGGCGATGATGCTGGAGTTCCAGGACGATCCGGCGTGCGATTACCTCGACCGCCAGTACATGCTGGGGGATTCATTGATGGTTGCGCCGGTGTTCTCCGAGGCGGGGGACGTGCAGTTTTACCTGCCGGAAGGTCGCTGGACGCACCTGTGGCATAACGACGAAATTCAGGGCAGCCGCTGGCATAAGCAGCAGCACGATTTCATGAGCCTGCCGGTCTACGTGCGCGATAACACGCTGCTGGCGCTGGGTAACAATAACCAGAAGCCGAACTACGCGTGGAATGAGGGGACGGCCTTCCAGCTGTTTAACCTGGACGACGGCGCAACGGCGGTGAGCGAAGTGCCTGCGGCGGACGGCTCCGTGGCGTTCACGCTGAAGGCGTCACGTCGGGGCGACATCGTGACCTTTACCGGCGCGGGAGACGCGCAAAACTGGTCGGTGTGCTTGCGCAACGTGCAGAAGGTGAGCGGCGTAAAAGGTGGTTCACACTCGGGCAGCGAGTGGGGTGTGGTGGTGAAAGCGGACGGGAATGAGGTGGTGGTTCACTTCTGAGCCGTAAAAATGCCCGGTGGCGCTTCGCTTACCGGGCCTACATGGGATCGTAGGCCGGGTAAGGCGAAGCCGCCACCCGGCTATTTACTGTGCCGGAGCCACCGCCGACACCATCCCGTTGGTCATCGTCTGCTGCACCTGCTGTTTATCCATATTCACCGCGTTCAGCTTGCCGCTCACCGTCGGCTTAAGCGGGACATTCGCCTGCACGCTGCCGCTGGCGGTGAGCTGAATATTGCCGTCGCCCGTAATCGGCAGCGCAGGCCAGCCCCACTGCTGCAGCACGTTGAGCGGCACGCCGCGCCCGTTCAGGCTCACCGTTGTCTGACGCTGCGGAAGCTGTGAAACCGTTGCGGTCGCTTCCAGAATACCTTTCTCGGTAAACGCGCTCAGGTCGGTAATGTTCACCGTGGCGGCGTTGGCGTTCAGCGCCAGCGACGGACGGCGCACGTCCACGCGGTTAAAGGTTGCCGCCGCGCCGTTCAGAGTTGCGCTACCGCCCCACACGCCCCACTGGCGATCTTTCACCAGCTGTAAATTTGCGCCATAGCCGTCCAGGGATGTGATCTGCCACGGGAAGGCGGGATCGATGTCGATCACCAGGTTGCGGCTCAGGCCGAATTTTTTTAGCGTCACGCTGTTCAGCCATTCCGGCAGGGGATCCATCCACAGCGTTTTCCAGTTTTCAGGCAGGGTGTACTCCAGCCCGGCGATGGCGACATCGTCCAGCACCAGCGCTTTACCGTCACGCAGCCAGCTGCCGGAGGTGCGTACCATGCCGCCTTCCCACCGAGAGGTGAACTGACGCAGCGCCATGCCCTGCGGGGAAAACTCCGCATTCAGGATCGGGTCGAAAAGATGCAGCGAGCCGTAGATAAACTCGCTGGCATTCATGGACAGGCGACCTTCCTGGCTCTGCCAGTCGCCTTTACTGAGCGTCAGGTTGCGCAGGCTTAAATCGAGATCGGTAACCGCCCAGTCCGGGCCCTGAAGCCGGGCGTCGGTCACATCCAGACGACCAATCTGCAGAGAGGGGATGGTGGCCAGCGGCGCGAAGAACGCCATCAGCGTTTTATCGCTCTGCAGGCGGATCTCGTTCAGGCGCATGGTGTCGATAATCCAGCTCCCGTCGGCGTTGCGCAGGGCGGAGCCGGTGAGTGAGCCACGGGCCATATCGGCGCCAATCGTTTTCAGCACCACCTCCTTGCCGTTAAGCTGGCCCTCGATCAGCACGTTGGTGGCCGGTACGCCGTTCAGGGTCAGCGAGCCTGCGCTCATCTGAATCTGCGCGTTGTTCCCCAGCACGTTACCCGCTTCCGGCTGCCACGGGCTGACGCCGCCCGTGACCTTCTGCGCGCTCAGGTCCCATTCGGTATTCGGGCTGTTAAAGGCCATGTTGTTCAGCTGCAGGCGATCCGCCTGGAAAGGCAGCGGCGCGGTTTGCGGAGAGAGGTTCAGCGTGCCGTCGAACAGGGTGATGGTGTCCATATGCAGCGGATCGGTTATCTGGCGGCTGCTCAGGCCAATATCGACTTTTTTGGCTACCAGCGTGGCGGGTTTACCGTCCCGACCGAAGGTGACGTTTTCCAGAATGATGTGGGAAGGCGACGAAAAGCGGTGATTCATCTTGTCGAAACTGAGTTCGTAGTCGGTATTCACCGTCACCCAACTGCTGACCTGAGACGCGCCCCAGCGGGTCTGGAGCAGAATGTAGAGCGCCAGTAACACAATGAGCAGAGCTACCAAAAGATAGACGAGTAGCTTTCCAATAAATTTCATGGTCTTCCATCCCGCAAAACGCACATAAGGGAGTTATGCACGATTTATGCGCAATCCTCAAGGCGGGAATGGTGTAATTAGATGTCACGGCAGGCATTGACTGCCTGCCGTGGGAGAAATCAATTTTTCTCAGGCGGGAAAACGAGGTTCAGAACGATAGCGGTGATACCGCCCGCGGCAATGCCGGAAGAGAGCAGGTTTTTCACCCAGTCAGGCGCAAACTGCAGGATCAGCGGCTGCTGGGATACGCCCAGACCGACGGCCAGCGACAGCGCGATAATCATGATCGCGCGGCGGTTCAGCGGCTCGCGGGAGACGATACGCACGCCGGAGGCCGCGATAGTCCCGAACATCACCAGCGTTGCGCCGCCCAGCACCGGCTCAGGGATGTGCTGCACAAAGCCGCTTACCGCCGGGAACAGACCGAGGACGATCAGCATCAGCGCCACCACAAAACCGACGTAGCGGCTGGCCACGCCGGTCAACTGGATCACGCCGTTGTTCTGACCGAAGCAGGAGTTCGGGAAGGTGTTGAATACCGCAGAGACAAACGAGTTCAGGCCGTTCGCCAGCACGCCGCCTTTCAGGCGCTTCATGTACAGCGGGCCGGACACCGGCTGCTCGGAGACGTCCGAGGTAGCGGTGATATCACCTATGGTCTCCAGAGAGGTGATCATAAAGACCAGCATCAGCGGCAGGAGCAGGCCCCAGTCAATGCCTAGGCCGTAATAAAGCGGCGTTGGGATAGTGATTAGCGCGGCATTCGTCGGTGCGGTATTTTGCGGCAGCATATCCAGCGCCCAGGCCATCAGGTAACCGGCCGCCATGGCGATAACCAGCGAGGCGACGCGGAGGTAAGGGTTACGCTGACGGTTAAGCAGAATGATGATCGCCAGCACGACACCCGCCAGCAGCAGGTTTTTCGGCGCGCCGAAGGTGTGGTCGCTCATTGCGGCATAGCCGCCGCCGATGGAGGTCAGGCCCACCTGGATCAGCGACAGGCCGATAATCATCACGACGACGCCGGAAACCAGCGGGGTGATGACGCGGCGAGCCAGATGCAGAACGCGGGAGATCACCATCTCCGTACAGCTGGCCAGCATCAGCGTGCCGAACAGCGCCGCCATCATGGTCGGAACATCCGCACCGCCGGTTTTCAGCGCCGTACCGCCCATGATCAGCGGTGCCACGAAGTTAAAGCTGGTGCCCTGAATCGACAATAATCCCGACCCCACCGGACCCCACGCTTTAATTTGAATAATCGAGGCGACGCCGGAGGCGAAGAGAGACATGCTGATAATGTGCTGCGTGTCCTGCGCCGGTAAACCGAGCGCCTGGCAAATCAGCAGCGCCGGGGTGATCACCGCAACAAACATCGCCAGAAGATGCTGGCAGGCGGCGAAAAGCGTCTGCGGCAGCGGCGGGCGGTCTTCAAGGCGGTAAATCAGTTCGCTATTTTGCTTCTGCGCAATCGGTTGCGCATCGGGCGACTCTATGGTGTTAACGGACATCGGCGGCAATCCCACGGTGGAAAAGCGGGCATTTTATCTGACCACCTGGTAAAAGCAAACGATTGCCAGCAAAAAAAGGGAAGAAAATCTGCCGCTGTGAGCAGGTTTTCTACAACGCATCGGGAAAAAAAATTACACTTTTTCGCGCCGGGAGCTCATGAAGAGCGTTAACCGGCCCAGGATAACGCCGCGTGTGTATGGAACACGCGCAAAACAGGAGCCTTCTATGATTCATCTCGATACGTTGTCGACACTTGTTGCCGCAACGCTGGTCCTACTGCTTGGCCGTAAGCTGGTACATAGCGTTTCCCTTCTGAAGAAATACACCATTCCTGAGCCTGTCGCTGGTGGCCTGCTGGTGGCGCTGGCCCTGCTGATACTGAAAAAAAGCATGGGCTGGGAAATCGATTTTGATATGTCCCTGAAGGACCCGCTGATGCTGGCCTTCTTTGCCACCATCGGCCTGAACGCCAACCTGGCGAGCCTGCGGGCGGGCGGCAAAGTGCTCGGCGTATTCCTGATTGTGGTGGTGGGGCTGCTGCTGATGCAAAACGCTATCGGCATCGGGATGGCGACGCTGCTGGGGCTGGATCCGCTTATGGGGCTGCTGGCGGGGTCAATTACCCTTTCGGGTGGTCACGGTACCGGGGCGGCGTGGAGCAAGCTGTTCATCGAACGCTACGGGTTTGAAAACGCGACGGAAGTGGCGATGGCCTGTGCGACCTTTGGTCTGGTGCTGGGTGGCCTGATTGGCGGCCCGGTGGCGCGGTATCTGGTTAAACACTCCACCACGCCGAACGGCAGGCCTGACGATGAGCTGGTGCCGACCGCGTTCGAAAAGCCGGACGTCGGGCGCAGCATTACCTCGCTGGTGCTGATTGAAACCATCGCGACGATCGCCATCTGCCTGACCGTGGGCAAAGTGGTTGCGCAATGGCTGGCGGGCTCAGCGTTTGAACTGCCGACGTTTGTCTGCGTGCTGTTTATCGGGGTGATCCTGAGCAACGGTCTGGCGCTGATGGGCTTCTACCGCGTGTTTGAACGGGCGGTATCGGTGCTCGGCAACGTCTGCCTGTCGCTGTTCCTGGCGATGGCGCTAATGAGCCTCAAGCTGTGGGAACTGGCGTCGCTGGCGCTGCCGATGGTGACGATACTGGCGGTGCAGGCGCTGTTTATGGCTCTATACGCCATATTTGTCACCTGGCGCATGATGGGTAAAAACTATGATGCGGCGGTGCTGGCGGCGGGTCACTGCGGGTTTGGTCTGGGGGCTACCCCAACGGCTATCGCCAACATGCAGGCGATCACCGAACGGTTCGGGCCATCGCACATGGCGTTTCTGGTGGTCCCGATGGTTGGGGCGTTCTTTATTGATATCGTCAACGCGCTGGTGATTAAGCTGTACCTGATGCTGCCGATGTTTGCCTGAATCAGGCGTTAGAATACCGCTCGGTTTCGGGCATCCAGCGCTCAATTAACGCTGCCGCCTGTTCGGGGTAGCGTTCATGAATATGTCGTGCAAGGCGCTGAACTTCGGGGATCATAGCCTGATCTCGCAGCAAATCCGCCACTTTGAATTCCGCGTTCCCCGTCTGACGCGTGCCGAGCAGTTCGCCCGGGCCGCGGATCTCCAGGTCTTTTTGCGCAATCACAAAGCCGTCGTTGCTGTCGCGCAGCACCTGCAACCGCATCTGGGCGGTTTTCGAGAGCGGGGCTTTATAGAGCAGTACGCAGTGGGACGCTACCGCGCCACGGCCAACGCGCCCGCGCAGCTGGTGGAGCTGGGCAAGGCCGAGACGTTCCGGGTTTTCGATGATCATCAGGCTGGAATTCGGAACGTCCACGCCGACTTCGATCACCGTGGTGGCGATCAGCAGATGCAAATCACCCTGTTTGAACGACTGCATCACCGCCTGTTTTTCGGCAGGCTTCATGCGTCCGTGAACCAGACCCACGTTCAGCTCCGGCAGCGCCAGCTTAAGCTCTTCCCACGTTGCTTCGGCGGCCTGCGCTTCCAGCAGTTCAGACTCTTCGATCAACGTACAGACCCAGTAGGCCTGACGCCCTTCGTGGGTGCAGGCATTGCGCACGCGGTCGATGATATCGCTGCGGCGCGTGTCAGGAATGGCGACCGTTGTGACCGGCGTACGGCCCGGCGGCAGTTCGTCGATGGTGGAGGTATCCAGATCGGCGTAGGCGGTCATCGCCAGGGTGCGCGGAATCGGCGTGGCGGTCATGATCAGCTGGTGCGGGTGGAAGCCCTGCTGCAGGCCTTTCTCCCATAAAGCCAGACGTTGATGCACGCCGAAGCGGTGCTGCTCGTCGATTATCACCAGCGCAAGACCGTTAAACTGCACCTGCTCCTGGAAGATGGCGTGCGTGCCGACAATCATCTGCACCTGCCCGCTGGCAATTGCCTCCTGTTGCGCAAGGCGCGCTTTGCCTTTTTGCTTCCCGGCAAGCCAGCCCACTTCAATCCCCAGCGGCGCAAACCAGGCGCGGAAATTGTTGGCGTGCTGTTCTGCCAGCAGCTCGGTCGGCGCCATCAGCGCCACCTGTTTACCGTGGGCAATCGCGCGCAGGGCCGCCAGCGCGGCAACCAGCGTTTTACCGGACCCGACGTCGCCCTGCACCAGGCGCATCATTGGTACGTCGAGCGCCATATCGCGTTCAATCTCAGCGGTGACGCGCGCCTGCGCGCCGGTGGGTTTAAACGGCAGCGAGGCCAGCAGCTTATCTTTGAGCTCATCACGCGGGCTTAAGGGCTGGGCGTGGAAACGCTGCGCGCCCGCGCGAAGCGCCAGCATGCTCAGGTTATGGGCCAGTAATTCCTCAAGGATAAGACGCTGTTGGGCGGGGTGTTTGCCGCTTTCTAAATCGCTGAGCTGCAGCGTTGGCGGCGGGCGGTGCAGGGTGCGCAGCGCCTCGGGCAGGCTCATCATGCCCTGCGCCAGCTCGGGCGGCAGCAGCTCGGTAATGGCGCAGGTATCCAGCAGCTCCAGCGCCTGATCGGTGAGCTTACGCAGCGTCGCCTGCTTGATGCCTTCGGTTGTCGGGTAAACCGGGGTGAGGGTCTCCTGCATTTCCGGCGTGCTGAGATCGCCCTGCACGCGGTACTCCGGGTGGATCATCTCTGCGCTGTATTTCCCGCGTTTGGCTTCGCCATAGGCCAGCACCCTGCGGCCCGTCGCCAGGCTGTTTTTCATTGCCGCGCTGAAGTTGAAAAACCGCATGGTGAGAATACCGGTGCCGTCGCTGATCTGGCAGGTCATCATCCGGCGTCCGCCGAAGGTGATGTTGCAGTTCAGGACTTCGCCTTCAACGGTGGCGTAAATGGCGGGAAGGAGATCGCCAATCTTGTAGAGCTGGGTGCGGTCTTCGTAACGCAGGGGGAGGTGAAGCAGGAGATCCTGCACGGTGTGCAGGCCAATTTTTGCCAGCTTATTGCTTTGCGCCGCGCCCACGCCCGTCAGGCTGTTAAGCGGGATGGCATCCAGCAGGCGGCCTTTCATCGTTTACCCGGCGTACTGCATGGTGGCCCACCACTCGGCATCGGCTTCAATTTCGCCCTGCGCGTTGACGTGGGGGTAAGGCAATTTTTTCTGCTTCGCAACGCGAGCCAGCACCGGATAACCACCTTCAAACAGCAGGCGCTGCTGTTCCTCTTCCGGCAGCATGCTGTTGCTGCGCTCGTACATCCCTGCATTCTGACGCTGGCGCTGCGCTTCATACAGAATGAGCGCGGACGCCACGGAGACGTTGAGAGACTGGACCATGCCGATCATCGGAATGATGATGTCCCGATCCGCCAGATCCAGCGCTTCCTGGGTGATCCCGGTTTTCTCCTGACCCATCAAAATGCAGGTCGGGCGGGTGTAGTCGATCTCGCGGAAATCTACGGCTTTAGCGGATAGATTAGTGGCCAGGATCTGCATCCCGCGCCCTTTCAGGAGCGATACGGCTTCGCCAATGGTGTGATGATTTTTGACAGACACCCAGCTGTTGCTGCCTGCCGCTGCCGAGACCGTATTGCGCATACGGCCGTCCGGCCAGACGGCGTGCACTTCATGCACACCGACGGCATCTGCGGTACGAACGATAGCAGAGACGTTATGAGGCTTATGCACCTGCTCCATGCAGACCGTCAGGTCAGGCTGACGCCTGGCGAGCATTTCGCAGATACGTGCATAACGTTGTGAATTCATAAACCTAGTTTCGGTTTCGGGTGACTTTAATCACGTCCGGCATGACGCGGATCTTGCGCATAATATTCGCCAGATGCACGCGGTCGCGGGCGGTCAGACGAATAAAGGCGCTATACACGCGGCCATCTTTTTCTTCCGTATTCAGGCTCTGAATATTGGAAGAGGCCGTATTGATCGCTGCCGTCAGGTTCGCCAGGGCACCCTGGTGGTTGAACATATCCACCTTAATTTCGGTGATAAATTCCTGCGCGGTCTCTTTATCCCACTCGACCGCCATAAATTTCTCGGCTTCTTTCTGGTAGCCGCGAATGTTTCGACAGGACTCGTGGTGGATAACCAGCCCTTTACCCGGGCTGACGTGCGCAATAATCGGGTCGCCAGGAATTGGACGACAGCATTTTGCGAAGGTGATCAGCACCCCGTCTGCGCCTTTAATCGGCAGGTGTCCGTGGCTTTGCGTGGTTGCCGGCACCGCTGTCGTGTCGCCTTGCTGCAGGTTCTTCGCCACCACCACGCTCATGGCGTTGCCGAGGCCAATCTCTGCCAGCAGATCATCAAGCGACGCGAGCTTCATGCGCTCCAGCTCACGCTGGACGTTCTCCTGCGGAATTTCAGCCAGCTTACGGCTGCCGCCCAACGCGTGGTTGAGCAGACGACGCCCCAGGCTGACGGAATCATCGCGCTTGAGGTTTTTCAGCAGCTGGCGAATTTTGGCGCGCGCCTTGGAGCTCACGACAAAGTTCAGCCAGGCCGCGTTCGGACGTGCGCCCGGCGCGGTAATAATTTCTACCGTCTGGCCGCTGGAGAGCGGCTGAGACAGCGGGTAAGGCTGTCTGTCGACGCGCGCGCCGACGCAGGCATGCCCGATATCGGTATGCACGGCGTAAGCGAAGTCGACCGGCGTTGCGCCCGCAGGCAGTTCGACAATGCGACCTTCTGGGGTGAAAACGTAAATCTCATCCGGGAAAAGATCGGATTTAACGCTCTCGATAAATTCAAACGAGCTACCCGCACTCTGCTGAAGCTCCAGCAGGCTCTGCATCCAGCGCTGGGCGCGGATTTGTGCGGTCGTGCTGCTTTCGCCACCGTGCTCTTTGTAAGCCCAGTGTGCGGCGACACCCATCTCTGCCATCTGGTCCATGTCTTCGGTGCGAATTTGCACCTCAACAGGCACGCCGTGTGGCCCGATCATCGAGGTGTGCAAAGATTGATAGCCGTTCGCTTTTGGAATGGCGATGTAATCTTTCATGCGACCCGGACGCGGTTTGTAGAGGCTGTGCATCTGCCCCAGCACGCGATAGCAGGTGTCCGAGTCGTGGACAATGACGCGGAAGGCGTAGATGTCCATGATCGAGTGAAAACGCTGCTCCTTGAGCACCATTTTGCAGTAGATGGAGTACAAATGTTTCTCGCGACCGCTGACGCGGCACGGGATTCCCGCTTCCTGTAAGCGCCCTTCGATTTCAGAGAGGATTTTTTGAATCATCTCTTTACGGTTACCGCGTGCGGCTTTCACCACCTCTTTAATCACGCGATAGCGATTTGGGTACAACGCTTCAAAACCCAGCTCTTCCAGCTCGGTTTTAATGTGATGAATACCTAAACGGTGCGCCAGCGGGCTGTAGATTTCGAGGGTTTCACGGGCAATGCGGCGACGTTTATCCGGACGAAGTGAGCCCAGCGTGCGCATGTTGTGGGTACGGTCAGCGAGTTTGATGAGAATGACGCGGATATCCTGCACCATCGCCATAATCATCTTGCGGAAGTTTTCGGCTTGCGCCTCTTTCTTGTCGCGGAAATTCAGCTTATCAAGCTTAGAGACCCCTTCCACCAGTTCGGCAACGCTTTTGCCAAACAGCTGTTCCATGTCCTGATAGGTGGCAGGGGTATCTTCGATCACGTCGTGCAGCAGAGCGGCCATTAGCGTTTCGTAGTCGAGTTTCATCTCGGCCAGAATACAGGCCACCGCTACCGGGTGCGTGATATAGGGTTCACCGCTTGAACGTGTCTGGCCCTCGTGAGCGTCACGTGCAACGAGATACGCCTGCTGAAGACGCTTAATCTGGTCTTCAGGCAGGTAGGTTTGAATCAGTTGATTCAGGCTTTCAAACAGATACAAGGGCGACCCGCAGGTTTAATTAACGACGACCTTCAGCAATAGCGGTTACGGCCTGCAGTTCTGCGGCTTCCTGCTCTTGCTGCTCCTGGCGCTCACGCACGTCGAGGATCTGGTTGTTGATCAGACCTTCTTCGATTTCGCGAAGTGCAATAACGGTGGTTTTATCGTTTTCTTCCGGTACCAGCGGATCTTTACCGCCTACCTGCATCTGACGAGCGCGACGCGCGGCGACCAGCACCAGGTCAAAACGGTTACCAATTTTCTCTACAGCGTCCTGAACAGTTACGCGTGCCATACTTAAAATGCTCCACAGGTGAAGAAATGACTGGGCATGATACTGAAAGTGGGTTCAGTCTGCCAACAGTTTGGTGATTAATGCGTCATGTCGCTGCTTCTGGCGGCTCATACGCAGACGTTCTGCACGAAGAATGGTTTTGAGATCGCTCAATGCGGCATCAAAATCATCATTCACAATAAGGTAATCATATTCCGCGTAATGGCTCATTTCTGCAACAGCCTGTTCCATACGCTTTGCGATCACTTCTTCGCTGTCCTGGCCGCGGCCACGCAGGCGGCGATCCAGCTCATCTTTCGATGGCGGTAAAATAAAGATACTGCGCGAGTCAGGCATTTTCTTGCGAATTTGCTGAGCGCCCTGCCAGTCGATATCCAGGAACACATTCACGCCCGTAGCCAGAACCTGCTCAATGGTTTCACGCGAGGTACCGTAGTAATTACCGAATACTTCAGCGTGTTCAAGAAACGCGTCTCTGCCGATCATCGCTCTGAATTCGTCGTGATCCACAAAGAAATAGTGTTCACCGTGTACTTCACCCGGACGCGGCGCTCGCGTGGTGTGAGAAACAGAAACCTGTGTGTCGTACAACGGTTGGGTTTTTAACAGTGCCTGAATAAGGCTGGATTTACCCGCGCCACTAGGGGCAGAAACAATATAAAGCGTGCCTTGAGCCATGAGAGTCTTTTGTATGTGTTAACGAAGAAGTCCTACATACGGGCTTATTATACACGTCACCGCCGTGTGACGTAGCCTTTGTCACACTTTTTCCCCTGGATTATTGAATTTTGCGTGCCGTTTTCAGGTTTTATCCGGGGTTTTCAGCAACCAAAAGAAATACCGGATGGCGTCTCGCATTGTGAAACGTTGCCGTTAGCATTGTTTCAGGCATCCGGGTATACCTCCTGCATTGCAAAGGAGGGGTAGCAATGTGGCGATGGATAAGCGGGTTAATGCTGTTGTGGTGTGGCTCTGGCGCGGCGGTATGTCCGGTGTGGTCGCAGGCAAAAGCAGAGAAAGAGATGGCGTCGTTAAGCGCGCAAATCAAACGCTGGGATGAGGCCTACTGGAAGCAGGGCGTGAGCGAGATCAACGACGAGGTTTACGACCAGCTTCACGGGCGGTTAACGCAGTGGCAGCGCTGTTTTGGCAGCGAGATTTCAGAAGAGAAACTCCCCGCGCTGAAGGGAAGCGTAAAACATCCTGTTGCCCACACGGGCGTGCATAAAGTGGCCAGCAAAGAGGAGCTGAGGCAGTGGATGCGTGCCCGACAGCATCTGTGGCTGCAGCCGAAAGTTGACGGTGTGGCGGTGACGCTGGTCTATCGTGACGGAAAGTTAACCCAGGCCATCAGTCGCGGTGATGGCCTGAAAGGGGAAGACTGGACCGATAAGGTACGTTTAATCCCTTCGGTTCCGCAAAAGCTCACCGGCGCGCTGGCGAATAGCGTCTTACAGGGCGAGCTTTTCTGGTTACGTGACAACCACATTCAGAACCAGATGGGCGGAATGAACGCTCGCGCAAAGGTGGCGGGGGCGATGATGCGGCAAAAGGATAACGCGCTATTGAGCAAGATTGGCGTATTCATCTGGGCCTGGCCGGACGGACCGAAAGATATGCAGACATCTTTAGCTGCACTGTCTCAGGCCGGTTTTACGCTGTCGGCACGGTATACGCTTCCCGCTAAATCTGTTGATGCCGTCGAGAAACAGCGCGCGGCCTGGCACGTGGCCGCATTACCCTTTGCCACGGATGGCATTGTGGTACGTTCGGAGGATGAACCTGCGGGCGAAGGCTGGCTGCCGGGTGAAGGCAACTGGGTTGTCGCATGGAAATATCCTCCTGCAGCCCAGGCCGCTGAGGTGAGTGATATTCATTTTTCCGTGGGGCGAACGGGCAAAATTTCCGTTGTAGCAGCGCTGGAACCCGTGCAACTGGATGATAAACAGGTGCAGCGGGTGAGTCTGGGTTCGGTTGGGCGCTGGCAGAGGCTGGATATTGCCCCGGGTGATCAGATACAGGTCAGCCTGGCCGGGCAGGGTATTCCCCGGTTTGATAATGTGCTCTGGCGCGGGACGGACAGGCATAAACCAGAACCTCCGGCCCCGCGCTATCATGCGCTTAGCTGTTTCTATGCTTCGCCGGAGTGTATGGAGCAGTTCTTTGCCCGGCTGACGTGGCTCAGCTCAAAGCAGGTATTCGATATTGAAGGATTAGGCGAGTCAGGCTGGCGGACCCTCTGGCAGGCGCATCATTTTGAACATCTCTTTTCATGGCTGTTATTAACTCAGACGCAGCTGCAGTCTACACCGGGGTTTTCCTCAGCACGCGGGCTGACGCTCTGGCACCGATTCAATCTGGTGCGCGAGAAGCCGTTTATCCGCTGGCTCATGGCATTGGGTGTGCCAATGACGCAGGCTTCACTGAAGGCGATGGGAGACATATCGTGGCAGGAGATGAGCGGGCGCAACGCAAAGGACTGGCAAACCCTGCCGGGAACGGGAGAGGAGAAAGCGCGACAAATCGTTAACTGGATGCACGCGCCTCAGATTGATGTGCTGGCGAAATGGCTCGCAGAACAGCACATCAGCGGATTCTGAAGCTAGTGCGCGCTGTGTTTGTAATGAAAAACGGGCAGCCCGAGCTTCAGACGCAGCGCCAGCATGCGGGCCGTAAAGCCAAACAGCAGCGTCGAGATGACCACCACATCATGGTTCGAAACGTAATGCTGCAGGGCGATATAAAGTACCGCTGCCGCAAAGGAGATGCCGGCATACAGCTCTTTTTGAAAGACCAGGGGAATGCGCTTGCAGAACATATCGCGCAGCACACCACCGAATACGCCCGTGACCACGGCAGCAATGGTGGCGATGACCGGCCCTTCCCCCATATCGAGCGCGATTTGCGCACCGATGATCGAAAAAACGATAAGCCCCAGCGCATCAAGCACCAGGAACAGGCGGCGAAGATGGGGCATAACGGGCGCCACTATGGTGGTTAACACAGCAGCCGTCGCCACGATAATTACGTACTCAGGGTGTTTAACCCAGCCGAGCGGGTAATGGCCAAGCAGAATATCGCGTACGGAACCGCCGCCCAGCGCGGTCGCGGTAGCAATAATGATTACGCCGAAGGTATCCATACGGCGACGTCCGGCGGCAAGTGCGCCGGTCATGGCTTCTGCGGTGATGCCAATGAGATAAAGGATGTGAAGCAGCATATACCCTCCGGTGTGAACGCGGGGGAGGTTAGCGATTTGTGCGCAAGATCACGATTGAGATTTTCTAAGGCGAGTCAGTTTGCCCTATAAATTTTTATCAATTTGAATTGGGCAGGCTTGATGAAAGGCGGTAATGTGAAAAAATTGGCGTTGGGATGGATTAGAAATAGTAATGGGTGGTGCGGTCGACACCACCCGAAAGGCACTACTCGATATTCTGGATCTGCTCGCGCATCTGCTCAATCAGCACTTTCAGCTCAATCGCTGAATTCGTCACTTCTGCATTGATCGACTTAGACGCCAGGGTGTTCGACTCGCGGTTGAACTCCTGCATCATAAAGTCCAGACGGCGGCCCACCGCTTCCTTTTTCTTCAGAATGTTGTAGGTTTCTTTAACGTGCGCTTCCAGACGGTCCAGCTCTTCAGCGACATCAATACGCTGTGCCATCAGCACCAGCTCTTGTTCCAGACGGGTGTTTTCCAGCTGAACTTCCGCTTCTTCCAGTTTGGCGACAAGACGCTCGCGCTGCCATTGCAGCACTTCTGGCATATGGGTGCGGACTTTGGCGACTTCAGTGCTCACGCCTTCAAGGCGCTGCTCAATCATCGCTTTCAGCGCCTGGCCTTCGGTTTCGCGAGCAACGATAAAGTCGTCCAGCGTGCCGTCGAGGGCTGCCAGGATTTCAGCGGCAATAGCATCCAGATCCTGCTCACCGGCGGCCATGACGCCAGGCCAGCGCAGAATATCAACCGGGTTGATTTCGCCTTCATCGCTCTGCATTTTGACCCAGTTCGCCGCATTCACGAGCTGTTTCGCCAGTTTTTCGTTGAGGATGAGTTCGCCCTGTGCGCTGGCATCAGGCTCAAAGCGCAGGTTACATTCCACTTTCCCGCGCGTCAGACGATTACGGATACGCTCACGTACGACAGGCTCAAGGCTGCGGAACTGCTCCGGCATACGGAAATACGTTTCCAGGTAACGCTGGTTTACCGAGCGCATTTCCCATGTGGCGCTGCCCCAGCTACCCTTGATTTCACGCCGGGCGTAGGCGGTCATACTGCGGATCATAGACATTCCCGTTTTTAAAGGAGAGATGGGGGGATTATAGCTTTCGGGGGCTTCTCAGGATAGGAATAAGCGTCCTTTATCCGTATAATGCGCAGCCACATTCGTTTCAAGCCGGAGAATCCATCATGCGTCCATCAGGCCGTAGCGCCAATCAGGTGCGTCCCGTCACCCTGACCCGTAACTATACAAAACACGCTGAAGGCTCCGTGCTGGTTGAGTTTGGTGACACTAAAGTTCTGTGCACCGCCTCCATCGAAGAAGGCGTTCCGCGCTTCCTGAAAGGTCAGGGCCAGGGCTGGATCACCGCTGAGTACGGAATGCTGCCGCGTGCGACCCATACCCGTAATGCCCGTGAAGCGGCAAAGGGTAAGCAGGGCGGTCGTACCATGGAGATTCAGCGCCTGATCGCGCGTGCGCTGCGCGCCGCCGTTGACCTGAAAATCCTCGGTGAATTCACCATCACGCTGGACTGCGACGTGATTCAGGCAGACGGCGGCACGCGTACCGCATCCATTACCGGTGCCTGCGTAGCGCTGGCCGATGCCCTGAACAAGCTGGTTGCTGCCGGTAAGCTGAAAACCAACCCAATGAAAGGCATGGTTGCGGCGGTTTCTGTCGGTATCGTTAACGGCGAAGCGCTTTGCGATCTGGAATACGTTGAAGATTCCGCAGCCGAAACCGACATGAACGTGGTGATGACCGAAGACGGTCGCATCATTGAGGTGCAGGGCACGGCGGAAGGTGAGCCGTTCACTCACGAAGAGCTTCTCTCCCTGCTGGCGTTGGCCCGAGGGGGCATTGAATCCATTGTAACGACGCAGAAAGCGGCGTTAGAAAATTGATTTTAAAGGCGACCAATGAGTCGCCTTTTTTTTGCCTGTAAGACAGAAAAACCAAAGGAGCAAATCCATGAAATCGTATCAGCGCCAGTTTATTGAGTTTGCGCTTAACAAGCAGGTACTTAAGTTTGGCGAATTTACGCTGAAATCCGGGCGTAAGAGCCCCTATTTCTTCAACGCCGGGCTGTTTAATACCGGGCGCGATCTGGCATTGTTAGGCCGTTTCTATGCCGAAGCGCTGGTAGATTCCGGGATTGATTTTGACCTGCTGTTTGGCCCGGCCTACAAAGGCATTCCGATTGCGACCACCACCGCGGTGGCGCTGGCGGAACACCATGACCGCGACGTGCCATACTGCTTTAACCGCAAAGAGGCCAAAACCCACGGTGAAGGCGGGAATCTGGTCGGCAGCGCGCTGCAGGGCCGCGTCATGCTGGTTGACGATGTGATCACCGCGGGAACGGCGATCCGCGAATCGATGGAGATTATTCAGGCCAACGGTGCGACGCTTGCTGGCGTGCTGATTTCTCTGGATCGTCAGGAGCGTGGTCGCGGTGAAATTTCCGCTATTCAGGAAGTCGAGCGCGATTACAGCTGTAAAGTGACGTCGATTATCACCCTGAAAGACCTGATTGCGTATCTGGAAGAGAAGCCAGAGATGGCGGACCATCTGGCGGCGGTACGAGCGTACCGGGAAGAGTTCGGGGTGTAATTAAATTGCGCCAATGGCGCTACGCTTACCGGGCCTACGCATTTCGTAGGCCGGATAAGGCGAAGCCGCCATCCGCAACGGTGTTACTGCAACTGAGCAGCCACTAACGGCCAGCGGGCGTCAAAATCGTCCGTTGGACAATATTTGAACTCGCTGCGCACAAAGCGGGAGAGCATCCCTTCACAAAACGCCAGAATCTGGCTCGCCAGCAGCGTTTCATCAATGCTGTAACCTTCGCCTTCACGCATTTTCTTTTCGCGCAGTACCTGGCGCAGCTGCGCTTCAATACGTTCGAAAAGCTGGTTAATGCGGCCCTGCAGTCTGTCCTGCTCAAACATCAGCGCGTGGCCGGTGAGGATACGGGTTAAGCCCGGATTGCGTTCACCGAAGCCCAGAATTAACAGCACAATCAGACGCAGACGCGCGGTGGTGTCTTTTTCGTCTTTCAGAATCAGGTTGATGCGCGTGATCAGGCTGTCTTCAATAAACTCGATCAGGCTGTCGAACATCCGGGTCTTGCTCGGAAAATGACGGTACAGCGCCGCCTCAGACACGCCCACAGAGGCGGCCAGTTTAGCGGTGGTGATGCGTTGACTGCCATCGCTGGATTCAAGCATCAGAGCCAGAGATTGAAGTATTTCTTCGCGACGATTCCTTTTCGCGGTTTGTTTTTCTGCCATGTTACAAAATACCCCTGAAAATAAGCACTTGCCAGGCTAGCATCCACACAGCGACCGCAAACTGGCGTTTGCGGTTTGTTATTGCATTATGACGCTGTGAGATACGTGTCTTTCGGGCCGTTATTTGCGCCCGGAATGGCCGAAGCCGCCTTCGCCACGGTCGGTGGCGTCAAAGTCTGCCACCAGGTTAAATTCTGCCTGTACCACCGGTACAAAGACCATCTGTGCGATACGCTCGCCCGGCTCAATGGTGAAGCTGTCCTGACCACGGTTCCAGACGGAGACCATCAGCTGACCCTGGTAGTCGGAGTCGATCAGGCCGACCAGGTTACCCAGCACAACGCCGTGCTTATGGCCCAGGCCAGAACGCGGCAGGATCACCGCTGCCAGCGACGGGTCAGCAATGTGAATTGCCAGGCCCGTTGGAACCAGGGTAGTGGCACCCGGAGCCAGTTCTACGGCGTCATCGAGACAGGCGCGCAGGTCAAGACCGGCAGAGCCGGAGGTGGCATAGGTTGGCAGCGGAAATTGCTCACCAACACGCGGGTCCAGAATCTTAACGTCGATTTTTTTCATCATAACGGGTAACGATCTCGTCGAGTAATTGTTGGCCCAGGAGTTCCTTGCGCTCAAGCGGTAAGACTTTATCTCCATCCTGCCAGAAAAGGTGCAGTGCGTTGCTGTCGCTGTTAAATCCTTGTGTGGCCAGCGATACGTCGTTCGCGCAAATCAAATCGAGGTTTTTGCGGGTACGTTTTTGCCGGGCATATTCTTCCACATTATTCGTTTCTGCGGCAAACCCAACAACGTATGGACGATGGCTTTTTAGTGCGGCGACACCGGCAACAATGTCCGGGTTTTTTACCATTTTTAGTGTTAATTCATCGCCTTGCTTTTTAATTTTAGCCTCAGCGATCGTCTCGGCACGATAGTCTGCGACGGCCGCACAGCCGATAAAAATCTGCTGGCTTTGCGCATGTGCCTGCACGGCGGCTTCCATTTCCAGCGCGGTGGTAACGTCAATTCGCTTCACAAACGCAGGGGTAGGCAGCGATACCGGGCCGCTCACCAGCGTGACGTTCGCGCCACGCCTTGCGGCGGCGGCGGAAATCGCAAAGCCCATTTTGCCGGAGCTGTGGTTGGTGATGTAGCGCACCGGATCCAGCGGCTCGCGCGTGGGGCCCGCGGTAATCATGATGTTGAGATGTTGCAGATCGTTGACAGGCGAAAAATGGGCTGCGGCCATATCAACAATCGTCAGCGGGTCAAGCATGCGACCCGGGCCAACATCACCGCAGGCCTGGCTGCCGCTGTCTGGGCCCCAGATAAGCAGGCCGCGTGAGGCCAGCGTCTCCAGATTGTGCTGGGTGGCCGCGTTACGGTACATCTGCTGGTTCATGGCAGGAACGACGGCAACAGGCGCAGGCGTGGCCAGACAAATGGTAGAGACCAGGTCGTTTGCCATACCGGCTGCGACCCGAGCGATTAAATCAGCCGTGGCGGGGGCGAGGATGACCAGGTCAGCCCATTTACCCAGCTCAATATGGCCCATCGCGGCTTCGGCGGCCGGATCGAGCAGGCTGTCAGATACCGGGTATCCTGAAACGGCCTGCAGGCTCAGGGGAGTGATAAAGGCTTTACCGCCTTCGGTTATCGCGACCCGCACATCCGCCCCGCGCTCGCGTAGACGACGCACCAGCTCCGGCGCTTTGTAGGCAGCAATGCCGCCGCTCACGCCAAGAACGATTTTTTTACCGGCCAGGCTCATCATGATTCTTTCCTGTTGGGTTTCACCAGAGAGCGGGCATTTTATCACAATCCCCAAAGCGGGGTGATTTTGTCCTTCGACCACTTTGCGAGGCGCTACGCAAGAACGCAATGTGGCCGTCGAGCGACGAATTGGCCTGTGGCAGCATGAGGTTAAAAAAGGGGAGAAAGAGCATGGAAGAAGAGGATGAGCAGCTGCTGCCGCGCGAAAAACTGCTGCGCTATGGCGTCACCCTGTTAAAAGACGATGAACTGCTGGCGCTCTTTTTACGTACCGGCACGTCCGGAAAAACGGTATTTACGCTGGCAAAAGAGCTGATAGCACATTTCGGTTCGCTGTACGGTTTACTGACCGCCGATCTGGCGCAGTTTAAGCATATTGAGGGGATTGGCGTGGCGAAATATGCCCAGTTGAGGGGCATTGCTGAACTTGCCCGCCGTTTTTACAATGTTCGTATGGAGAAGGAAGAACCGATCCTGACGCCCGCGATGACGCGTGAATTCCTGCAAAGCCAGTTAACCGATATTGAACGCGAGATCTTTATGGTGATCTTTGTCGATAACAAAAATCGGGTGCTGAAACATAGCTGTCTCTTTGCGGGCACGTTGAGCCACGTTGAGGTGCATCCGCGTGAAATTGTGCGGGAAGCGATAAAAGTGAATGCAGCGGGCGTGATCCTCGCGCATAATCACCCCTCTGGCTGTGCAGAACCGAGCAGAGCGGACAAAGAAATCACCGAACGCATTATCAAATGCTGTCAATTCATGGACATTCGTGTGTTGGACCATCTGATAATTGGCCGCGGTGAGTACATTTCTTTCGCAGAACATGGCTGGATTTAGGCTATTTCTCGCGATCCATCGGGATCTTTGTCTGTTCGGGACTTGAGCACACCGCCGAGTCAGCGTATACTACGCCACCTTTGAGAATCTCGGGTTTGGCATTTGGGCCTGGCAATCGAGAGTTCACTTAGAACTATGCGATGACCGGGCTGTAAAGCCTGACGAGGCGCCGATACCCCATACGAAGCTCGAGCTAATTTGATTTTTGGAGAATAGACATGTCCCGAGTCTGCCAAGTTACTGGCAAGCGTCCGGTGACCGGTAACAACCGTTCCCACGCACTGAACGCGACTAAACGCCGTTTCCTGCCGAACCTGCACTCTCACCGTTTCTGGGTTGAGAGCGAGAAGCGTTTTGTCACCCTGCGCGTATCTGCTAAAGGTATGCGTGTAATCGATAAGAAAGGCATCGATACAGTTCTGTCCGAACTGCGTGCCCGTGGCGAAAAGTACTAAGTACTTAAAGAGGAAATAAATCATGGCTAAAGGTATTCGCGAGAAAATCAAGCTGGTTTCTTCTGCTGGTACAGGTCACTTCTACACCACCACGAAGAACAAACGTACTAAGCCGGAAAAACTGGAACTGAAAAAATTCGATCCAGTTGTACGCCAGCACGTACTGTACAAAGAAGCTAAAATCAAATAATTTTAGTCTCCTTGTATCGAAAAACCCCGCAACTGCGGGGTTTTTTGCATTCTGCATCTCAACGGAGGAACCATGCCTGAATTACCTGAGGTAGAAACCAGCCGTCGCGGCATTGAGCCCCATCTGGTCGGCGCGACGATTCTTCACGCGGTGGTCCGCAATGGGCGTCTGCGCTGGCCGGTGTCCGATGAGATCCATGCCCTGAGCGATAAACCCGTCCTTAGCGTACAGCGTCGCGCTAAATACCTGCTGCTGGAGCTGCCCGACGGCTGGATTATTATCCACCTGGGGATGTCCGGGAGCCTGCGCATTCTTACCGAAGAACTGCCTGCTGAAAAGCACGACCACGTCGATCTGGTGATGAGCAACGGCAAAGTGCTCCGTTACACCGACCCACGGCGCTTTGGCGCGTGGCTGTGGACGAAGGAGCTGGAAGGGCATAACGTGCTCGCGCATCTGGGCCCGGAGCCGCTTTCAGACGCGTTTAACGCGGAATACCTCAAGGCGAAGTGTGCGAAGAAGAAAAGCCCGATTAAGCCTTGGCTGATGGATAACAAGCTGGTGGTGGGCGTGGGGAATATCTATGCCAGCGAATCGCTGTTCGCGGCCGGGATCCATCCCGATCGGCTGGCCTCTTCGCTGTCTGCGCAGGAGTGTGAGCTGCTGGTCCGGGTCATTAAGGCGGTACTGCTGCGCTCTATTGAGCAGGGCGGGACAACGTTGAAGGACTTCCTGCAAAGTGACGGCAAGCCGGGCTATTTTGCCCAGGAGCTTCAGGTGTATGGCCGTAAAGGCGAACCGTGCAGAGTCTGCGGCACGCCCGTTATTGCCACGAAGCACGCCCAGCGCGCCACGTTCTACTGCCGTCAGTGCCAGAAATAGGGTTACTTTAGCTTTTCCATCAATGCCTGGTGGACGTTAGTCGGCAGGAAATGGGTGACATCGCCGTGATGACGCGCCACCTCTTTCACCAGCGTGGAAGAGATAAACGACCACTCTTTGGAGGGCATCAGGAACACGCTCTCCAGCTCCGGCATCAGGTGGCGGTTCATGTGCGCCAGCTGCATCTCATACTCGAAGTCTGCCACCGCGCGTAAACCACGGATCAGAATGTTTGCCTGCTGGGCGCGGGCGAAGTTAGCCATCAAGTCGCTAAACCCGACCACCTCAACGTTCGGCAGGTGCGAAATGGCATCGGTGGCGAGCTGTACGCGCTCGTTGAGGTCAAACATCGGCTTTTTGCTGGGGCTGGCGGCAATGGCCAGGATCACCTTATCGAACATGCACGCCGCACGGGTGATGATATCAAGATGACCGTTGGTGATCGGATCGAAGGTACCCGGATAAATCGCTTTTGTGCTCATGGCTCACGTTTTCTCTGAGTAGCCGCGGCAGAGCGCCCACAGCTCGGTGTATTTGTTGAAAGTATACTGGGCATTTACTACCGCGAGTAACCAGCCCTGTTTGCCGTCCAGTACGCCACCACGCAGCAGCAGCGTTTTCAGGAACGCGCCCAGCGTGTGGGTGAAGATACCCGTCAGCGAGGCCTTCTTGCCGCGCTGGTGACGCTCCTGCGCCCATGCGGTGGCATAGTTGAGCTGTTTACGCTGGAAGCTCGCGAAATCACGGCAGGTCAGGTGCAGCAAATCGCCCGTCAGGGGGATGACCTGGGCGCTATCGCAGCTCAGGGATTCATGCACCAGATTATCGTTGTACTGATACCGCTCGCGCTCGTAGAGGCGCATCACGCGGTCGGGATACCAGCCGCTGTGGCGCATAAAACGGCCAAGGAAGTAGTTGCGGCGGGCAATGCTGTATACGGCGCCAGGCTGGGGCGAGGAAAGCACCGCCTGAATGGCCTGCTGAAGTTCTGGCGTAATGCGCTCGTCAGTATCGAGCATCAGGATATAATCACCTGTGGCATACCCCTGCGCGCGCTGGCGCTGGATGCCATAGCCCTGCCAGTCAGCGTCGACAAAGACTTTTGCGCCCGCCGCCCGGGCAACGTCCACCGTGTTGTCCGTACTTCCGGAGTCAAGAATAACTATCTCGTCAGCCCAGGCGACGGAGGCCAGGCAATCCGGAAGCAGGTCGGCGGCGTTTTTGGCGATCATTACGACCGACAGACGCGTTGACATTAGTGGCTCCGCTGGGGCAGATAAGGTTGCAGAAGCTGCAGCAGTCGGGTCAGTGCGCCCTGGTTCTGGTGCAGCACTTCGACGGCATGTCGCCCGTACCACAGGCGATAATCTTCGTCAGTCAGAAGGGTCGATACCTCTTTGACCACCGAATCCGCATCGGTCACGGTAATTAAACCATCGGCCTGCTGTAATTTCGCGCAGATATCTTTGAAGTTAAACGTGTGCGGCCCCATCAGCACCGGAATAGCGTGGGCTGCCGGCTCCAGCGGGTTATGACCGCCGCGCTCGACCAGGCTGCCGCCGACAAACGCGAGGTCAGCAATGCCGTACAGCAGCATCAGTTCGCCCATCGTATCGCCAATCACCACCTGGGTGCTGCCGGAAGGGATTTCACCGCTGCTGCGCAGCGTGAAGCTGAAGCCGCCTTTCTGGACCATTTCACGGGCATCTTTAAAACGCTCCGGATGGCGAGGCACGAGGATCAGCAGTAAATCAGGGAATTTTTCCAGCAGCTTGTGGTGAGCCTGCAGGATGATCTCTTCTTCGCCATCATGAGTACTGGTTGCAATCCAGACCTGACGACGTGGGGCCCACTGGCGACGCAGTGTGATCGCACGGGCGGCGAGCTCAGGGGTAACAGAAATATCAAATTTCAGGCTGCCCGTTACCGCAAGCTGGTTGCGTTTCAGGCCCAGCGCGATAAAGCGCGCCGCGTCCTCTTCGTTCTGCGCGGCAATCAGCGTGATCCTGCTGAGCAGGCGGCGCATAAATTTGCCCAGCTTGCCGTAACCTTTCGCCGAGCGCTCTGACAGGCGCGCGTTGGCAATCACCAGCGGAATTTTACGGGCATGCAGGGCGGAAATCATGTTCGGCCACAGTTCGGTTTCCATCACGATCACCAGCTTCGGGCGCACGGTGTTGAGGAAACGATTCATTGCGCAGGGCAGATCGTAAGGCAGATAGACGTGCTGCACGTCTTTGCCGAAAGCGGATAACGCGCGCTCGGAGCCGGTCGGCGTCATCGTCGTGACGGTGATTGGCAGCGACGGATAGCGGTGACGCAGGGCGCGAACCAGCGGGATCGCCGCCAGCGTTTCACCGACAGAAACGGAATGCAGCAAAATACCGTCCGGTGTGACTTTATTGCGGCAGAAGCCATAGCGTTCAGCCCAGCGTTTACGATACGCAGGCGCTTTCCGGCTACGAAGCAACAGTCTCAGCCACACCAGTGGCTGAATGATGTAGAGCAGAGCGGTATACAACAATTCCAAGCGATTATCCGTTTTTTTAGTTTCGGCGGGCAAATTCTAAGCATTTAGGCCAGGTAAAGCTATCTCTTATGCCAGATACCGTTTCAAACGGAAATAACGTCGACCCAGCCGCCAGCGCAGACGCGGACTTTTTGCACTTTTCCAGATGAGTTTCCAGATGCCTGTTTCGAAGAACTCTTTGATAATCATCGATTTCTTCTTCTCATCCTTCATGTTGTCGAAGGTGTGAATAATTCCCAGCCCCTCTTTGGCAATTTGCCAGTGGCAGGCAGGGATCCCTTTCACTTTATCCGGGTAACGCTGATTGATGGCATCGAGCAGCTGCAGGATTTTCATGTAGTGACGCGCGGAGCGAATCAGCGTGTCGTCATTGTCCGGCATATGGGATACCGATGCAGAGTGAATGTAGTAGTCGTAATAACGCTCACTGGTGTACTGAACCCGCTCTGCCGCGAGCAGCACTTCGGTGGTCCACGGGATATCCTGATGGCGCAGGCCGGGTTCGAAATGGAAACTGTGTTTACGGATAAAGTCGTGGCGATAGATGTTCAACCACGTGACGTGAAGGAACTTACGCGAATCCAGCGCCATTTTTAACCACGCCGGGCCAGCCATGACCCCTGTCGAAGCCAGTTTGTCTTCAGGGAAGATCGGGCGTGAGGGTTTCTTGTTGTTCTCCCAGACGTAGTTCCCGTTACAGGTGGCGACATCCAGATCCTGCGTAACAGCCATCTCCAGCAGTCGCTGGTACATGCCGGGTTTAAAGACATCATCAATATCCGGGAAAGAGAGATATTGTCCCGTCGCAACGGCCAGACCGGTGTTACGCGCGATGGATACGCCCTGGTTTTGCTGTTCTATGACCTGCAGCTGCGGCAGTTTTTCTCGCCAGTTTTCGACGATCTCCATTGAGCGGTCAGTAGAGCCATCATTGACAATAATGACTTCCATGCTGTCGATGCGTTGATTCACAAGGCAGGTAAAGAACTGATCCAGGAAAGCTTCACCGTTATAAACGGCAACCACCACGCTCAACAATGGGGCTGAATTTTGCATAAGAAACCTGATTATTTTTGATTGTCGACCAGAGCAATATATTGCTGGCAAATGGCACTAATACCGAACGACGCGATGGTTGCATCGCCAACGACCGGCGGGGCGGTATAAATCTCCGCCAGCGTTTTTGCCAGTGACGCGTCATTTAACTCTGCCAGCCCGCGCGCTAAGGGTCCGGTGAGGATTTCGGCGGGGCCGCCGGGGCAATTTGTACTGACCGGTGGCGTCTGGCAGATAATGGCTTCGACCAGCACATTACCAAAACCTTCGCAGTCAGAACTTAACACTAAAAGGCGCGCCCCTTTAATCCAGGGATAGGGATTAGAATCGAACGGGCGGAAAACCGCTTTGTTTTCAATACCCAGCTCGGCAGCAAGCTGCTTGAGTTTTTGAATTTGCGCTTCGGATCCATTGCCCATCATGACCAGCGTTGTGTCAATTTTACTCAGGGCAAACGCACGTAAAAGGCGGTCGTGGCGTTTGTGCTCATGGAAGCGGCCAACATGAATGATGTAATCCTTTCCCTGCATCTCGAAGGGAGCATCCGCCAGACGCTGAATTTCAGGAATATCGAAAGGATTATGGATAACCGCTTTGCGTCGAAGATTGAGCGCCAGCGTCTCGGAAAGATCTTTCAACACGGCGTCTGAGACGGCGACAACGTTACGGTTTTCGTAGGTATGACGAATTTTAAGGTGTTTAAACCAGCGTGAAAGTCCGCTGCGATGGCGAAGATAGGAGAACGAGAACATGCCGTGCACGCAGAACCAGACTTTGTCACGTTCCAGCGCGCGGCAGTGCGCCACAATGCGGTCAGTTTTGTGCAAATGAGAGAAAACCACATCAAATTTGCCGCTGTGCTCAGCCCGTTCAATCGCCTGATCTAACAGGTGAGCGCGGCGTGGGATCTCCGTCAGCTTTCGCCACGGTTTTTTACATATGTCCTGAACAACCTGATAATCGATGCCTTCCGGGATGGCGTAGTCGCACACTTTCCGCAGAGAGAATAGAGAGACCTGATGCCCCATTTCTATTAACCCACGGGAGAGTGTAAGAACCGTTTTTTCAGCTCCTCCACCGGGTAAACCATCAATAATCATTAGGATGCGCATTTTTAATCCAGTAATTTTTGATAAAGCGTAATAAGCTGACTTGATAGTTTTTCGGGAGTGGCGTCTTTTACACGTTCACGTGCCGCTCGTCCCATATTGTTATTTTTTTCCAGAGAAGGGACGGCTGTTACCGCTTCCTTCAATGTACTGATATCAAGTGCGTCACAATAAAACCCGTTCTGGCCTTGTTGAATAAATTCTGCACCACCGCAACTCTCTGAAGTAATGACGGGCAAGCCGCAGGCCATCGCTTCAAGAATGACGTTAGGAAAGGGATCATACAGCGTTGGCAACAGTAAACCATCGGATAGCTGATAAAAAGGCAGAGTTTCTTTTTGCACCCCCAGGAAACGGATTTGCCCCTCGCAGCCTAACGAACGGGCGAGGTCGCGATAACGACTTTCTGCCTTATCTTGTCCAACCACAATCAGCCAGGCTGATGTTCCCGCGATAGCGCGTATGGCGCTGGCCAATCCTTTTCGTTCAAACCCTGAGCCTACAAAACAGAACACAACCGCATCGGCTGGCAAACCAAACTGTTGGCGCAAAATCGCACGCTGTGACTCCTGGGCCGGAATGAAGCGGCTGGAATCAATAGAATTATAAATCACATGGATTTTATTTGCGTCAATATCAAAGTCTTCAACGATTTCGCGTTTGATCATCTCCGCATTACAGATTACGGCTTTTAACTCAGGTGCCTGATACATTTCCCGTTCCGCACGCATCACGTAGCGGTGATAGCGGTCATACATCAGCATTTGCGCGCGCCAGGCCGGTAAAATGCGCGCGCGCTGCAGCAGCCAGCGGCGATGGACCCCATCACCCGCGCGATAGATATCACAACCCGGGATGCGCTCATGGCTTTGAACAATATCAAACTGCTGCTGCTGCCACAGCGCGCGCGCGGCCTGTGCAAATCCGCGCTCACGACTGATGCGACCCCACTTTTGAGGGTTGCAAATGTGAATATGCCAGTCGTCTTGCTTCTCTCCCTGCCACTCACGCGTGATGACGTTGAGTTCAAGGTTCTGATTGCTCAGCGCGGTAAGGGCGCGCGAAACGAAGCGTTCCGCTCCGCCATCAGGGCGATACTTTTGGCGAACAATGGCCAGACGATGGTCTTTCATGGCAGATATCTCCTTGCGGCGGAGACGACAGCATCAACGGGAATGGCGTCGAGATAGCGTTCTTTCGTTTTGGTATCAATGGCATCCGGATCGGGGAGCGGGCCGTAATCGCCGGCCCAGATCACTTCCCCTTTAACCTGCCATGGAGACCAAAACGTCAGTTTAGAAGGGCCAAACAGCGCCACGCAGGGCGTTTGCAGCGCGGCGGCCATATGCATCGGCACGGAGTCGACACCAATAAACAGAGAGGCGTGATCGATAAGCGACGCCAGTTGACGCAGCGTCAACTGGCCCGCCAGCGAAACGACACCGGTTTTCGGTGCGGCAGCGAGTATGCGATCGATCATCGCCAGCTCTTTTTTATCCGGCCCCGCGGTGAGCACAACCGTATGGCCATCCTGCTGCAGTGCAGTAATGGTTTGCGCCATTTTGTCTTCGCTCCAGCATTTAAAGAACCAGCGGGACGTCGGCTGGATCACAACATAGCGCTCGCCCACACCCGACTGCGTCAGTCTTTGACGGGCATGATCCCAGTCCTCTGCGGCGTAGGCCATGGTGACGGCAGGCTGCGGCGCGACCGATAATGGCGTCAAAATGGAGAGATTCTGTTCGACCGTATGCAGGGATTTGTGGCCGTCGACAGAGACCAGATCGGTATGACAAAAACGCCAGAATGCACTGTTGCGTTTGTTAAACGCGAATCCGAGGCGAACGGGTGCGCCGGTAAAACGGGTGACGATAGCGCTACGCCACTGATCGGCAAGGTTTATGACCAGATGATAATGCTGATTTCTTAACGCGCACAGCAACTGCCACTCTTTTTGAAGATGCTTCAGCGTGCCCAGCTGCTTCCATTTACGATCGATTCCATAAATTGTACCGATCGCCGGATGCGCGGCGAGCATATCGCGCGTTTCTTCATACAGCAGGACATCAATCTGCGCCTGCGGCCATTTTTGACGTAACGAATCAATGACGGGAGTGGTCAGCAACATGTCGCCATGATGGCGGAGTTTGATAAGTAAAATGCGCAAATCAGGCGTGTCAGGTAAGTTATTCATCATCATCTTATCGGCGTTGTACTGATGGCAATTCTAATAGACCTGATAGCGACTTGCACTCTTTCTCCATAATCTCAGGAATTTCCCTGGAAGGGTTTACTCATGCTTTGGAGAGTGCGTAACATAGCGCTAACTTTCCTGTCTTGCGGACTCATTATGAACAAACCAGCGTTTATCATCACAATTGATACTGAGGGCGATAATCTCTGGCAAAATCACCGCGTCATTAAAACCGAAAACGCGCGCTATCTGGCGCGGTTCCAGACGCTTTGTGAGCGTTTCGGCTTTAAGCCCGTGTGGCTGACCAATTACGAGATGGCGATCGAACCCGTTTTCATTGAATTCGCCAGGGATGCGATCGCCCGCGGTCAGGGGGAAGTGGGGATGCACCTTCACGCATGGAATAGCCCACCGGAGCACGATCTCACAGGAGATGACTGGCGCTGGCAGCCTTATTTGATTGAGTTTTCGGATGAGGTGATGCGCGAGAAAGTGCTGTTCATGACCCGCCTGCTGGAAGAGACCTTCCAGACCAAAATGTTAAGCCACCGTGCCGGGCGTTGGGCATTTGATAGCCGCTATGCAAAATTGCTCGTTGAACTGGGTTATCAGGTGGATTGTTCCGTGACGCCGCGGGTGAACTGGCGCAATGCGAAGGGTGCACCGCAGGGTAATGGCGGAACGAATTATCAGCATTTTCCCGACCACGCCTATTTTATGGATTTAGATAATATTTCCCGGGCGGGCAATAGCCCATTACTCGAAGTGCCGATGAGCATTCAGTATAAACACCCGGCCTGGTTGAACACGATTAAACAAGGTTACGACAGACTTCGCGGTAAATACCGTTCACCCTCGGTCAACTGGCTAAGACCGTCCGGTGGGAATGCGGCGCAGATGATTCAGGTCGCACAGCAATGCCTGTCTCAGGGAAGTGAGTACGTGGAGTTTATGCTTCATTCGTCGGAATTTATGCCTGGCGGAAGCCCTACGTTTAAAGATGAGGCGGCGATCGAAGGGCTGTATCAGGATTTAGAAACGCTCTTTAGCTGGTTATCCGATAAGACGGTGGGGATGACGCTGGCGGAGTTTTATCAAAACAAGAAAAAATAATGCCCGCATCAGCGGGCATAATCATTAACGTTGTCTGGTTTGCGAAAAAGGTGTACTCAGTGCAAACACGGTGACAAAGAAGATTAAGGCTTCTGAGCTCAATAGTATGACGTCCGTCAGGCCATAGAGTAATAAAAGAAGCATGGCCGTCAGCAGCAGGCCATTTCTGTTTTTAAGCGCGTAAGCGATCATCGATATATAGAAGAATAATAATATCGCTAGCCCTGGGATCCCCTGCAGAGAGTATTTTTCGATAAGCTCATTGTGCAGATGTATCCTAAGAAATCCGAGTGCGGAAACCAGGTGGGGATGGCCCTCTTTAACGTAATGCTGTGACCAAACCTCGCGATCTTCAATTGACTGTCCTAGTGGGTGAGAAAGTCCGTTCTGAATACCGACTATCCACATGGAAAAACGCGCTCCGAGTGACGTGGCGTCGTTGCCTTTTTGGTATCTTTCCAGTTCCATCTGCGTTTGATCTATCTTTGGCGAGATCAAGGGTTTGTAACTAACAATAACAATACCTGCCACTATACATAAGAAAATTAGCATCGTTTTAAGATGAATTCTTCTGAAGTGGTAAAGTGTGAGCACAATCGCCAGAAGCAAATATAGCCCCATTGCGGCGCGTGTTCCTGTAAAAAGGATAACAAACCAGGAAATTAAGATGGTGAGACCCGCAACAACATACAGTTTTCTGTTTTTTTGAAGATAAAGACTGTATACCAACGCCAGTGACAGGACAGAGTAAACATAGGCCGATACGGTAGGGCGATTTATGGCCATCTCGACACGATCCACACCCTGCGTCGCCTGCCACAAGCCATAACCTGTGGCGAGGACAAATCCCGCACTTACCGCAAACAGGAAATATTTCTGGAAAGAGGTTTTATCGATGTAGCTTTTAAACCGGTCAAGGTAGAAAACGAGAATGCTCGCTAAAATCAGTTTCTTACTGGCACCAAGATAATCGCTATAAGCGTTTAAACCTTCGCTATGATATTCATACACCATATACCAGATAAGGTTGAGCAACCCTACTAACAAAATGGGAAGTGCGATAGAAAAGGGACGCAGTGTGATTTTTTTATATTCGCAAGCTAAACCGATAATACTGGCATAAATTGCAATATAGAAAAACTCTCGTTGCTTACCTGAACTCAGCAGCGCCAGCGCAAGCGAAATAAGGCTCAGAATCAGCGTAAGCTGATAAAGCCGCAGTTTTACTTTTTCCATAATGCTTCAATGACCCTTTTTTTGTAGCTGAAACGTACATCTCTGGAGAAGAAGAAAGAGAAAGAATAAAGTGCGTTTACCCGCTGTTTCACCAGTTTTAGTTGCAGGTCGGTCAGATGCTGACGGTGATTACTGTAGATATCAAACCAGTGACAATTAACAAGTTGCTTAAAAGAATGCGGGAATGTTTTTTCCATTTGCAATGTGCAATCAATCAACGTCGCGATTTTACTGGCATCGAGTCGGCTCGACAAACTGTCGCCACGTTTGATGTAATAATAGTGTCCCTGACGCTGATAGACTATTTTACTCGATTGCATCAACATGCCGGGAAATACGGCGAAATCTTCATAGCAGACCATCGAAGGAATCGGGTTGCTTGCGTACAATTTCCGATGAATGAACTGCCCGATGAGGTGTGCCTGAAAATCTTTGTGCTGCAGGAACCGCTTTATTGCCTCATGTTGTGACAAAGCAACAGGAGAGAACCCCTGCCAGTCGGCGGTGATTTTTTTGGTGTCACGAACTTCCAGCAGGCGCGTCAGTAGCATATCAGGGCGCTCTGTTTTGAGGTATGCCACGGCGTCCCGGATGCTGCCCGGTTTCAATCGGTCATCGCTATCCAGCATGGTGATGTATTCACCTGAGGCCAGCGAGACGGCACTGTTTCGAACATGACCAACGTTACGGTACTCAACGTATCGGGCTTGCGCATTCGGAAACGTTGGCAGCCATGCCTCAATAATATCCTGTGTTGAGTCATCGGAACTGTCATTAAAGATAATGATCTCTACATCATCGCCCGCACCATTAATCGCGTTTTGCAGGCTTTCCAGGGTGGCGTTAAGCGTATCTTTGGCGTTATGCGCGGCAATAATGATGCTTAGAAAAGCCATAATAATTAGTTTCCCAGAGCATCAAAGGTGTTTGCGGTTGCGTTAATTGTTGATAACCCGCAAATAAAATGTTTGAGGTCACGTAGCGATTCGTCTGTTACAGCGAAGAGTTCTTCCCGGCTCTGTGAGAAGTAATATCGTGTTTCAAAAACATATGAGCAAATGTTGTCATCATTACCAATCAGCAACACGTTGCCGAGCGGACGCTGTTCATAGTGGCAGCAAGGCCCGAACAATAAGATTACCGGCACCCCGACAGCATCGGCAATGTAGACATTCCCCGAATCAGACGCGATATAGCAATCCATTTTAGAAATGGCCCACGGCAGCTCTTCAAGGGAGATTTTGCCAATCATATTAATAAAGTTGGGCAGTTCACCATAATCGCGGGTGATATCATCCATCCACGATTGTTCATTCGGGGCGCCAAACACATAAAATTCGCAGGGCAGATCCGCGAGACGATCGGCAATTTGCTTCCAGATGACTGGCGGAACGGTTTTCGCTTTATTCCCTGCGGCGATACTGATGCCAATGCGGATCACGCCCGGTTTATCGAGGATTGCCGGATAGGTCGCGGGTTTAAACAGTGGCTTTGTGGCGTGCTTGGGAGAGTCTTGCCAGCTCAGAGCGCGATCGGCCAGTTTCAGATAGTTCGTGACCGTCAGCGTCTTTCTACCGTGTTCAACAGTACCGTCTGCCGTTGCATAGAAAATCCCGTGATACCATCTGCGCGTGTAAATGCTTAAAAACTGTTTGTTTTTAGCATTACACACGGAGGCAAAAAAGAGGTTCACGCTGTTAGGCTGCAGAAGATAGACATTGTCATAGCGGTTCATGATCCGGCAGGCAAAGACCAGCTTTCGCCACAGGTTACGCTTATGCTGCTCGATAAAAAAAATCTCATCGATCGTCTCATCATGCTTCGCCAATGCACCGACGCTACGACTGACGAGCACGTCGCTTTTTTGCAGGTATGCCAGAAGGGGCGTTGCATTAACAAAATCGCCGATTTTTGCCGTCTGAATGACCAGGTTTTTACCTGTCTCTTTGCGGAACATCTTCCGGATAAGCTTCACCGGAAAGAGTAAAATCAGCAGAAATACGTAACTCATGCGTTAGATATCCCTGTTGGAAAGCCAACGGCTGCCCTGTAAAAATGAAAAAATAGCATCTGCGCTGATATCCTTCGTTTGCTGGGTCGGGCTGACCATCTGATGCTGGTTTTTACCGTAACCCCCGATCAGTCCAGGATCGGTCGGACCAAAAATCGTAATATTCGGGCGATCCAGCGCCGCGGTTAAATGGCTTAAGCCTGTATCAACGGAAACAACAGCATTCGCCCCCGCCAGCTGCGCTGCAACCTGCGCCAGGGTGAGTTTCGGCAATACCTCGACGTGCGCAAAACCTGCTGCCAGACGCTCTGCGCGCTGCCGCTCATGTTCGGCGCCCCACGGGAGTTTAATATGGATGCCGGTGGGTTGCATTAATTCTATCAGGCTTCGCCAGTGCGTTTCCGGCCAGTGTTTATCGTCGCGCGTTGTGGCATGCAGGAAGACAAGATAAGGCTGGGCAGAGGGATCTGTATTGCGCAAAAAGTGCTGCGCAATGGCGTAGTCACCCTGGGTTTCCGGTTTCGCATAGCCCAGGCTTTTTGCAAACAGCTCGCGGGTACGTTCGACGGCGTGCTGCTGCTTTGCGATGTGGTGGTGGCGGTTATAGAACAGGCTCGCCAGCGGTTCGCGGGCGGTGTGCCAGTCCATGCCGTGCTTTACGCCGTGCGCCAGACGCGTCACCAGCGCGGCGCTTTTCACCAGCCCCTGGGCGTCGATGATAGCGTCGTAGTGCTGTGCCTGCACCGCTTCGCGAAAGGCTTTGCGTTCGGCTTTAATCGGCGCGGAGAACCACGCTTTGCGCCAGCGGCGTATCGCCACCGGGATCGCGCGGTCAACCGCTTCATGCCAGGTGGGGATCTGCGCGAAGCCTTCTTCCACCACCCAGTCAAAACGAATGCCGGGAACGGCCCGCATGGCGTCCGTCAGTGACGGCAGCGTATGCAGAACATCGCCCATAGAAGAGGTTTTAACGATCAGTACCCGCATTCGTTATCCTTCTTCGCTCAACAGCAGTTCGTTAAGCTCCTCGAGAACGCGCTCTGGCGTAATGTCGATCAGGCTCTGATGGTAGCCTTCTGCGGCATCGCCTTTGCGCACTTTGTGGTAGCCGGTGATCAGGCGGATGACGCGCGCTTTATGAGAAAGCGGGGGCGTGAAGTCCGGGCTACTTGGGCCATACAGCGCCACCAGCGGGCGGTTGAGCGCGGCAGCGACGTGCATCAGGCCAGAGTCGTTGCTGACCACGGCCTTACAGGCGGAAATCAGAATAACCGCCTGCTCAAGCTGCGTTTCGCCTGCCAGGTTACGGCACCAGGCCTGCTGTTCATTACTGAGCGTCGCGAGAATTTCGTTGCCAGCCTCGTGGTCTTTTGCCGAACCGAACAGGACAATCTGGTAGCCTTCGTCAATCAGCTGTTTCGCCAGCTCCGCGTAGTGATAGTGCGGCCAGCGTTTTGCCGGGCCGAACTCGGCGCCAGGGCAGAAGCCAATCATCGGGCGTTCAGACGAAAGACCAAACGCGTTACAGGTCTGGGATTTTTCACCGTCGTTAACCTGAAGCTGTGGCCAGAGCAGCGGCTGCGGCAGGTCTTGCGCACTGCGCATCACGCCTTTGTCATAGGCCAGCGCCACATAGCGCTCCACCATCAGCGGCCAGGCCTCTTTATCCAGCACCCGCGCATCGTTCAGCAGGCCGTAGCGCATTTCGCCGCGCCAGCCGGTGCGATGTGGGATGCCCGCAAAAAAGGGCACCAGGGCGGATTTAAAGGAGTTTGGCAGGACATACGCCCGATCGTAGCGCTTCTCGCGCAGGCTATGGCCGAGCTTGCGGCGTTCGCCGATTTCCAGCGCCCCGTGGCCAAGCGGCATCGGGATGGCTTCATTCACTTCCGGCATACGCGACAACAGCGGACGGCACCATGCGGGTGCCATCACGTCGATTATCGCCTGGGGATAACGCGCCTTGAGCGTGCGGTAGAGACTTTGCGACATCATCATGTCGCCCACCCATGACGGGCCGATCACCAGAATCTTCATACTTATGCGTCGCGGTTCAGCCAGACCATATATTCCGTTACGCCTTCGGCAACGGTCTTAAACGGCTTGTCGTAGCCTGCGGCGCGCAGGTTGGTCAGATCGGCCTGCGTGAATGCCTGATAACGGCCTTTCAGTTTTTCCGGGAACGGAATGTACTCAAGGCTGCCTTTCTTGTGGTACGCCAGCGCTGCGTCAGCCACCGCCTGGAAGGATTCCGCGCGGCCGGTACCGAGGTTGAAGATGCCGGATACGCCGTTTTCCCAGAACCACAGGTTCACTGCGGCAACGTCGCCCACGTAAACGAAGTCGCGCTTAAAGCCGTCGCTGCCTTCGAACAGTTTTGGACTTTCGCCGTTATTCAGCTGGGTGTTCAGGTGGAACGCTACGCTTGCCATGCTGCCTTTGTGGCCTTCGCGCGGTCCGTAGACGTTGAAGTAACGGAAGCCGACGATCTGCGAGTTCGCTTCTGGCAGAACCTGACGCACGTACTCGTCGAACAGGAATTTAGAATAACCGTAGACGTTCAGCGGCTGCTCATATTCGCGGGACTCGATGAAGTCCGAGGTGCGGCCGCCGTAGGTTGCCGCGGAGGAGGCGTACAGGAACGGAATTTCACGCTCCAGGCAGTAGTGCAGGATCTCTTTAGAGTACTGATAGTTGTTGTCCATCATGTACTTGCCGTCCCACTCGGTGGTGGAAGAACACGCACCCTCGTGGAAGATGGCTTCGATCTCGCCGAACTCTTCGCCTGCCATAATCTGGATAAGGAAGTCTTCTTTATCCATGTAGTCAGCGATGTTCAGATCCACCAGGTTGACGAACTTGGTGCCGTCTTTCAGGTTGTCAACCACCAGGATGTCGGTGATGCCTTTGTCATTGAGAGCCTTAACAATATTGCTGCCGATAAAGCCCGCGCCGCCGGTAACGATGATCATAACTGTAACCTTTGAAGTGTGAAGCCCGGGGACAATCCCGGACGCTAATGTCTCTATCATATCATTAGTATGGCTGCCCTTCAGCCATTCACCTTCACAGCGCAGGGGTACGCGTGATTTATGCTGCAAAAACGACAAGAGATGACGTGTCATCTCGTCATGAACTATAGGTTTGGGTAATATGTCCCGAAATTTGCCGAGTCTGGAGAATTGCAATGCGTGGTGATTTTTACAAACAGTTAAACAGCGACCTCGACACCGCACGTGCGGAAGGGTTGTTCAAGGAAGAGCGTATTATCACGTCTGCCCAGCAGGCGGACATCACCGTTGCCGACGGCAGCCATGTGATCAACTTTTGTGCGAACAACTACTTAGGTCTTGCGAATCACCCTGAGCTGATTGCCGCTGCAAAAAACGGCATGGATACCCACGGTTTCGGCATGGCCTCCGTACGCTTTATCTGCGGTACGCAGGACAGCCACAAGCAGCTTGAGCAAAAGCTGGCGAGCTTCCTCGGAATGGAAGATGCGATTCTGTACTCCTCCTGCTTCGACGCCAACGGCGGTCTGTTTGAGACCCTGCTCGGCGCAGAAGATGCGATTATCTCCGACGCCCTGAACCACGCCTCTATCATCGACGGTGTACGCCTGTGCAAAGCGAAGCGTTTCCGCTACGCCAACAACGACATGGTTGAGCTGGAAGCGCGCCTGAAAGAGGCTCGTGAAGCAGGTGCTCGCCACGTGCTGATCGCCACCGACGGCGTATTCTCCATGGACGGCGTGATTGCCAACCTGAAGGGCGTGTGCGACCTGGCGGATAAATACGACGCGCTGGTGATGGTCGATGACTCTCACGCGGTCGGTTTTGTCGGCGAAAACGGCCGTGGTTCCCACGAATACTGTGACGTGATGGGTCGCGTGGACATTATCACCGGTACGCTGGGCAAAGCGCTCGGCGGCGCGTCCGGCGGCTATACCGCCGCGCGTAAAGAGGTGGTTGAGTGGCTGCGCCAGCGCTCCCGTCCGTACCTGTTCTCCAACTCCCTGGCGCCCGCCATTGTCTCTGCGTCTATCAAGGTGCTGGAGATGGTGGAGTCCGGCGCTGAGCTGCGCGACCGCCTGTGGTCCAACGCCCGCCTGTTCCGTGAAAAAATGAGCGCCGCAGGCTTCACCCTGGCCGGTGCTGACCACGCGATCATTCCGGTGATGCTGGGCGATGCGGTCGTCGCGCAGCAATTTGCCCGCGAGCTGCAGAAAGAAGGGATTTACGTCACCGGGTTCTTCTTCCCGGTGGTGCCAAAAGGTCAGGCGCGTATCCGCACCCAGATGTCTGCGGCGCATACGCCTGAACAAATTGAACGTGCGGTGGAAGCCTTTACCCGCATCGGTAAACAGCTGGGCGTCATTGCCTGAGGACGTGTGATGAAAGCGTTATCCAAACTGAAAGCGGAAGAAGGAATTTGGATGACCGACGTGCCGGAACCGGAAGTCGGTCATAACGATCTGCTGATCAAAATTCGTAAAACGGCTATCTGCGGTACTGACGTTCACATCTACAACTGGGACCAGTGGTCGCAGAAAACCATTCCGGTTCCGATGGTTGTCGGTCACGAATATGTCGGCGAAGTGGTGGGTATCGGCCAGGAAGTAAAAGGCTTCAAAATTGGCGACCGCGTCTCTGGAGAAGGCCATATTACCTGCGGTCACTGCCGTAACTGCCGCGGCGGACGTACGCACCTGTGCCGTAATACCATTGGCGTGGGCGTAAACCGTCCGGGCTGCTTCGCGGAATACCTGGTGATCCCGGCGTTTAACGCGTTCAAAATTCCGGACAATATCTCTGACGATCTGGCCTCCATCTTTGACCCGTTCGGCAACGCGGTGCACACGGCGCTCTCCTTCGACCTGGTGGGTGAAGACGTGCTGGTCTCCGGCGCGGGCCCAATCGGCATTATGGCCGCTGCCGTGGCGAAGCACGTGGGCGCGCGCAACGTTGTGATCACCGACGTGAACGAATACCGTCTGTCGCTGGCGCGCAAAATGGGCGTCACCCGCGCGGTTGACGTCTCGAAAGAGAGCCTGACCGACGTGATGGAAGAGCTGGGCATGACCGAAGGCTTTGACGTGGGTCTGGAGATGTCCGGCGCGCCACCGGCGTTCCGCACCATGCTCGACACCATGAACCACGGCGGCCGTATCGCGATGCTGGGTATCCCGCCGTCAGATATGTCTATCGACTGGAACAAGGTCATCTTCAAGGGGCTGTTCATCAAGGGCATTTATGGCCGCGAGATGTTCGAGACCTGGTATAAGATGGCGGCGCTGATCCAGTCCGGTCTGGATCTGTCCCCGATTATTACTCACCGTTTCTCCATTGATGAGTTCCAGCAGGGCTTCGACGCGATGCGTTCCGGCCAGTCAGGGAAAGTGATCCTGAGCTGGGATAAGTAATCAAAAAGGGGCCTGAGGCCCCTTTTTTCATTGATTCTTTTTCTCTTCGTCCGTCAGGTAACGCACCTTGCGGGTGTAGTCCTGACCTTTGAACAACAGTTTGTTATCCGGCGATTCAAGATACTTCTGCCATTCGGAGAGAGGGAAACCGCCGTGTGCGCCAATCACCTCTTTCGGTACAACGGCTTCCTGACCACCGATCTTCTTGGAGACCGGCCAGTTCATCCAGTCGCCCAGGTTAACCGTTTTTAGATCCAGCATGTCCAGCAGCGCGGCGAGCGGCAGCTGATCGGTCGGCGGCTGCGTGTCGTCCATCAGCTCCCAGGTATCCTGGAACAGCGTCAGCCACAGCGGGCAGATGCGGCGCCAGGTTTTTTTGGTTGCCGCAAGAAACGCGCCGTTAACGTGATCGACCAGATACGGACGCACCGTCTCTTTGTAATACGCCGGCACTTTCTCCGCTGGCGCACCGTCAAGTTTGGCAATCATTTTGCCCTGACGGAAGCTGGAGTAGATGTGCATGTCGGCCATGTTGATCTCTGGCATTTTCAGCAAGTTGAGATCGGAATCGATCATCAATATGCCTTCACCACGCGCCTGCAGCGGGGCGTTAAGCTTCACCAGACGGCTGAGGTAGATTTGCTTATAGCGGTAACCTTCCTCACGAACCGGAAGGTTAAGCGTCACTACGCGTGTTTTCGGCGGCAGCACCCCAAAAGCGGATTCAGGCTGATCGCTGACGATGACGATTTCGCTCACCCCGGTGGCATAACGTTCCGCGAAGGTGGCAGAGAGTAATGCTTCTTCAACGAAATCTGCGCCGGTACACGGAATCACAATAGAATCCACCGCAGCAAGTGCGCCCGTCGCGGGCAGAGAGCTGTAAGGAATGTTGTGTCGCCCGGTGATATGACGATAGCGAGCATTAAGAAATTTAAACATAGTTATCTCGTTTGGTTAGCGCGCGCCAAGCACGGCTTCGACACCGCTGACATAGTTTTCGATGGCATAGGTATGACAAACGTTCTGGTATGCGGCCGCAGCCAGTCGAGCCCGCAGATCCGCGTCTGCCCAGATATTGTCCAGATGCTGTGCAAGCTGTGAAACATCGCTCCAGGGGAAGAGCAGCCCTGTCGAATCATGGTCAATTAATTCCGCCGTGCCGGTCACCTGAGAGCCAATCACGGGGATATTGAGAAGCATCGCTTCCAGCACCACGCGCGGCAGCCCTTCGCTTTTTGAGGCGAGAATAAAGGTGTCAAACGTAGCGAGGTAATCAAACGGGGTATTCTGAAAGCCGGTGAAAATGACGCGGGATTCAATTCCCAGCGCTCGGGCCTGTTCCGCTAAAGCGCGGCGTTCGGCACCTTCGCCGACCAGCACCATTTTCCATTTCGCCTGGGGATGCTTCTGGCTGAACTGCGCCAGCGCCTCCAGCGTGTGGTGGTTGGCTTTGCGAGGGATTAAAGACCCGATACTGCCGAACACAAACGTGTCGTCATCGATGTTCAGGCGCTGGCGCATCGCGCGTCGGTCAGGTAAAGGCTGGTGGATGTCGATGGCATTATTGACCGTCGTACACAGTTCGGGCCGGACGCCATGCTGAAGCAACACGCGTTCAACGCCGTGCGAGACGGCGATGATTTTTGTGGCATGGGCATTAACCAGCTTCACCAGCGGTGGGGTCAAAACAGGTTCAATACGGCAGTGCTGAATCAACCGCGCCTGCAGTTTTGCCGCCGCGAGATAGCCTTCCTCATTTGAGCCCGGTTGATTATTCATATAGAGCGTATCGAAACCGCCCTGGGTGAAAAGGGTTTCGATCTTGCTGACGTTAGGCCTGATGCGCCACATAGTATCCACATGACGTGTTAATGCCTTGCGGGCGCTGCGTGAGAAAAACAGCAGGCTACGTCCCGCTTCCTTCAGCAATTTGGCCCAGAGCGGCTGCTGACGTTGAGGGATCACGATGAGCGGGATGCCGATGCCGTTGAGCACCTGGCCAATTGTCTCACCTCCAGCACGACTATAATCACTGTAAAAACAACAGGTAATATCGAATTTATCGCGATTGATTCGCTTCAGGAGCTCAAGCATACTGTTGGTGCCTCCCCCCCATTCTTTACCCGTGTCCAGGAGGAGAATTTTACTTTTGTGCGGCATGTCTGAATCCGTGTGCTACCCTTCATCTGACTGCATTATAAAGAATCTGTTGAAATAAAATAGATTTTTCTATTTTATTGCGCTTCAGGATTAGACAAAATTTCAAACGCGCTTATTTGAAAAGTGTGATTCAGGACTTTAATCATCTCTACTCATTTATATAGTATTAATAATATTAATTTAGGCTGCTATTGAGAGTGGAAAAATGTTTAAAATAACGGTCTGCTTATTAACATTTAATTCTGAAAGATTATTGCACGATGTTATCCCGCCTCTTTTAAAAATAGCGGATGAAGTTGTCGTGGTCGATTCAGGCAGTACGGACAAAACACGATATATTTGTGAAAGCTTTGGGCTGCTACCCGTATATAAAAAATTTGGCTGGCATGGCGAGCAGATGAACCATGCCGTATCGTTAGCCAGCAATGACTGGGTCCTGTGCATCGACAGCGACGAAATTCTTGACCAGGAAACGGTTAAGGCCATTTTAACGTTAAAAGCAGGCGATGAGCCAGACCCCGGAATGGCATGGCGAATATGCCGGCACTGGTTTGTTCTGGGGGAAGAAGTCCGCACGATCTATCCTGTTTCATCCCCTGATTACCCTGTGCGTCTTTTTAACCGTAAACAGTCCCGGTTTAATAACCGACCGGTAGACGATCAGGTCGAAGGTTTTCTCCGTTGTGAGCGTATTCCGGGCTATGTAAAACATGATACGTTTCCCACGCTGCATGAGCTTTTTAACAAATTAAACTGTTATTCAACCCGCCTGGTTCAGCATCAAAAAATACGGCCCTCTATCGGGCGCGGCGTAATCAGCGCCATCGGCGCTTTTTTCAAATGGTATCTGTTTAGCGGCGCCTGGCGTCAGGGCAAAGTGGGGGTGGCGACAGGACTGTATGCCACAGCCTATAGCTTTTTGAAGTATTTCAAATCCTGGTATCAGCATCAGGAGAAAAAAGAGTCCGTTGCCAACGAGCAGACGGACTCTCAGATTGCGAAATAAGCGTCAGGCTTTCTTACCCCATCCCTGCCACTGCTGCTGGACGTATTTCACCAGCGTACTGTTGCTGATGCTGTCTCCGATGACGGAGAAGAAGCGGGTCGCATAGACCGGTTCAAGCGGTTGCTTCGGTGCACAGCGCTTCACGCCGCGGAACGGATTACGCGGCGCCGTCGGGACGGGCTGCGCAGAATTCGGTGTGGAGGTATCCACCTGCGGCTCGTTCAGCAAATCGCTCGGGCGTACCAGCGTGATATCGGAAGGCAAGGTCGGCAGCATTTGCTGCAGGACGCGAACGGTAGAAGGGTGCGGGTGACCGATGGCAATGGCTGAGCCATTGCGGCGGGCCAGCTGTACCGCGCGATTAAACTGCATGCGTATATCGGCTTCGTTCTGGGTATCATCCAGGAACACCTTACGCTTAATCACCTTTACGCCCGTTCCCTGAGCGGCACGCATCGCCTGGCTGTTGCCGATGGTCATGCTGTCGAGGAAGTAGAGGTTGTAACGCTCCAGCGCCTGCATCACTTTGAGCATCCCGTACAGGCTTGACGTCATCGCGCTGCCCATATGGTTGTTCAGTCCTACGGCATACGGCACTTTGTTGTAGGCGTCGCGGATGATGCGCTCGATCTCCTCGCTGCTCATATCCGGGCGCAGGGTATCTTTTTCCAGCGGCTGCTTGCTGAGTGGGGCCATTGGCAGGTGGATCAGCACCTGATGACCGCTGCTGTGGGCTTTGGTCGCCATCTCGCGCGCGTGGGGGGCATTCGGAAGGACGGCGACAGAGATGGCCGACGGCATCGCCAGCACCTGATTTTCATAGTGTGGACGATAACCGAAGTCATCAATCACGATAGCGAGTTTACCTGCATATACCGGTGCAGCCAGCGCCAGCGCGCTGACGACGGAGAAAACCAATCGACGAAATTGAAGCAAAACTTATCTTCCCAACCACGGCTGTGGATTGACCGCCTGACCCTGGCGACGAATTTCGAAATAGAGTGACGGGCGGCCCTGACCGCCACTGCTGCCCACAAGGGCGATGGGTTGGCCTGCGCGCACCTGCGTGCCCACGCTGACCAGCGCGCTCTGGTTGTAGCCGTAAAGGCTCATATCACCTTTACCGTGTTCGACCACCACCACCAGTCCGTAACCCTGCAGCCAGTCGGCCAGAATCACGCGGCCATCGGCAATGGCTTTCACTTCGCTACCTTCAGACGCACCGATAACGATCCCTTTCCAACGTAGCTCACCCTGCAGCTGTTCGCCATAGCGATGCAGAATTGAACCGCGAACGGGCCAGAAAGCCTGACCGCGAGGAGAGCCCAAACCGCCGGTACGCGACATCAGAGAACGTTCGCTCTCGCTTGGCTTGTAGGTAGTCCCTTTGCGGGACGCTTCCTGCTGCTTGTCGCGAACGGCCTGCGCCTCGCGAGCCTCTTTTTCGGCGCGCGCTTTCGCCGCCGCTTCCGCACGGGCGATGCTGTTACGCAGTTTTGATTCGTTGGCGCGCATTTCGCTCAGCTGGCTCTGACCTTCCTGAATGGAGGATTCAAGCCCGGAAAGGGTTTTCTTACGCTCGTTGCGAGCCTGCTCAAGCTTCGCCTGCTGGGCCTGCTGCTCGTAGAGCAGCGTCTGCTGCTGGCTCTGCTTCTCTTCCAGCTCGGCTTTTTGCGTGGAGACCTCTTCGCGCGTCTGCTTCAGCTGCGCGATCGTCTCCTGACGCGCCTGGTTGAGATAGCCAAAGTAGGCCTGCAGGCGCTGGCCGCGCTGGCTCTCTTCGCCGCTGAGGATCAGCTGGAGTCCGGTATGTTCACCCTGGCGGAATGCGGCATCAAGCTGTGCGGCAAGATTGCGCTCCTGCGCATCACGCTGGCGCTCGAGTTTGGCAATCGACGCGTTCATCTCGTCGATCTGTTTATTCAGCTGGGCGAGGGTGTTTTGCGTTTCACGGAGTTTACGCGTGGCGGCGGAGATCGCTTCTTCCTGCAGCTTAAGCTGGGCGAGGAGGGCGGAGCGCTGCTGCTGCTGCTGGCGTACCGCACGCTCTTTGGCGGCGATATCGGCCTGAATGGATTTCAGCTGGTCGCGGTCATCCGCGTGGGCGGATGCGGCGCACAGCAATACGCCAGCGCTGAGCGCGCTGGCGTAAAACAGAGGTCTGACTGATAACCTAAGCGGCTTCACGACCCATGTGATTGAAAAAATCGCCTTTCCCCTCATGGGGAGCGATTATTCCACGATGAACAGCGGCTTACCAGTCATCTCTTCAGGGATCGGCATACCCATCAGCGTCAACATGGTTGGCGCGATGTCAGAAAGCTTGCCGCCTTCTACTGCTTTCAGTGATTTATCACCCACATAAATCAGCGGAACAGGCAGGTTGGTATGGGCCGTGTGCGCCTGGCCGGTCGCCGGGTCGCGCATCTGTTCAGCGTTACCGTGGTCAGCGGTGATCAGCAGCTGGCCGCCAACGGATTCAACCGCTTTTGCTACCTGCTCAACGCAGTTGTCCAGCGCTTCAACCGCTTTCACTGCCGCTTCCATCACCCCGGTATGCCCCACCATGTCGCCGTTCGGGTAGTTACAGATGATGGTGTCGTACTTACCGCTCTCGATGGCCGCAACCAGTTTTTCCGTCAGTTCGGCAGAGCTCATTTCTGGCTGCAGATCGTAGGTGGCCACTTTCGGGGAGTTGATCAGAATGCGGTCTTCGCCTTTGAACGGCTCTTCAACGCCGCCGTTAAAGAAGAAGGTGACGTGCGCGTACTTCTCGGTTTCAGAGATACGCAGCTGCGTTTTATCGTTCTTCGCCATCCACTCGCCGAAGGTGTTTGCCAGCGATGCTGGTGGATACGCGCAAGGCGCTTTGATGTCTGCGGCGTATTCAGTCAGCTGGATGAAATCGAGGTTTACCACTTTCTTGCGGGCAAAACCGTCGAAGTCGCTGTTGACGAACGCACGGGTGATTTCACGCGCACGGTCGGCGCGGAAGTTCATGAAGATCAGCGCGTCGCCATCTTCCATGGCGGCATCAGCCTGGCCTTCAGCACGGATCACGGACGCTTTCACGAATTCGTCGTTTTCATCACGTGCGTATGCCGCTTCCAGCGCTTCAACAGCGGTCGCGAACTGGAACTCACCTTTTGCCAGGGTCATCAGGTCATAGGCCTGTTCAACGCGATCCCAACGGTTGTCGCGGTCCATGGCGTAGTAACGGCCAATGATGGACGCTACGCGGCCTTTACCCAGCGCGGCGAATTTCTCTTCGAAGGCTTGCAGAGAGCCTTTTGCGCTGCGTGGTGGCGTATCGCGACCGTCCAGGAAGGCGTGCAGATAGATTTTTTCCGCACCGCGCTCAGCGGCCAGTTCAACCATCGCCATGATGTGATCTTCGTGGCTGTGAACGCCGCCCGCAGAGAGCAGGCCCATGATGTGTACGGCCTTGCCCGCGGCAACGGCTTTATCGACCGCGCCAGACAGCGTTGGGTTGGAGAAGAAGGTGCGTTCTTTGATTTCAACGTCCAGACGCGTCAGGTCCTGATACACGATACGTCCCGCGCCCAGGTTTACGTGACCGACTTCGGAGTTGCCCATCTGGCGGTCCGGCAGGCCCACTTCCAGGCCAGACGCGTCAATCAGCGTATGCGGACGTTTTGCCCACAGCGCATCCATGACCGGGGTTTTGGCGTTGAAAATAGCGTTATCCTGGCTGTCTTCACGGTAGCCATAGCCATCCAGAATCACCAGTACCATAGGTTTTTTAGAAACCGACATTGCGACAACCTCATGCTCAAGAGTCAAAATTTGCGTAATTTTACTACAGCTGAATCGATCAAATAGCCGCAGAAGATCAAAGAAAGCGCAGGGGCAAGGTGCTGACCAGACCATTTTGAGGCATTTTTTTAGGTGGCATGCCGCAGAAAATGGATTAGGTTATGGTCGCTGGCTGTATTTGCCAGAACGCACAGGTATACTCCTGTCCTGGTTTTTTTTATCACTTAGTCGGGAGTAGTTACCCTCCATGCAAGAAATTATGCAATTCGTTAGCCGCCATCCGGTTCTGAGCATCGCGTGGATTGGCCTGCTGGCTGCTGTGCTGTTCACCACATTTAAGAGCCTGACGTCTAAAATTAAGGTTATCACCCGTGGTGAAGCGACGCGTCTGATTAACAAAGAAGATGCCGTCGTGGTCGATCTGCGTCAGCGTGACGATTTCCGTAAAGGTCACATTGCAGGCGCAATCAACCTGTTGCCAGCTGAAATCAAAGCGAACAACGTCGGTGAGCTTGAGAAACACAAAGCCCAGCCGATTATCGTTGTCGATGCGACCGGCATGCAGGCACAGGAATCTGCCAGCGCGCTTCATAAAGCAGGCTTCGAAAACGTAACGGTGCTGAAAGAAGGTATTTCCGGCTGGAGCGGGGAAAATCTTCCTTTAGTTCGCGGTAAATAAGGAGTTCAGTCATGGCCAATATTGAGATCTATACCAAAGCGACGTGCCCGTTCTGTCATCGTGCGAAAGCGCTGCTGAACAGCAAAGGCGTCACGTTCCAGGAACTGCCGATTGACGGTGACGCGATTAAACGCGAAGAGATGATCAAACGTAGTGGTCGTACGACGGTTCCGCAGATTTTTATTGATGCGCAGCACATTGGCGGCTGTGATGACTTGTATGCGCTCGACGCCCGTGGTGGACTCGATCCGCTGCTGAGCTAAGAGACTTTAGGACAATTAAAAAGGGTATTTCCATGTCAGAACAAAACAACACCGAAATGACTTTCCAGATCCAGCGTATCTACACCAAGGACGTCTCTTTCGAAGCGCCAAATGCGCCACATGTTTTCCAGAAAGATTGGCAGCCAGAGGTTAAACTTGATCTGGATACCGCATCTACCCAACTGGCAGATGACGTGTATGAAGTCGTGCTGCGTGTGACCGTTACCGCGTCTCTGGGCGAAGAAACCGCATTCCTGTGTGAAGTACAGCAGGGCGGCATCTTCTCTATCGGCGGTATCGAAGGCAACCAGATGGCGCATTGCCTGGGTGCGTACTGCCCGAACATTCTGTTCCCGTATGCGCGTGAATGCATCACCAGCCTGGTTTCCCGCGGTACATTCCCGCAACTGAACCTTGCGCCAGTTAACTTTGATGCGCTGTTCATGAACTATCTGCAGCAGCAAGCTGGCGAAGGTGCTGAACAACATCAGGATGCCTGATGAGCACTGTTAATGCGTCAATGACTGTGATCGGTGCCGGCTCATACGGCACCGCTCTTGCCATCACGCTGGCAAGAAATGGTCACGAAGTGGTTCTCTGGGGCCACGACCCAAAACATATCGCAACGCTGCAACGCGATCGTTGTAACGTCGCGTTTCTCCCGGACGTTCCGTTCCCTGACTCCCTGCACCTTGAAAGCGACCTTGCCACCGCGCTGGCGGCCAGCCGCAACATTCTGATTGTGGTCCCGAGCCATGTATTTGGCGACGTGCTCCGTCAGATTAAGCCGCTGATGCGCCCGGATGCGCGCATTGTCTGGGCGACAAAAGGACTGGAAGCCGAAACCGGACGCCTGCTGCAGGACGTTGCCCGCGAAGCGCTGGGTGATGCGATCCCGCTGGCGGTCATCTCCGGCCCGACCTTTGCCAAAGAGCTGGCCGCTGGCCTGCCGACGGCGATTTCGCTGGCCTCCACCGATCAGGCCTTCTCCGACGATCTTCAACAGCTGCTGCACTGCGGCAAGAGCTTCCGCGTCTACAGCAACCCCGATTTTATCGGCGTGCAGCTGGGCGGTGCGGTGAAGAACGTGATTGCGATTGGTGCCGGGATGTCAGACGGCATTGGTTTTGGTGCCAATGCGCGTACGGCGCTGATCACCCGAGGGCTGACCGAAATGTCCCGCCTGGGCGAAGCGCTGGGTGCCGATCCGGCCACCTTTATGGGGATGGCTGGCCTGGGCGACCTGGTGCTGACCTGTACCGACAACCAGTCTCGTAACCGCCGTTTTGGCATGATGCTCGGACAGGGCAGCGATGTAAAAGGCGCGCAGGAGAAGATTGGTCAGGTGGTTGAAGGCTACCGCAATACCAAAGAAGTCCGCGAGTTGGCGCACCGTTTCGGTGTCGAAATGCCAATAACCGAGGAAATTTATCAGGTATTGTATTGCGGAAAAAATGCGCGCGAGGCAGCATTGACCTTATTAGGTCGTGCGCGCAAGGACGAGCGCAGCAGTAACTAGTCGGAACCGTTGTCACCTGAATGACCCAGCCAGCGCAGAACTGGCTGGTCATTAACTATCGTCTGGAGTAAGCAATGCCGTGTGAAGAACTGGATATCGTCTGGAACAATATTAAAGCCGAAGCCCGGGCGCTGGCCGACTGCGAGCCTATGCTGGCCAGTTTCTACCACGCGACGCTACTCAAGCACGAAAATCTTGGCAGCGCGCTGAGCTATATGCTCGCCAACAAGCTGGCTTCCTCGATCATGCCTGCTATCGCCATCCGTGAAGTGGTGGAAGAAGCTTATGCCGCAGACCCGGAAATGATCGCCTCTGCCGCCTGCGATATTCAGGCCGTACGCACGCGTGACCCGGCGGTCGATAAATATTCTACGCCGCTGCTGTACCTGAAAGGCTTCCACGCCCTGCAGGCTTACCGCATCGGCCACTGGCTGTGGAATGAAGGCCGCCGCGCGCTGGCGATCTTCCTGCAAAACCAGGTTTCCGTGACGTTCCAGGTCGATATTCACCCGGCAGCGAAAATTGGCCGCGGGATCATGCTCGACCACGCCACCGGGATTGTCGTCGGGGAAACGGCGGTCATTGAAGATGACGTCTCGATCCTGCAGTCGGTCACCCTGGGCGGTACCGGTAAAACCAGCGGCGATCGCCATCCGAAAATTCGTGAAGGGGTGATGATTGGCGCGGGTGCCAAAATCCTCGGCAACATCGAAGTCGGGCGCGGTGCGAAGATCGGCGCAGGCTCCGTGGTGCTCCAGCCTGTGCCACCGCATACTACTGCCGCTGGCGTACCGGCACGCATCGTCGGTAAACCAGACAGCGATAAGCCGTCCATGGACATGGATCAGCACTTCAACGGCATTCACCATACCTTCGAGTATGGTGACGGCATCTGAGATTTTGCCCGGTGGCGCTGCGCTTACCGGGCCTACCTTAATATGGCGCCCTGGTAACCCAGCTGGCGCCAGGCTTCATACACCACCACCGACACCGCGTTCGACAGGTTCATGCTGCGGCTGTCCGGCATCATCGGAATACGGATTTTCTGCTCGGCGGGCAGGGCATCCAGAATCGTGGCCGGCAGGCCGCGCGTCTCCGGGCCAAACATCAGATAGTCACCTGCCTGATAGCTTACGGCGCTATGCGCTGGCGTGCCTTTGGTGGTCAGGGCGAACATGCGCTGCGGCTTCTCTGCTTCCAGAAACGCGGCGTAATCGTGATGGCGAACGACGGCGGTAAATTCATGATAATCCAGCCCTGCGCGACGCAGACGTTTGTCGTCCCACGTAAAGCCCATCGGCTCAATGATATGCAGACGAAAACCGGTGTTTGCACACAGGCGGATGATATTGCCGGTATTCGGCGGAATTTCTGGTTCGAATAAAACGATGTTAAGCATGCTGCCCCCTTAATTGCGGGGGCAGAATAGCAGAAAAGAGAGGAACTACGCGACGCCGGGTTCCTGCGAGCGGCTGTACAGCATTTTGTAGACGGTTGCCGCAGCGGCCACCAGAGCGGGCACGCTGAGGATCATTAAAATACTGTCTGCCTGCCACTGCATGGAAAGAAGCTGGGCGCTGGTCATGGTTCCCGCCACGCCGCCAAAGCGGCCGATCCCCTGCATCCAGGCGATGCCCGTCGCGCGGCACTCGGTAGGGTAAAAGGTGGCGGCCAGGGTTTGCATGCCCGATTGCGCGCCGTTCATCGCGATCCCCATCAGGAAAATCAACCCGCCAAACAGGGCGATATGGTTATGCTCTATGCCAAGCAAAAGAATGAGGCCCATTGTCAGCACAAAACCGCACGCAACCACCCTGTGCGCCTCCCAGCGGTCCATCATCCAGCCCGCGAGCAGAATGCCTGCGGTGCCGCCGAAGGTGAACAGCGAGGTGAGCCAGGCGGATTCCGCCAGAGCATAGCCCATCCCCTGCATCAGCGTTGGCATCCAGCTCAGCAGGACGTAGTAAATGACCAGGCCCATGAAATAGGTCACCCACAGCATCAGGGTGCCGGGCAGCCAGGGCATGGAAAACAGCTGCGACACGCTCCCTTTTTTAGACGCGACTTTCTCCTCCGCGAGGAAAAAGCCCGAGACGCTCTCCAGCGTGCTGCGGGCGAACCGGCTGGCGATGCGGCGGACCTGCATGACGTCTTTACCGCGCTGCACCAGAAACTTCACTGACTCCGGTAAAAACAGCGCCAGCAGCAGCGTTAAAATCAGCGGAGCAATCGCCCCGGTCAGCAGCACGCTTCGCCAGCCGTGGTGGGGGATAAGCCAGGATGAGATCGCGCCGCCGCCCGCCGCACCCAGAGGGAAGCCGCAGTACATGGTATTAATCGCCATGGCGCGACAGCGCTGGGGGGCAAACTCGGAGATCAGCGTAATGGCGTTAGGCATTGCGGCACCGAGCCCCAGGCCCGTCAGAAAGCGCCACAGCGTGAGCGTATTCAGACTTTGCGCCCAGGCCGTCCCCAGGCTCGCAAGGCCGAAGAACAGACAGGAGAAGACCAGTACGCGCTTGCGCCCCACCCGATCCGATACCGGACCGGCGATCAGCGCGCCCAGCGACAGCCCCAGCAGCGCCGCGCTCAGCACCGGCCCCAGATCCTGTTTATGTATCCCCCATTCTGCCGACAGCGTAGGCGCGATGTAGCCCATCGCTGCCGTATCAAAACCATCGATTGCCAGAACCAGAAAGCCCAGCACGATGAGCAGCCAGTGAAACCCTGAAAAGGGGCTCTCATCGATCACCTGCTGAATATCCACTTTACCTGAATACGCCATACGCTCCACTCCGATCTGATGTTGTTTTTGTGTTCTTGTATTTGCTTGTCTATACAATTGCGGACGGCGGGTGGATGTCAAATTTTCTTATCCAATATGTTATCTGGATGTTATTTTTGACATAAAAAAGCGCCCGAGGGGGAAATCGGGCGCATGAGAAGGGGGGTTAACCGGAGAAGGTCAGGCCGCGTTTCCCTGAGCAAGGGGAGCCAGTGCCGCCGGTAATTTGCTTAACTCCTGCACCAGGGAGTCTTTGCTGATTTCACCGATCGTTTTCGCACCGGTCAGCGTCATCGCCACCTTCATCTCTTTTTCGATCAGGTCGAGCAGATTCGCCACGCCTGCCTGGCCCGCCGTCGCCAGCGCATACAGATACGCACGCCCCAGCAGTACGCTGTCGGCGCCCAGCGCAATCATACGCACTACGTCCAGCCCGTTGCGGATGCCGCTGTCGGCCAGGATGGCAATATCACCTTTCACCGCATCGGCGATGGCCGGCAGGGCGCGTGCGGAGGAGAGCACCCCGTCAAGCTGGCGTCCGCCGTGGTTAGAAACCACAATCCCGTCTGCGCCAAAGCGTACCGCGTCGCGGGCATCTTCCGGATCGAGGATCCCTTTGATCACCATTGGGCCGTCCCAGAACTCGCGGATCCACTCCAGGTCTTTCCACGAGATCGACGGATCGAAGTTGTTCGCCAGCCAGCCGATATAATCCTCCAGCCCGGTCGGTTTACCGAGGTAGGCCGAGATATTCCCGAGATCGTGCGGACGACCGTTCAGTCCGACATCCCACGCCCACTGCGGGTGGGTCACGGCCTGCCAGTAACGACGGAGCGCAGCGTTCGGGCCGCTCATGCCGGAGTGGGCATCACGATAGCGCGCGCCGGGGGTCGGCATATCGACGGTAAAGACCAGCGTGGAGCAGCCCGCCGCTTTCGCGCGCTCGAGCGCGTTACGCATAAAGCCGCGATCCCGCAGGACGTACAGCTGGAACCACATTGGGCGCTTGATGGTCGGGGCGACCTCTTCAATCGGGCAGACGGACACGGTGGACAGAGTAAACGGAATGCCTTTGGCATCCGCCGCAGCGGCGGCCTGCACTTCGCCACGGCGGGCATACATCCCGCATAAGCCTACAGGCGCGAGCGCCACGGGCATGGAGAGCGTTTCGTTGAACAGCTTTGTCTCAAGGCTCAGGTCAGACATATTCTTCAGCACGCGCTGGCGCAGAGCCACCTCCGACAGATCTTCCACGTTGCGGCGCAGGGTGTATTCGGCATACGCCCCGCCGTCGATATAGTGGAACAGGAACGGGGGCAAAATGCGCTGCGCCGCGGCGCGATAGTCACTGGCTGCTGAAATAATCATGCTTTGTTCTCCCTGGAAATATCACTGTCGCCAGGCAGACGGGTAATACGCGCCTGTCGGGCCTGGTCTTCATCGAATCGTTTAATGGTGGTGTGCACGAAGCCGAGATGCGCCATCATCGCTTTGCGTGCGGCCTCGGCATCACCGGCCAGAATGGCCTTGAGCACCGCCTCGTGCTGTTCGGTCAGTTGGGCAAACACCGGCGGAACCAGATACATGCGCTGGCGGCTCTGTTTAACGGAGGATTGCAGCAGGTCGAAGAACCCGCGCATGGTCTGGAGCAGCACCACATTGTGCGACGCCTCGGCAATCGCCAGGTGAAAACGCACGTCCGCCTGAGAGGCAATATCCGGGTCGCTGCTCTGCGTGGCCTCAAAGCAGGCGATGAGTTTCTCTTTGTCGGCGTCGGTTGCCCGCATGGCCGCGTGCCAGGCGGTACTGGTTTCGATGGCGTGACGCGCTTCAAGGATGTCGAAGCTGTAGTCCGGGTCGTTCTCCATCAGCGTCTTCAGCGGCTGAACGATGTTTTGCTCGGACCAGTCGTCATGCTGCCAGCGCACAAAGGTGCCGCCGCCGCGACGGCTCAGCAGCACCCCTTCGCTGACCAGCGTCGCCAGCGCCTCGCGCAGTGAATTGCGCGACACGCCAAGCTGGGCGGCGAGCTGGCGTTCGGCGGGCAGCTTCATGCCCGCTTCCAGCTGTTGTTCTTCAATCAGCGCCCGCACGCGAGAGGCAATCTCGTCGGACAGGCGTCTGGGCATCACTATCATGGGATCATCCAGGTTAAGACATAGGCCTGCAGGGTAGTGATCACCCCCACCATGCAGGTGAATATCAGGCTGTGTTTCACGGTAAAGCGGAACAGATCCGACTCTTTACCGACCAGTCCCACCGCCGCACAGGCAATGGCGATGGATTGTGGAGAGATCATTTTCCCGGTCACGCCGCCGGTGGTATTCGCGGCCACCAGCAGGACGTCCGATACGCCAATCTGCTGGGCTGCCGTTGCCTGCAGCGCGGCAAACAGGGCGTTAGACGAGGTATCGGAACCGGTCAGGAACACCCCCAGCCAGCCGAGGAACGGCGAGAAGAAGGTGAAGGCGTGGCTGGTATGGGCCAGCGCCAGTGCCAGCGTCGATGACAGGCCGGAGTAGTTCGAGATAAACGCGAACGCCAGCACCATGCCGATGGAGTAAATCGGCAGCATCAGCTCTTTAATGGTCGCCGCAAAGGTCTGCACCGCGGCCGCAGGCTTCATGCGCAGCCACACCACGGAAAGGATAGCGGCAAACAGGATGGCGGTACCGGTAGCGGAGAACCAGTCGAATTTATAGACCGCGGCATACGGCGTGGCGGCGTGCACCACCGGCGGCATACGGGCGACCATCTTGTCGAGGAACGGCACGGAAATATTAATCACCATGTCGTACAGCGCCCCGCCCGGCGCGAACAGGGCTTTAAACGGCGGGATGCTCCACAGGGTGACCGTTGCGGTCAGGAACAGGAACGGCGACCAGGCGCGGATCACCTGTCCTGCCGTATAGCCTGTACGGGCCAGGGTTTGATCAACCTGCGAGGCGCCCATATCGGCGAAGCGGAAAATACGTACCGGCTGCCAGCGCTTCAGGAACAGCGTCAGACAGACCAGCGACACCAGCGAAGAGATGATGTCCGGCAGCTCCGGGCCGAGGAAGTTGGAGCTGAGGTACTGGGCAATGGCGAACGAACCGCCCGCCACCATCACCGCAGGCCAAGTCTCCTTCACGCCGCGCCAGCCGTCCATAATCGCCATGATCCAGAACAGGACGATAATGGTCAGGAAGGGCAGCTGGCGGCCAACCATCTGGCCGATCTCAAAGCTGTCCAGCCCGGTGACCTGTCCGGCCACCAGAATCGGAATGCCCATCGCGCCAAACGCCACCGGTGCGGTGTTCACAATCAGGCACAGGCCTGCGGCATAGAGCGGGTTAAAGCCCAGACCCACCAGCAGCGCGGCGGTGATCGCCACCGGTGCGCCAAAGCCTGCCGCACCTTCCAGAAACGCCCCGAAGGAGAAGCCGACAATCAGCATCTGCAGGCGCTGGTCCGGCGTGATGGAAAGAATTGACGAGCGGATAATGTCGAACTGCCCGGTTTTCACCGAGATTTTATAGACAAAGACCGCCGCGATGATGATCCACGCAATCGGCCACAGGCCGTAGAAGAAACCGTAGACGACGGAGGCCAGCGCGCGATCGACCGGCATTTTATAGAAGAACAGCGCCACCATCAGGGCGATAGCAACGGTATACGTCGCGGCGAGGTAGCCCTTCAGCTTGAGCTTAATCAGCGCAAAGAAGAAGAACAGGATCGGAAGCGATGCGATCAGGCTCGACAGCCAGATATTTCCGGCCGGGTCGTAGTTTTGTTGCCAGAGGCTCATGCAGGTCTCCTGGGGACCAGACAGCCTGCGCTGCGGGTGAGTCTCCGCTCAACTCTGCGTCACAGGCTGTGTAAAAGTGGTCCTGCCAATGTTGTGTTGTAGGGTTAATGACAATGAATGGTTAACCAGATGTTATGAGCTAGCAATGGTTTTGTGAGCGGAAATAATGGAATTGTGAACCGGGGGAGGATTGATTGCGCTATTGGTTGGACCAATTCACGCGAAGGGGAAAAGAGTAGGCCGGGTAAGCGCAGCGCCACCCGGCATGAAATCAGAACGCCGTCTTACAAAAGCCCGTCATCTCTTTCAGGCCCATTTCGCGGCCAAGCTCGGTCATCGGGTGTACCACCACCAGACCACGGACGCTTTTCTTCAGCTTGCCCATGTCGGCCTGCTCTTTTTTGGTGATCGCACGGCGGTGCGGCATGTCCATCAGCTTCTGCGCTTCTTTGCTCAGCTTCTGACCTTTCACTTCGCGCAGGCGCTCGATTTCTGTTTCCAGCGTGGCGGCTTCTTTTTCCAGCTCGGCGTACTTCTCGGCGGAATCGACCAGGGACAGGCCAGCCATCTGGTGGCGGATCAGATCCAGGCGGTCGCTCAGGCGTTTAATTTCGTTCTTTTCGACTTCTTTCATGACAAATAACTCTGAATACGGGGAATTTACAGGGAAGGATACACCAATGTGAGCAGGCTTACTTCTGAAACGCTTTTTTTAAGCTGATTCGGGAAATCAGCTCAGTCAGGGAGAGAACCATGGTGGAACGGACAACCTGTTGATAACGCAGCTTTTGCATCGCGTAGAGCTCAGGGTCGCTGTTATCAAAATGGGGAGCAGGGGGCAGCGCGGTGACGCAGTGCAGCTCGCCGAAGGGCCCCAGGATCTCATCATCGGTAAAGGTGTACTCATTACCGTCATGATTGAGTTCTTCGCGCAGCGCCATTAACAGCTCCGCATCTTCATACTCTTGCCGATTCAGCACGCCAAGACCATAAATCAGCTTCAGACGCACGGATAAATCGCCCAGCGGTCCGTCTCCGTCCAGTAACGGTTCTACAGCATATTTTACCGCGTAGTCGTCTTTGCGAAACACCTGAAGCACCAGGATATTTACCGCCTCGGTTAACAGCTCGACGGCGGCAATCAGGAAACTTCGTACGGTTTTGCCAGCATTCAGACGCTCAAGCACACGATTTTCAAAGGCCTGGGTTTGTTCCATTATTGCCTGCATATCTGACAATCTATTATCTGGGCGCAGGTTAACCTGCGCCTCACTGTGCATCATTTGGTTGCGTTGTATGCGTTAACCGCCTCCACAACCACGTCGCTGTTGGCGTCCAGACCGGAAATCTGCGCCAGCGCAGCCTGTGCGCCTTTGTTATCAATCAGCTGAGCCAGTTCCTGCGCCTGTGGGTCCTGCTCGCTGCGGTAGTGCATCGCAGCGGCAATCCCTTTCACCAGGTTGGCGTGCGGCAGGCCGTATTCCAGCGTGCCCAGCAGCGGCTTAATCAGGCGATCGCCCGCGCTCAGTTTGCGCAGAGGCTGACGGCCCACGCGCTCAACGTCATCTTTCAGATACGGGTTTTCAAAGCGACCGAGGATTTTCTGGATGTATGCTGCGTGTTTATCAGCATCAAAACCGTAGCGTTTGATCAGCACCGCGCCGCTCTCTTCCATTGCCCCTTTTACCACCGCGCGGATCTTCTCATCGAGGATAGCGTCACGAATGGTCTGATGACCGGCCAATTTTCCGAGGTACGCGGTTATAGCATGCCCGGTGTTCAGCGTGAAGAGTTTGCGTTCGACAAATGCCATCAGGTTATCGGTTAATTCCATTCCCGGAATGGTCGGCAGGGCGCCTTTAAACTGGGTTTTATCAACGATCCACTCGCTGAAGGTTTCCACGGTCACTTCCAGCGGGTCGTTGGTGGCGGATTCAGACGGCGGAACGATGCGATCCACGGCGGAATCCACAAACCCGACGTGCGCTTCAACCCAGGCTTTGTCTTCATCCGCAACAGCGTTAAGAACGTGGCCTTTCAGTTGCGTGGTGCCGCGCACCATGTTTTCACAGGCGATAATGTTCAGCGGGGTGTCGATGCCCTGCGCTTTGCGTTTTGCCAGGCCTTTCGCGACCGCAGGAGCGATGCGCTCAAGGACGACCGGACCCACGGCAGTCGTGATCAGATCGACGCTGGCGATAAGGTCGATAACGTCTTCACCGATGCTGCTGACCGCGTTGACGCCGGATACCGTCTCAACCTGCTCGTTTTCACCGACTACGTGTACCTGATAGCTATGACGCGCATTCAGGGCATCCAGGACAACCTGATTCACATCGGCGAATGTCAGCGTAATGCCCGCGTCTGCCAGCAGTTTACCGATAAAACCACGACCGATATTACCTGCGCCAAAATGTAATGCTTTCATAGTGTTAACCTTCATCAATGTTTTTACCCGAGAGGGCTGGGGTGAGGAACGTATCCCCTCACCCTAGCCCTCTCCCCATGGGGGAGAGGGAGGAGTACCGTTATTTGTTGAGCAGTGCCAGAACTTCTTCAACGCTTTCAGTCTGTGCCAGACGCTCGATAACAGACTCATCGTCCAGCGCGTTGGTCAGGCTGGTAATCACCTGAATGTGCTCGTTGTTGCGAGCGGCGATACCAATCACCAGTCGGGCGATGTCGTCTTCTTCTTCGCCGAAGCGCACGCCCTGCGGATACTGACAGAATACGACGCCGGTTTTCAGGACGCGATCTTTCGCTTCAACCGTACCGTGCGGCACCGCGATGGATTCGCCCAGGTAGGTTGGCGTCAGCTTTTCGCGTTCCAGCATCGCGTCAACGTATTCAGGCTGAACGTAGCCGCCTTTCACCAGCTGCTCACCGGCAAAGCGAATCGCTTCTTCTTTGGTTGCCGCTGTACGACCGAGGAAGATGTTTTCCGCACCCAGTTTGAACAGGTGGGCGTTGCTCTCGTCAAAGCTGTCCTGCAGGCTGGAGCGCACTTTCACTTCGTTGTCTTCGTGACGCTGCGCCGCAACCAGACGTTCGGTCAGGCTGGTGTAAAGGCCGCTGTCGAGGAAGTTGGTCAGCGAGATGTGCTGTGCCTGCGGTACCTGGCGCATGGCGCGTTCGGTCAGGTCGCGGTGCGTGATGACCAGGTCAACGTCCGGCGGCAGGCTGTTAATGGCGCTGTTGGTCACGGAGATGTTGGTCAGGCCCGCATCCTGCACTTTCTTACGCAGCACGCCTGCACCCATTGCGCTGGAACCCATACCGGCATCACAGGCAACGATGATTTTACGCACGTGGCTCAGGTCGTTAGAGACATCGCCCGCGGTCAGTGGGGTTGCGCCTTTGGATTCGGCTTTCATGTCGTGCATACGACGGGTCGCCGCTTCAATATCATCGTCTTCTTTCACTTTGCTGGTTTTCAGCAGGATAGAAGAGACCACGAAGGAGACCGCCATCGCCGCACAGATCGCCGCGATGTTCGCGAAGTACGCCCCTTTTGGCGTCATCGCCAGTACCGCCAGGATAGAACCTGGAGAGGCCGGAGACACCAGACCGCCGCCCAGCACGCTCAGGGTGAACACGCCGGTCATACCGCCAAGGATAACGGCCAGGATCAGACGTGGGTTCATCAGCACGTACGGGAAGTAAATTTCGTGAATACCGCCCAGGAAGTGAATGATTGCCGCACCGCCAGCAGACTGCTTCGCGCTGCCGCGACCAAAGAACATGTACGCCAGCAGAACGCCCATACCCGGACCCGGGTTCGCTTCAATCAGGAAGAAGATGGACTTGCCGAGATCGTGAGACTGCTGAATACCCAGCGGCGAGAAGATACCGTGGTTGATGGCGTTGTTGAGGAACAGGATTTTCGCCGGTTCTACGAAGATAGACGCCAGCGGCAGCATGTCGTGCGCAACCATGAAGTTAACGCCTGCCGCCAGAATTTTGGACAGCACTTCAACCGCAGGGCCAATGCCCATGAACGCCAGAATCGCGAGGATCATCCCGATGATGCCCGCAGAGAAGTTGTTCACCAGCATTTCGAAGCCGGATTTGATCTTACCATCAACCCAGACGTCGAATTTCTTAATCGCCCAGCCGCCCAGAGGACCGGCAATCATTGCACCGAGGAACATCGGCATATCCGCACCGACGATAACACCCATGGTCGTGATGGCACCCACTACGCCACCACGGTCACCGCCCACCAGACGACCACCGGTGAAACCGATGAGCAGCGGCAGCAGATAGGTAATCATTGGGCCAACAAGTTTCGCCAGCGTTTCGTTAGGCAACCACCCTGTCGGAATGAACAATGCAGTGATGATACCCCACGCGATAAACGCGCCGATATTTGGCATCACCATGTTGCTGAGGAAACGACCAAAGCTTTGAACTTTGATCTTGAAATCGGATGACATAAAACACCCCTTCTTCTGTTTGCGCTTAGGCTTGCGGCCCGAGGTTTATTGTTAATGAGGCGGCAGAGGTAGCCGGACCCTGTTCTGATGCTGTGAAATCTGGCACTGAATCGTTCAACTGTCCAGACAGTGGAAATTTGTGTGACGCGCATCACGTAAATGTAGGGGGTGTGGATATCAATGAGGTGATCTGAATCACAAAACGGATGGACAAAAAAAATACGATGGCGAGAAATAAAGCAAAAACCACCCTTTTCTGTGATGGTGTTCACGTTTTGATTTTGTGTGTTTGTTTCCGGATTGTGACTGATTTCACAAAATATTTTTATGCAGATTTCTCCTGCTGCGATCGGCGGCAAACTCTGCCTGGCAATTCGGCGTCAGGATGACCTAGCACGACACGTTAAGCTAAAAAACCACTTTTTATGTGTGGTATGGCGAAAAGTTAAAAGGTGGATTACGCTCATATTGTAAGGTTAAGTCTATTATTATTCAGGATATATTTTGACACGCTTATAAACTTGCATGGAGATATTATAAAAACCCATACTCCCCGGCTCGGAAATAGTAAGCACAACCCCGTGCTTATAAAAATTAATTAGGTTGCATACCGTTATATTAATTTAATGAGTTGACGTTGTTTAAGTGAGGAGAATATGTTTCTCAACTATTTTGCGCTGGGCGTATTGATTTTTGTATTTCTGGTTCTCTTTTACGGAATCATCGCCATTCATGATATCCCTTATAATATGGCCAAAAAGCGTAACCATCCCCATGCCGATGCGATTCATACGGCAGGCTGGATTAGCCTGTTTACGCTCCATGCCATCTGGCCGTTCCTGTGGATTTGGGCCACGCTGTACCGTGAAGATCGCGGCTGGGGTATGCAGAACCACATCACAAAGCCTGATGAGGTCCCGGGCATGGATGCGCTCGCCAAACGCGTGGCGGAACTCGAACAAAAGCTGGCCGCGGTTAAGCCAGCTGCTGATAAGAACACGCTGGAGCGCTAATCATGGATCTGTTAATTATTTTGACCTATGTGGCATTTGCCTGGGTGATTTTTAAAATATTCCGTATTCCGGTAAACCAGTGGACGCTTGCCACCGCGACATTAGGTGGGGTGTTTATTGTTGCCGGTCTTATTCTGTTAATGAATTATAACCACCCGTATACTTTTACGGCGCAAAAAGCGGTTATTTCTATTCCGATTACGCCGCAGGTTACCGGGGTGGTCAGTGAAGTGACCGATAAAAATAACCAGCTTATTAAAAAAGGCGAAGTGTTATTTAAACTTGATCCAGGCCGCTACCAGGCGCGCGTCGACAGACTCCAGGCAGACCTGGTGACCGCGACGCACAATATCGACAATCTGAAAGCGCAGCTGGTGGAGGCCGTCGCCAATACGACGCGCGTCTCCGCAGAGCGTGACCGCCTGTATAAAGATTATCAGCGCTACCTGAAAGGCAGCCAGGCGAAGGTGAACCCGTTCTCTGAAAGCGATATTGACAACGCGCGGCAGAACTATCTCGCGCAGGATGCGCTGGTAAAAGGCTCCGTTGCTGAACAGACGCAGATTCAAAGCCAGTTGGACAGCATGGTGAACGGCGAGCAGTCGCAGATTGCCTCCTTACGCGCTCAGCTTGCCGAAGCCAAATACAACCTGGATCAGACCGTGGTACGTGCGCCAAGCGATGGTTACATCACCCAGGTGCTGATCCGTCCGGGAACGTATGCCGCCGCGCTGCCTCTGCGCCCGGTGATGGTCTTTATTCCTGAACAGAAGCGTCTGATCGTGGCTCAGTTCCGTCAGAACTCGCTGCTGCGTCTGAAGCCGGGTGATGAAGCGGAAGTGGTGTTTAACGCGCTGCCGGGCCAGGTGTTCTCCGGGAAGCTCACCGCGATCCTGCCGGTGGTGCCGGGGGGAACCTATCAGGCGCAGGGTGCGCTGCAGTCGCTGACGGTCGTGCCCGGAACGGATGGCGTGTTGGGCACTATCGAACTGGATCCGAATGCGGAAGTCGAAGCGCTGCCAGACGGTATCTATGCCCAGGTGGCGGTCTACTCGGACCATTTCGCCCACGTCTCGGTGATGCGTAAAGTGCTGCTCCGTATGACCAGCTGGATGCACTACCTCTACCTCGATCACTAATCCTTCCAGGGCAGGAATGCGACACGCATACCTGCCCTTTTTTCATCGCTTGATCCATACTGACCTTTTTCCGGCATCAAGGATCAGGCAATGAAACTCATCGGTAGCTACACCAGTCCCTTCGTGCGAAAGATCTCGATTCTCCTGCTGGAGAAAGGGATTGAGTTTGAATTCATCAATGAACAGCCCTACAACGCTGAAAACGGCGTCGCGCAGTACAACCCGCTGGGGAAAGTTCCGGCGCTGGTGACGGACGAGGGCGAATACTGGTTCGATTCCCCGATTATTGCGGAGTATATCGAGCTGCTGGGCGTTGCCCCGGCAATGCTGCCGGCTGACCCAAAAGCGGCGCTGGCAGTGAAGCAAATCGAAGCCCTGGCCGATGGCATTATGGATGCGGCGTTAACCTCCGTGCGTGAACAGGCAAGGCCCGCCGCCCAGCAGTCGGAAACGGAGCTGTTACGCCAGCGGGAAAAAATCAGCCGCAGCCTGGACAGGTGCGAACAGCTAATCCAGGAGGGAAAGATTCAAGCCGACAGCCTGAACCTGGCAACCATCGCCATCGCCTGCGCCATCGGCTATCTCAACTTCCGCCGCGTTTCCCCTGGCTGGTGCGTCGACCGTCCGCTGCTGGTGAAACTGGCAGACACGCTTTTTAGCCGCGAGAGCTTTGCCCGGACCGAACCGCCAAAGGCTTGACGCGGGTTATAACACTTCGGCGTCGGAGGCGGTACAATCCCTCCACATGTTAACTCCCTCTCCCGTCGGGAGGGGGGAAGATATTTACTCGCCAGGCGCTTTCATGACTACTCATCATTCGCTGTACAGCCAGATCCCCGCTACCGACCGTCTCCTTCGCGAGCCCCGCATGCATGCTGTTGTTGAGCGCTTCGGCCATACCGCGACGGTGGAGATGTTACGCCTGCTTCAGGACGAAGCCCGATGCGCTATTCAGTCAGAAAACGCCTTGCCCGACTGGTGCACGGCGTGGGAGCAGGAAGTTGAATACCGGCTGGACGAGAAAGCGCAAAGCGCATTACGCCCGGTGATTAACCTGACCGGTACCGTACTGCATACCAATCTGGGCCGCGCGCAGCAGGCGGAAGAGGCTATTGCGGCGGTCGCACAGGCCATGCGAGCGCCCGTGACGCTGGAGTACGATCTGGACGACGCCGGACGCGGGCATCGTGACCGGGCGCTGGCGGACCTGCTGTGCCAGCTGACCGGCGCGGAAGATGCCTGCATTGTGAATAACAACGCCGCAGCGGTACTGCTGATGCTGGCGGCCACCGCCAGCGGCAAAGAGGTGGTGGTGTCCCGCGGCGAGCTGGTGGAGATTGGCGGGGCGTTTCGCATTCCGGACGTGATGCGCCAGGCGGGCTGCACGCTACATGAAGTGGGCACCACCAACCGTACCCATGCGAAAGATTATCGCGCGGCGGTGAATGAAAATACCGCCTTGCTGATGAAGGTCCACACCAGCAATTACCATATTGAAGGCTTTACCAAAACTGTTGAAGAGGCGGAGCTGGCGGCGATGGGCCGCGAGCTGAATATACCGGTGATTGCCGATCTCGGCAGCGGTTCGCTGGTGGATCTGAGCCTGTACGGGCTGCCGAAAGAGCCAATGCCGCAAGAGATGATTGCCGCGGGCGTTAGCCTGGTCAGCTTTTCCGGCGACAAGCTGCTGGGCGGGCCGCAGGCCGGGATTATCGTCGGCAAGCGCGAGCTGATTGCGAAGCTGCAGCAGCATCCGCTCAAGCGCGCCCTGCGAGCCGATAAAATGACGCTTGCCGCGCTGGACGCGACGCTGCGGCTCTTTCTCCACCCGGAGAAACTGGCCGACCGCCTGCCCACGCTGCGTTTGTTAAGCCGCGATGCCGCCTCGATTCGCGCCCAGGCCGAATTACTGCTGCCGCGCATTGCCCCACACTACCCCGATTTTGACGTTCGCATTGAACCCTGCCAGTCGCAGATTGGCAGCGGTTCGCTGCCGGCGGACAGGCTGCCGAGTGAAGCGCTCACGTTCACCTCGCGTGACGGGCGCGGCAGCCACCTCGAAGCTCTGTCGTCGCGCTGGCGTGGCCTGCCTGCGCCGGTTATCGGGCGGATTTACGATGGCCGAATGTGGCTGGATCTGCGCTGCCTTGAAGATGAAGAGCGATTTCTGGAGATGTTGTTGAAATGATTATTGCCACCGCCGGTCATGTCGACCACGGAAAAACCACGTTACTGCAGGCGATTACCGGTATAAACGCCGACCGCCTGCCGGAAGAGAAAAAGCGCGGCATGACCATCGATCTGGGCTATGCCTACTGGCCCCAGCCTGATGGCCGCGTACTGGGTTTTATAGATGTTCCGGGGCATGAAAAGTTTCTGTCTAATATGCTGGCGGGCGTGGGGGGCATCGATCATGCCCTGCTGGTGGTGGCCTGCGATGATGGCGTTATGGCACAAACCCGTGAGCACCTGGCGATCCTGCAGCTGACCGGCAACCCGCAGCTGACCGTGGCGCTGACCAAAGCCGATCGCGTGGATGACGCACGCGTCAGCGAGGTGCGCGAAACGGTACAGGCGACCTTGCGGGAATATGGTTTTGATGATGCTCCGCTTTTTGTCACCGTGGCGACAGAAGGGCGTGGTATCGATGAACTTCGCCACCACTTACGGCAACTTTCGTCGCGTGACCACGCCAGCCATCACCGCTTCCGTCTGGCAATTGACCGGGCGTTTACCGTCAAAGGCGCGGGTCTGGTGGTTACCGGTACGGCGCTGAGCGGTGAAGTAAAAGTGGGGGATAGCCTGTGGCTGACGGGCGTTAACAAACCGATGCGCGTGCGCGGCTTACATGCGCAAAACCAGCCCGCAGAGCATGCTCATGCCGGGCAGCGGATCGCGCTGAACATTGCCGGGGATGCGGAAAAAGAGCAGCTTAACCGCGGCGACTGGCTGCTGGCCGATGCCCCACCAGAACCGTCTGAACGCGTCATTGTCTCCCTGCGGACAAACGTGCCCCTGACCCAATGGCAGCCGCTGCATATTCACCATGCGGCCAGCCATATCACCGGGCGCGTGTCGCTGCTGGAAAACGACCTTGCTGAACTGGTATTCGATTCACCGCTCTGGCTTGCAGACAACGATCGTCTGGTACTGCGTGATATTTCCGCGCGGGAAACGCTGGCCGGGGCTCGGGTCGTCGCGCTGAATCCACCGCGACGCGGCAAGCGTAAACCTGAATATCTGCAGTGGCTGGCAGCGCTGGCGCAGGCCAGCGATGATAACGCCGCGCTGCGGGTGCATCTCGATCGCGGTGCGGTGAGCCTGAGTAATTTTGCATGGGCACGCCAGCTGAGCGAGGAAGGCTTACGCCAGCTGACCCATCAGCCGGGCTTTATTCAGGCTGGAAATAGCCTGCTTAATGCTCCGGTTGCTGCACGCTGGCAGCGTAAGATACTGAACACGCTGGCGACGTACCATGAGCAGCATCAGGATGAGCCAGGCCCGGGCCGCGAGCGCCTGCGACGCATGGCGCTGCCGATGGAAGACGATGCGCTGGTGCTGCTGCTGATTGAAAACATGCGCGAAAGCGGGGCGATCAAAAGCCACCACGGCTGGCTGCATCTGCCGGATCACAAGGCCGGGTTCACCGCAGAGCAAGAAGCAGTATGGCAAAAAGTGGCCTCGCTGTTTGGCGATGAGCCGTGGTGGGTTCGCGATCTGGCCCGCGAAACGAGCACCGACGAGCAGGAAATGCGTCAGGTATTGCGCCATGCGGCGCAGCAGGGGCTAATAGTCGCGATCGTGAAAGATCGTTATTACCGTAACGATCGCATTGTGGCGTTTGCCAACCTGATCCGCGAGCTGGATCAGGAAAGGGGCTCAACCTGCGCAGCCGATTTCCGCGACCGGCTGAACGTGGGCCGCAAGCTGGCGATTCAAATTCTGGAATATTTTAATCGGATTGGATTTACCCGCCGTCGCGGTAACGATCATTTATTGCGCGATTCATTATTATTTCCTGAAACGAAAACCGGGATTGATACAGAATAAGAATCGATTGGAATAGATTTATATATTAATTAACACTTTCGCAGATTTAATTTTTTAAACCTGCGAGAGTGTACGCAAAAACAGGTTTTTGATCATATTTTTAAAATAATATTTTCCGTATGCTGCCGATAGTTTATATCTCTTTGAGGATTTATTATGGCTGCATCCGTATTTTATATTCCTTCCGTGAATATTATTGGTTCTGATTCATTATCCTCCGCGATGGATACCATGCGCGACTACGGATGGCGCCGCGCGCTGATTGTCACCGACGCGATGCTGAGCAAACTGGGTATGGTTACTGATATCCAAAACGCGCTTAAGGAGCGCGATATTTCCAGTGTGGTCTACGATGGCACACATCCGAATCCAACAACGGCAAACGTTGCTGCTGGTCTGGAAATATTAAAGAGCAACCACTGTGACTGCGTTATATCACTGGGCGGCGGGTCGCCACATGACTGTGCAAAAGGTATTGCACTGGTGGCCGCTAATGGCGGCGATATCCGTGACTATGAGGGTGTTGATCGCTCGGCAAAACCGCAATTGCCAATGATTGCCATTAATACTACCGCCGGTACAGCCTCTGAAATGACACGCTTCTGTATTATTACCGATGAGGCGCGCCATATTAAAATGGCTATTGTGGATAAACATGTCACACCGGTTCTGTCCGTCAACGATTCTTCTCTAATGGCAGGGATGCCTGCATCGCTAACGGCGGCAACCGGCATGGATGCCCTGACCCACGCGATTGAAGCCTATGTTTCCGTGGCAGCTACACCGATTACGGATGCCTGTGCCCTTAAAGCAGTGACGATGATCAGCGAAAATCTGGTGCATGCTGTTGAAGAAGGCAGTAATGCGCGGGCACGCGAGGCGATGGCCTATGCACAATTCCTCGCTGGCATGGCGTTTAACAACGCTTCCTTAGGCTACGTACACGCGATGGCGCATCAGCTAGGTGGTTTTTACGACCTTCCACACGGCGTATGTAATGCGGTACTGCTGCCGCACGTTCAGGTGTTTAACAGTAAAGTGGCGGCAGCCCGTCTGCGCGACTGCGCAAAAGCCATGGGCGTTGACGTGAGCAAAATGACCGAAGAGCAGGGCGCACAGGCCTGTATCGTTGAGATCCGCGCGCTGGCACGTAAGGTGAATATCCCGGCAGGTCTTCGCGACTTGAACGTCAAAGAGGAAGATATTCCGGTACTTGCCACTAACGCACTGAAAGATGCCTGCGGGTTCACAAACCCTGTTCAGGCAACTCATGATGAGATCATGGCGATTTACCACGCCGCGATGTGACCCCCGTCGTAAACGCAGTTACCGGTTGGCGAGAAAATCGCCAGCCGGAACTACCCTTGTTGTACACCAACAGCAAGGAGACGGTCATGACAAACAATCCTCCCTCATCGCGTATCCAGCCCGGCGAGTATGGTTTTCCCCTCAAGCTGAAGCCTCGTTATGACAACTTCATTGGCGGCGACTGGGTTGCTCCCGTCGACGGCGAATACTATTCCAACCTGACCCCCGTTACCGGCCAGCCGCTGTGCGAGATAGCCAGCTCCGGCAAGCGCGATATCGATCTGGCCCTGGATGCGGCGCACAAAGCGAAAGATAAATGGGGCCATACCTCCGTTCAGGACCGCGCGGCCATTTTGTTCAAAATCGCCGACCGGATGGAGCAGAATCTGGAGCTGCTGGCGACGGCGGAAACCTGGGATAACGGCAAGCCGATCCGGGAAACGATGGCGGCAGACGTGCCGCTGGCCATCGACCATTTCCGCTATTTTGCCTCCTGTATTCGCGCCCAGGAGGGCGGAATAAGCGAGGTAGACAGCGACACCGTGGCGTATCACTTCCACGAACCGCTGGGCGTCGTCGGGCAAATCATTCCGTGGAACTTCCCGCTGCTGATGGCGAGCTGGAAAATGGCGCCCGCGCTGGCGGCCGGGAACTGCATTGTGCTGAAACCGGCGCGTCTGACCCCGCTCTCGGTGCTGCTGCTGATGGAAATCGTTGGCGATCTTCTGCCGCCGGGCGTGATTAACGTGGTCAACGGTGCGGGCGGTGAGATAGGAGAATATCTTGCTACCTCGAAACGGATCGCCAAAGTGGCGTTTACCGGGTCGACGGAAGTGGGCCAGCAGATCATGCAGTACGCCACGCAGAACATTATTCCGGTGACCCTGGAGCTGGGCGGGAAATCCCCGAACATCTTCTTCGCGGACGTGATGGAGGAAGAGGATGCCTTCTTCGATAAAGCCCTGGAAGGGTTTGCGCTGTTTGCGTTTAACCAGGGGGAAGTCTGCACCTGCCCAAGCCGCGCGCTGGTGCAGGAGTCCATCTATGAGCGCTTTATGGAGCGGGCCATTCGCCGCGTTGAGTCTATCCGCAGCGGTAACCCGCTCGATAACGTTACGCAGATGGGCGCGCAGGTCTCGCACGGCCAGCTGGAAACCATCCTCAACTACATTGATATCGGCAAGAAAGAAGGGGCGGATATTCTGACCGGCGGTCGTCGTAAAGTGCTGGGAGGGGATCTGCAGGAAGGGTATTACCTTGAGCCGACGATCCTGTTCGGTCAGAACAACATGCGCGTCTTCCAGGAGGAAATTTTCGGACCGGTGCTGGCCGTGACCACCTTCAAAACCATGGAGGAGGCGCTGGAGATTGCTAACGACACGCCGTATGGCCTGGGAGCAGGCGTCTGGAGCCGCAACGGTAATCTGGCCTATAAAATGGGCAGAGGCATTCAGGCCGGGCGCGTCTGGACCAACTGCTACCACGCCTATCCGGCGCACGCGGCATTTGGCGGTTATAAGCAGTCGGGCATCGGGCGTGAAACCCACAAGATGATGCTGGAGCATTACCAGCAGACCAAATGTCTGCTGGTCAGCTACTCCGATAAACCGCTGGGGCTGTTCTAATCACCCATCTCAGGCCGTCCATGGACGGCCTGAGCAATTTGCTGGCGCAGGCAGTTCAGAACGCCATCCAGAACGTATTGTACCCGCCAGGGCTGGTATTCGCGTTTGCGGAAGATAGCCGTCAGATCGAGCCACCACTCTTCCTGATGCGGGAAGCAGGGGACCAGCATCCCGTTTGTTAATTCTTTCTTTAGACTCTCTTTGGGTGCAAAAACAATCCCAAGATTATTTCTTGCCAGCTCCAGGGCCGTCTGCGTATTGTCGCAAATATAATTACCGGTCACACGGTAGTCATGCACATCATCACTGCCGTGCACGCGGAAACGCCAGATGTTTGCATCATCGACCAGCATGGAGTCAATGAGAATGCAGGAGTGGTTAATTAAATCTTCAGGTCCCGTTAAGGGATTTTTATTTAAATACTCAACGGTTGCGAACGCCGTTACGGAATATTTTGTCAACACGCTGGCGACCAGGCTTTCGTCTTTCGGTTGCGCATAAGTAATTAAAATATCGCAGTCATCGGGAAAGGAAACGCCTTCTGAAAACTCATTCCGGTCCAGGTTGTAGGTTTTCATGGAGATGCGAATGTCACCGATATCTTCTATCTGATGAATCACGTGGCGCGCGAGATAAGTCACGATACCTGTGGGGGCATAGATTGTGACCCTTCCGCGCTTTTCATGCTTATAATCAGCAATGAAATTAACGAGTTGACTGTTCTTATCCAGCGTGGCATTAACGTAAGGGAGTAACGCTTCACCAAACTGGGTAAGGGCCAGTTGCCGCGTGGTGCGTTCAAAAACCTTTAGTCCAACCCGCGTTTCAAAATCAGACAGATATTTACTGACGTTGGCCTGCGCCATGCCCAGCAGGGCGGCGGCATCACCAATGCTGTGGGTGGCTGCGATGACGGATATAATTTTTAATTCGCGAGGCTTTAGCTGTAATTTATTCATCATGCGCACCCATCTATATGATTTTATATATAATATTATATAAACCGCAGCGTTGCATTGGCAAATTTGTAACCATTATTATGCGCCTCGCTTGTTTGGCATTTTAATGGATTACATGTAATGACTATTAAATACAATTTACTCATCGCTGCCGCGTTATTTGCAACATCCTCAGCAATGGCCGGAGACTTTTCACTTGGAGCGGGGGCTGTATTTAATGAGTCTCCTTACAAAGGCTATAACGAAAATACGACCGCAGTACCGTTAATTAGCTACGAAGGCGATCGCTTTTACGTTCGCCAGACCACCGGCGGGTGGATCCTGTGGAAAGACGCAAAAAATGAATTCAGCCTGACCGCGTCGTGGATGCCGCTGCATTTCGATCCTGATGACAACGATGACCATCAGATGAAGCAGCTTGATGAGCGTAAAGCGTCAGCCTTCCTCGGCGGCGCGTACTACCGCCATGAAAGCTGGGGTTCGCTGAAAGTGGCGGTCTCGGGTGATGCCACGGATGAAAGCGGTGGCGTGGTGGGCGAGGTATCGTACTTCCGTCCGATCAGAATGGAGCGCCTGACCCTGACGCCTTCTGTTGGTGTGTTCTACAGCGACGAAAGCTATAACGACTACTACTACGGCGTATCCGGCAGCGAGTCTCGCCGTTCAGGACTGGATCAATACACCGCCGGTGACAGCTGGTCGCCATACGTCGGCCTGGCGGCTAAATATCAGTTAACCCAGAAGCTGTACCTCAACGCCAGCGCGGTCTACACCGTGTTGCCTGACGACGTGAAGAACAGCCCGATGATCGACCGTGACGACAGCTTCGCGCTGATGACCGGCCTGACCTGGCGTTTCTGATGCGGTAAAGCCGGGTGGCGGCTTCGCCTTACCCGGCCTACGATCGTGCCTGCATTTTTATCTGCAATACAACGTATTCCTTTTTCATTTCTCGATGCTTCTTCCTGTTCCGCCAAAACACGGCTGCACTGATGTTCCTTATACGCTAATGTGATTCGACCCGATAGCAAAGGTGTGTATCATGTGTATAATCATGGAAGGATTGGGATGTGAAAAGTGCGGATGTCATTACTGTTCTGATCAGCCATGGCTGGAAATGTGTCAGAACGAAAGGAAGCCATCATCAGTTTCGCCATCCCGAACAGAAAGGGCTGGTTACTGTCCCACATCCTAAGAAGGATATTAAACCGGGCACTCTCGCCCAGATCTGGCGACAGGCGGGAATTAAACACTGATATTAGGAGTAGTTATGTTTTATCCGGCTTACATTCATTCTGACTCCGACGGTAGCGCCAGCGGCTTTTTCCCTGATGTTCCAGGCTGTTTTTTTGCAGGTGATTCCCTGGACGACGCTTTTCAGGATGCACGTGATGCGCTCACAGCGCACTTCGAAGCGCTATTTGAAATGGATGATGCACTGCCTCTTCCGGGTAATGTGGAAGCGCATCTGGAAAGTCGTCCTGAGGATTTCACAGGCGGGCAATGGCTGTTGGTAGATATTAATATGAAACAGTTCGACGGCAGGGCCGAGCGTATCAACATCACGATGCCTCGACGTTTGCTGGTAAAAATTGATTCTTTTGTCAGCGAGCATCCTCAGTTTGGTAATCGAAGCGCATTTCTGGCTGAGGCAGCACGTCGCGTGCTGCCTAGGTAAAGATTAACTATAGAGAGCTGCGGTTGCTTTCAGAATATCGGCAAAGGAATAAATATCATCTACTGTGGCTATGGGGTGGCGCGTTTCGTTTTTTTCTATATCGAAAAGACCGATGTATTTTTGTGAGCGATTAAAATGCAATCGGCAAAGAGGTTTGCGGTTGTTATCGTCTACAAGGATTCCACAATAACTCTTTGTGTCTCTATGGGTTATGCGAGGAGCCTCCAGTACCGTCCGAGTAATTGCTTTTACAATATGAAAACCTTCTAACTCTTCTAAAGTTGTAACGATATCATTTTCATCTTTATGATCATCTTCTTCGAGAGGCTGTGTTTCTATTGGAGGTTCGATGGGGGTTGGAGTAATACCAGTAATAGCTGATTTAAGTCTCTCATTAACTTGATCATTTATGTACTGGCTTGCGGCCTTTTTCGTAAGATTTAGAAAAGATTCTCTTACTTTTTGGGTTAGCATCCCGTCATATACTCTGGATGCAAAGAATTTAACGAAGTCGTCCTCAGGATTGTTAAGTTGTGAATGTAGTATTCTTTTAATCTGACTGACGTATTTCAATTCTCCAGCAGCATTAATAATTGATTCAAGATCAAATGATGATTTTGTCAATTTTTTTAGTTCAGGGACAACATTTTCATCAATATCAAGTAGGTCGACTTCCAAAAATGGTTTCTCATCCATCTTATTAGGTGCATCAAGATCGGTATAAAATCTATATATTTGCCCGTTTGTTAAGATTGATATCCGTGCATTTGTAACGTGAAAGTATCTAAAAAGCTGCGATGCATGGTTTATATTTAACGGCTCACCAATTTTTTTACATTCAATAAGTATCTGTACATCATTATTTTTCATTATTGCATAGTCAATTTTCTCGCCCTTTTTAGTGCCTATATCACATACAAATTCGGGTGTGACTTCAGAGGGATCAAAAACATCGTAACCTAAAACATTATGAATAAAAGGCATCACAAATGCAGTTTTTGTTGCTTCTTCGGTATTGATTACTTCAATTTGTTGTCTGATTTTAGTAGATAATGCATTTAATCTTTCTGTAAATTCCATTGGATACCCTTATTTTTCTACTGTGTGTCTTGATGGAATAGCATTAAAATGCATGTCATTCAATGCTAGCCAGAAGTAATTAGCAGCAAAAAAATATTTCCGAGGTTTAGATCACAGACTCGTTAAACTGAAAACAGATAAATAAGCGCGATGCTATCGAGTTTATTAAGTATATTATATATATCGTTATGTTTTATTTCCTTTGTTTATGCTTTATTTCCATCAAGTCCGTATTTCCTTTTCTCCACGATTTACCCAACCCCGATAGGCCTTTTCAAACAAACGTGGCTAACACCCGCCGTCTGGAAACGGCGGTACTGTAAAGAGCATATCAATTCCGGCCGATCACTGGCCGTAATAGGCATTCGCCCCGTGCTTGCGCAGATAATGCTTGTCGAGCAGCTCCTGCTGCATAACCGGTAACTGCGGTGCGAGCTGGCGTGAGAACAGGCCCATGTACGCGCACTCTTCCAGCACGACGGCATTGTGGACCGCATCGGCAGCGTCTTTACCCCAGGCGAACGGGCCGTGGGAGTGGACCAGCACAGCCGGGATCTGCATCGGGCTGAGATCGCGCTCCTCGAAGGTTTTGATGATCACTTCACCCGTCTGGTATTCATATTCCCCGGCAATCTCTGCCGTGGTCATCAGGCGCGTGCAGGGAATGGTTCCGTAGAAATAGTCCGCGTGCGTTGTGCCCCAGGCGGGTAAATCCTGCCCCGCCTGCGACCAGATGGTGGCGTGGCGAGAATGGGTATGCACGATGCCGCCAATCTCCGGGTAGCGACGGTACAGCGCAAGATGGGTGGGCGTGTCTGAAGAGGGTTTTTTATTACCCTCGACAACCTGACCCGTGGCGATATTCACCACCACCATATCCTCCGCCGTCATCACGTCGTACTCCACGCCGGAGGGCTTGATCACCATCATGCCGCTTTCGCGGTCAACCGCGCTGACGTTGCCCCAGGTAAAGGTCACCAGCTGGTGGGCGGGCAGCGCCAGGTTTGCTGCCAGCACCTCGGCTTTGAGTTGTTCTAACATGTCATGCCTCCTTCCTGCATTCGGGCTTCAATCCAGCGGCGCGCCTGGATGATTTCCAGCACCGGCTCTTTTGCTTTTTCAGTCCACATTTCAATCAGAAACGCGCCGCGATAGTTCAGCTTATTCAGCGTGTTAAACACGCCGACAAAATCGACGCAGCCCTCACCAAACGGCACGTCGCGGAACTGCCCGGGACTTTGCGCGGTGACGGGTTGGGTATCTTTCAGGTGTATAGCCGCAATGCGGTCAATGCCCAGCGTCAGCTCGGCGGTGACGTCGTTGCCCCACGCGCTCAGGTTGCCAACGTCCGGGTAAACGCTGAACCACGGCGAGGCGAGCATATAGTCCCACTTTTTCCATTTGCTGATGGAGTTCATAAACGCGGTGTCCATGATCTCCACCGCCAGCATCACCTGCGCGGCGGCGGCCCGCTCTACCGCCCACGCCAGCCCGTCGGCAAAACGCTGCTGCGTCCCTTCATCGTGCTCTTCGTAATAGACGTCATACCCGGCAAGCTGGATGGTGCGAATGCCCAAGTCACGCGCCAGCCTGATGGCTTTGGTCATGATCTCGCGGGCGCGTTCGCGCACGGTTTCATCGCGGCTGCCAAACGGGAAGCGACGGTGGGCAGACAAGCACATGGACGGGATTGCCACACCGGTTTCCAGCATCGCTTCAACCAGAGAGGCACGCTGCGTGGTGCTCCAGTCGAGGCGTGATAATCGCTCGTCGGTTTCATCAACCGACATCTCTACAAAATCGAACCCGCAGCTTTTCGCCAGTACCAGGCGTTCCGGCCAGGAGAGATCTTTCGGCAGCGCTTTTTCGTAAATCCCTAACGGATGTTGACGCATGGTTACGCTCCCCAGATGTCGCGAATTTGCGAATGGAATGCCTGCGCCACCTGCGGCGGATTAGCGGCGCCTGCCAGCGCGCGCCCGGCAATAAAGGCTTTAACGTTGATCTGCTTAAAGAGCGGCAGATCGGCGGGGGTGATGCCGCCGGTAATTGAAAGCTGTAAACCGATGTCGGAGAGCGCTTTCATTTTCGCGAGATCTGCTTCGCCCCACTGCTGACCGCTCGCCTGCGCGTCGCGCCCGCGGTGGTAGATTGCCTGCTTCACGCCGACGCGATGCCATGCGCGCGCGTCGTCCAGCGTCCAGTTACCAAAGAGTTCTATCTGGATTTCTCCCCCGCAGCGCAGTGCCACCTCGTGGCCTCGTTCAACGGTGGCCAGCGGCGCGGCGCAGATGATGGTCATCCAGTTCGCGCCCGCGCCAAACGCCTGTTCTGCCAGCGTTTCTCCGGCGTCGGCCACTTTCCAGTCCGCAACGACGATCTTATCCGGGCACTGCTCGCGCAGGGCGCGCACGGCGTTCAGCCCTTCGGTCAGGCACAAAATGGTGCCCGCTTCGACGATATCGACGTGATCTGCAAGCGTGGCGACGTCGCGCTGCGCGGCCTGCAGTGAAGTGTGGTCGAGCGCCAGCTGCAGTAATGGTCGGCTCATAGGTCGTACTCCTTAACACGGGCGTGATAGCCCTGTAGTGCTGAAATCAGTAGCTGGTAACGGTGATATTTGCGCTGGTAGGCCGCATGGGCGCGCATGTCCGGCTCAATCACCCGGATGTCATGTTTGAGCGCGCGCTGCGCTGAGTGGAAGTCGGTGAACACACCGGTACCCACCATCGCCGCCAGCGCCGCGCCGGAACAGCCGGTCTCTTCCACCTGCGGCAGTTCAATGGCCAGCCCGCTGACGTCGGCGAGCATTTGCATCCACTCGTCCGAATGGGTTGGACCACCCGTCACGCGCAGTGCCTGCACCTGGGTAAAGCGTTCGAGCATGCGGTTGAGGTGGGTCATGTGGCTGAACACCACGCCTTCGTAAACCGCCTGCAGCAGGTGCGCGCGGGTGTGTAGCGCCTGCATGCCGTAGAAACCGCTGGTCATCTCCAGCCCGGCGTTGCTGCCGTAGAGGAACGGCAGGAAGAACAGATCGCTTTCCGCTTTCGGCAGGCTGGAAACAGCCTGGTTGATCTCATCGAATGACATATCGCCCCACTGTGCGGTGAGCCACTCAAGGTTGCCGGACGAGGTGGGGCTGGCTTCGTGAACGATGTACTGCTGCGGGTGCACGTAACGGCCATAGACGTACGGGAAAGGTTCGTTGTCGCGAAGCGCACTGGCGATCCCGCTGGTGACGGCCCAGGTGCCCATCACGGCATTTAGCGTGTGTTGGTCTTGCAGCCCGGCGCAGACTGCGGTGGAAACCACATCAAACAGTCCACCCACGACGGGTGTACCCGCCGCGAGACCGGTAAGGGCGGCTGCCTGAGCGGTGATTTCCCCGCAAATTTCTGCTGAACCGACAATTGGCGGCAGGGCGCCGTCAATTTCGCTGATACCGAGCCAGCGCGTAAGCTGTGGGTCGTATTTCCCGGTATTCATGTTGTAGAGATTGGACTCGGAGATATTGCTCTCCTCGCAGCCCTTCACGCCGGTCAGACACCAGCGCAGATAGTCGTGCGCCATCATCACGCTGCCAATCTGCTGGTACCTCTGCGGCTCGTTTTCTTTCACCCAGCGCAGGAGCGAGGCCGGGTGCCCGGTCCACAGCGTCTGGCGCGTATGCGGGTAGAGTTTTTCGGGAATGCCGTCCTGCTGCCAGCGCTGCACAATGTCCAGCGCCCGGCGGTCAGAGGAGAGTATGGCGTTGCCCAGCGGCTGGTCCTGTTTATCGAGCAGAAACAGTCCCTTGCCCTGTGCAGAAATGCCGACCCCTTTAATCTGGTTGCCGTTTACGCCTGAATTCTTAAGCAACGCGGCGATGGTTGCGTGGCAGTGCTGCCAGAGCTGGGGCATATTCCGCTCCGCATAGCCTGCGCGCGGGCTGAGCGTGGCAACCGAGCGACGTTCGATACAGACTTCCTTACCCTGGCTGTTGTATAAACCGGCTTTCAGATAAGTACCGCCACAATCGATACCCAGCCAGAAGGGCTCTTTTTCACTCATCTTCATCTCACTTATTCGCCGGGTGGCGCTTCGCTTACCCGGCCTACGGTTCGGTTTTCTCCCTCTCCCGTGGGAGAGGGGTGGGGTGGGGTGAGGGCATCAGGCCGCACGCTTGTGCGGATTCACCGTGGGATTAGGCTCTGCGCCAGCATCGCATTTCGCCGGTAACAGCAGGGCCAGCAGCGACGCCAGCGCCAGAGACACCGCCAGGCAGTAAACGCCCGCGTCTTTGCTGTACAAGGTGATCAGCACGCCAACCGCATACGGGCCACAGAAACCACCAAGGTTGCCCAGGGCGTTGATCACGCCGCGCGCGCCGCCCGCCATCTCTGCGCTGAACAGTCGCGCCGGAATGGTCCAGAACACGCCCGCGGCGGATTGCAGGAAGAACCCGCAGCCCACCAGGGCGGAATACGCCAGCCAGGTGTTTGCTTTCAGCGCCACGGAGAGGAACATGCAGAGCGCAAAGCCAATCAACGGCAGGGAGACAAACAGCTTGCGCTTGCCGGTGCGGTCAGAAAGCGTAGAGAACAGGAACATGCCCGCAATGGCCCCGATGTAGGGCAGGATGGCGAGCATACCCACCTGACCAATGCTGGTGTGCGTCAGCTCTTTCAGGATGGTCGGCAGCCAGAGCGTGTAACCGTAAATCCCGGTCTGGTAGAAGAAGTTCAGGGCGATCAGCTGCCACATGGTTTTGTCGGACAGCACCGCGCTGAGCGAGGCATTTTTTACCTCTTTTCCGGCGATGGCCTGCTGCTCCGCCGCCAGCGTTTGCACCAGATAGTTTTTCTCCGCCTCTGAGATCCAGCGGGCTTCCTGCGGACGGTCGTATACGGTGAACGCCCACAGCACCAGCACAACGACGGACATCAGACCTTCAATGATGAACAGCCAGCGCCAGTCGAGTGCGGTAATAATCCAGCCCGACAGCGGGGCGGTGATAATCCCGGCGATGGGCACGAACATGATCACAATCGCGTTGGCGCGACCGCGCTCGGCGTCCGGGAACCAGTTGCTGATCATGGTGAGCACAACGGGCAGCATCCCGCCTTCCGCCACGCCGAGTAAGAAGCGCAGCACCAGAAGCTGATACTGATTCGTTACGAGGCCCGTGAGCACCGAGATCACCGCCCAGGCAACCAGCGACCAGCCGATAAACTTCTTGCCGCTGCCGTGCACGGCAATCTTGCCGCCGGGAACCTGCAGGAACAGATAGCCGATAAAGAAGATCCCGCCCGCCAGGCCCGCCATCGTTGCGGTAATACCTAATTCTTCATCCATACCACCCGGCATCGCAAACGCGATATTCACGCGGTCCATATATGAAATAATGCAGGCGATAAGAATGGGAGGAATGATTCTTAGCCAGCGCTGGCGCGGAATGTCCGCATGTAGAGCATGAGTAGAAATATTCATAGTTAATCTCTCAGTAATGTAACCGGAATAAACTTTTATTATTGTTATTGCGTTGCTTTATTCATTTCGCTAATACCGTCGCGCAAAATGGCGATGCGATGGCTGACGTCAGCATTAGCATTTATTTCCAGTAATTTAATACCGGAGAATTTCAACGTTGCGGCGCTCGCCGCAGTAAAGAGTGATTTTGCATGTTCAGTGGACATCAAACTGTCGGCGCAGAATGAAGAAAACGGCGCGTGCAGATCCTGCCATTCTCCGTACTCCCCGTGGGTGGTCGTGCCTGAAAACATCAATGCACCCAGTTTCCCGGCGTTGAGCGCGGCCTGAACATGGTCAAGCGGAAGGGTCGTGCTGCGGCCTTCAATGGCCGAACGCGCCCAGTTGATGCAGACGCTGATATCCGTCTCTTTCACCACCTCCAGCACCTGCTCTAAGGGCAGGAAGCCCTTGCGCGGTGCCGGGCCGTTCATGGCATCGCAGTGTTCCAGCACCAGATCGCAGTCCCAGTCCCAGCCGGCGATTTCCCGAATCGAGCGGGAAAACGCTTCGGTGGCCTGTTCGACGGAAGCATTGCCCGCCTGCGGGGCTGCCTGCATTTCCAGGGCAATCACTTTGCCCGGATAACGGGCGTTCACGGCGTTAACTTTCTGGTGCAGATGCCGGTAAAAGTCTACGCACGCTTTACGCTGCGTTTCGTCGGCTGAGGCCAGGCCAAACGCGGCGTTGATGCCGCGACGACGCATGGTTTCCATCACTGCCGTGACCACAATTTGCCATTCACCCGGCGTATGGCGGAACAGCCATTCGTCGCCGAGAGGATGCAGATTTTCAAGGCAAGGCTGTTCCAGCCCGCGGATATGCGGTGTGTCGGAAAGTTCCCGCCAGAAGGTTTGTTCTTCTTGTTCCCCTCTCTGGTGAAACGAGGGTGCGCAGGGGTACGCACCAATAATAAAACCGGTGTTGGTCATTTCGCGTTCCTGTATTTATCAGAAAATTAATCTAATTCGCTGATTGCCACTTTCACCACAATTTTACGAATTGTGGCTTCCTTGTTTTTAATACAGGCAGGACGGTGTACATCCTGCGGGAAAAATATGGCATAGCTGCCGGGTATCATTTCGATAAACGATTCATTTTCACTGTCGCGATAAAAAATAATATCTCGCTGTTCTAGTAATGATTCGCTTATTTCGTTATTGCCGGTATCAATAGCGATACCGATTTTCTCTTCACCCCAGGCCAAAAACTGAATATCCAGATAGCGGCGGTGCACTTCCGGACGGTTCTCGTGCGGTTCCTTTGTCGTCAGGTCGAGAACCTGGGCAAAAATAGTGCGGCCTTCAATTTCCACCACGCCTGGCGCCAGGGCGGTGAAATCAGTGGTGCGTAGAAAATTAAGTGCTTTTTCAATCGCCTGCGGCAGGCGACACGGATTTGGCTGTGAAATATGTCCGAATATCATGGTCCACTCCTTACAGAGACTGGATTTTCGCCCACACGCTGTCGTCAACCGTGATGCCGTCGCGGCGGTTCTCTTCCAGCAGGCGCGTGAATTCATGCCCCGGCAGACGGACGGCGACGTTTTCATCAGCGCGTTCGGCGGTGGTGACGAAGTCCATGATGCGCTGAAGTTTGGCATCTCGGGTTGGGCCGTCGATCAGGCGATCAACCTCGATGGCGATAAAGATCTGCGAGACGCCATACTCATCGCTGTTGTCCTGGGTCACTTCCGCGACGGAGGATCCGTTGGAGAGGAGGGTGGCGATCATATCGAGCACGATGGATAAGCCTGAACCTTTCCAGTAGCCCATCGGCAGAATACGGCGGTTTTTCTCAATCACGCCCGGCTCTCGGGTGAGATTGCCCTCGTCGTCGAAGCCGCCATCGACCGGCAGCTCGCGCCCGGCCAGGCGATTCACTTCCAGCATGCCGTAGGAGAACATCGACATCGACATGTCGACCATAGTGATCGGGTTAGAGGGAATAGCCACGATCAGCGGGTTGGTGCCGATGCAGCACTCTTTTGATCCCCATGCGGGCATCACGGCAATGGAGTTAGTCCAGCAAATGCCAATATAGCCCTTCTCCGCCGCCTGCCAGCCGTAGCTGCCGCCGCGCATCCAGTGGTTGGCGTTACGCAGCGCCACCAGACCAATACCGTGGTCGGACGCCAGCTCGGTGGCGCGATCCATCATCTTTTTCGCCGTCAGGTTGCCGATGGAGCGCTGGGCATCCCACTGTTCGATAGCCCCTAATGTCATCACCCGTTTTGGCTGGGCGTCGGGAATGATATCGCCTGCATCAAGCTGCTGAATAAAGCGTGGAAAACGGTTAACGCCGTGCGAATAAACGCCGGATTCCGTGGTGCGGGCAAACATCTCGGCGCAGGCGTCTGCGGTTTCCGCTTTCACGCCGCGATCGAGCAGGACCCGATTGAACGCCGCTTTCAACTCTTCAAAGGTCACTTTCATCCCTGTTCTCCTGTTCTTTTAAGGGGCAAGTGCGAGTGCTTTTTTATCGCTAAATTTCACTATGCGAAATCTGATTTCAAATATAGCGATCAAATTTTGTCAGATCAACGACATTCATGTTTTTCAAAATCGATTAAAATCAAATGGTTGTGTTTTTTATGTTGAGATCGTGAACTGAACCACACTTTGCGCTACCATCAGGGCGCGACAAAAAGGAGCCATTTAATGAGCATGAAAGAGAGCGAAATGACGCAAGAAAAAGAGAGGCCAGCAGGCAGCCAGAGCTTGTTTCGCGGCCTGATGCTGATTGAGATCCTCAGCAACTATCCGAACGGATGTCCGCTTGCGCATTTATCGGAACTGGCGGGGCTGAATAAGAGCACGGTGCACCGCTTGCTGCAGGGGCTACAGTCGTGCGGGTACGTGACCCCGGCACCCGCGGCGGGCAGCTATCGCCTGACCACCAAATTTATCGCCGTCGGGCAAAAGGCGCTGTCGTCGCTGAATATCATTCACGTGGCCGCTCCGCACCTCGAAGCGCTGAACATCGCGACCGGCGAGACGGTGAACTTCTCCAGCCGGGAAGACGACCACGCGATCCTGATTTACAAGCTCGAACCGACAACCGGTATGCTGCGCACGCGCGCCTATATCGGTCAGCATATGCCGCTCTACTGCTCCGCAATGGGCAAGATCTACATGGCGTTTGGTCATCAGGATTACGTGGCGAGCTACTGGGAAAGCCATCAGGAACAGATCCAACCTTTGACGCGCAACACCATCACTGAGCTGAGCGCCATGTATGATGAGCTGGCGGAAATTCGCGATCGCAGCATGGCGATGGACAAAGAAGAGAACGAGCTGGGGGTTTCCTGCATTGCCGTGCCGGTATTTGATATCCACGGCCGCGTCCCGTATGCGATCTCCATTTCGCTATCAACGTCGCGCATGAAGCAGGTGGGTGAGAAGAACTTACTCAAGCCGCTGCGCGAAACGGCAGAGGCTATTTCAAAAGAGCTGGGTTTTAACGTGCGCGAGGCGTAACAGATGAACCGATTTATCATGGCGGATGCGGAAAAATGCATTGGGTGTCGCACCTGCGAAGTGGCCTGCGCGGTGTCGCATCAGGGCGCTGTCTCCGCTCATGCCTTTACGCCCCGTCTTCGGGTGGTTAAGGGGGGCGCTTACACTACGGCAGTGGGTTGCCATCAGTGCGAGGATGCGCCCTGTGCTAACGTCTGTCCAACCCATGCCATCAGCCGTACGGCGGGAGCCTGGCTCGTTGAGCAGACGCGCTGCATTGGGTGCAAAAGCTGTGTGGTGGCGTGTCCGTTTGGCGCGATGCAGGTTCGTCTGGAGGGAAATAAGCCGCAGGCGCTGAAATGTGATTTATGTGTGCATCGCGAAGGCGGACCGGCCTGCGTGGAGGCCTGCCTGACCCACGCGTTAAGCTGTGTCGATCCCGCCAGATTACGCGCTGAACGGCTGCATAATCTGGCGTAAGAACTTACTGACCGTCTTCGCGCCAGGCTTTTTCGATTTCTTCGGCGAGGATCTTAACCCCCGCTTCGATTTTTTCCGGGTCGGGCACATAGTTCATACGCATGCACTGGTGCGTATGCGGCCACGGCTTATCAAGCCCTGGGAAGAAATAATCGCCCGGTACCATCAGCACGCCGCGCTTTTTCAGGCGCTGGTAGAGCAGTTCGGTGGTGATAGGCAAATCTTTAAACCACAGCCACAGGAAAATCGCCCCTTCAGGCTTGTGGATCAGGCAGCGTTCTTCCGGCAAATAGCGGCGAATTGTCGCAATCGTCTCCTGAACGCGCTGGTAATAGAACGGTTTGATCACGTCATTGGACAGACGCAGCAGGTCGTTGCGTTTAATCATTTCGCACATCATTGCCGGGCCAATGCCGCCCGGTGAAAGGCTGATAATGCCGTTCATATTGGTAATGGCGGTGATGATTTTCTCATTAGCAATGATGATGCCGCAGCGGCTGCCGGGCAGACCGAGCTTAGAGAGGCTCATGCACAGGACGATGTTCGGGTTCCACAGCGGACGTGCTTCGCTGAAGATAATGCCCGGGAACGGCACGCCGTAGGCGTTATCGATCACCAGCGGAATGCCGTGCTGATTCGCGAGCGCATCCAGCTTCATCAGTTCGTCGTCGGTGATCACGTTGCCCGTTGGGTTAGTCGGACGCGATACGCAGATCATGCCCGTCTCTTCACCAATATGCAGGTGTTCAAAATCGACGTGATATTTGAACTGGCCTTCCGGCAGCAGCTCAATATTCGGGCGCGCGGAGACGAACAGATCCTCTTCCAGGCCCGAATCAGCGTAGCCGATATACTCCGGTGCCAGCGGGAACAGCACTTTTTTGGTGGTGCCGTCGGCGCGACGCCCTGCGAACAGGTTAAACAAGTAGAAAAACGCGCTCTGGCTGCCGTTTGTCAGTGCAATATTCTGTGGTTCGATATCCCAACCCAGCTCGTCACGCAGCATTTCGGCGAGGAGTGCCAGCAGCTCGGTTTTACCCTGCGGGCCGTCGTAATTGCAAAGCGCATCGGTTGCTTTGCCGCTTTCCAGCATCTGAGCGAGCAGCGTCTGGAAATAGGTCGTCATCTCCGGGATTTGAGCCGGGTTTCCGCCGCCGAGCATGATTGCGCCCGGTGTGCGCAGCCCGTCGTTGAGGTCCTCCATCAGGCGAGTAATGCCTGAATGGCGGGTAAATTTGTCGCCGAAAAGTGAAAACGTCATAGCAGGTGATCTGTCGAGCTTATTTTGAAAGTGGGTAACCATAACGCTAGCACCGTGCTGGTGCAAATCGGGTGATGTGGTCGGATTTGTTGTTTTGTATGGTGGATTTTGATTTGTGTAGTGAATAGTTCTGGTGGGATTCCCCTCACCCTAACCCTCTCCCACAGGGAGAGGGAACTGGCGTGTGCCGTTACTGATTACCTGCCCATACCACCATCACCTTATCGCCCTTGTGCTCGCGCACGAAGCCGTATCCCTCTTTCAGCGACAGCGTGGTTTGCTTGCCTTCACCGATCGCCGGATGGCGGGCGCGGAACTGGCCCAGCGTTTGCCAGTGGGCGACGGTTAGGGCCTGCTTGCCCGTGACGTCCTGCCAGTTCATATCCGAACGGGTGCCCTGCAGCGGGTCGGAGCCTGTGGGGCCGAACGGACGCTCGGATTCATCCCCGTAATATATTTGCACGCTGCCCGGCGCCAGCAGAAGCAGCTCCGCCGCGCGTTGGCCCCCTTCACGGAACAGACGCGTATCGTGTGATGAGAGATAGCTCAACACGTTGAAGCTTTGCAGCTTCTCCGCCATCTGCTGCCAGGTGAGATCCATATCGGCCAGGCAATCCACCGCTTTTGCCGCCTGCTCCTGATAATCAAAGTTGATCATCGCATCAAAACCGTGGCGGTAATAATCGCTTTGCATCACCCCGTGGCCCCAGGATTCCCCTGTCATCCAGAACGGTGCGTTGTCGAGCTTTTTGTCCGGGTTCGCTCCTTTCCAGGCGGCCAGCGCCTGGCTTGCCTGGTCTTTCAGCTGTTGCCAGGCCGCAAGCTCAACGTGTTTTGCCGTATCCACCCGGAAACCGTCGATGCCGTAGTCACGGACCCACTGGCTGAGCCAGTGGGTCAGATAATCGCGCGGGGTATATCCCGTGATGGCCTTCGCATGGGTGTCGGGCTTGTGTTGGTAAAAGTTTGGCAATCCGGAAGGCGTCGTGGATTCCGTTTTCAGATCCGGCAGAAATGCCAGCGACATGGTCAAATCATCAAAGCCAGGGTTGTCGTAATCGCCGATATCGGTGCGGATCCACTTTTTACCCCACCATTTTTCCCATGCGGCTTTGTCGCTAAAGTTGATGTAGTCGTTAAAGCTGTGCCAGCTTTGGCCCGCGCCCGGCTTCCAGTCCGTCCAGCGTTCTCCTAGCGTCTTTTTCAGCTCATCACCCTGCAGGTACAGGGCACCAAACTGATACTCCTGCATGTCTGCCAGCGTGGCATAACCAACGTGGTTCATGACGATATCAAGCAGAACGCGGATCCCGCGCTTGTGCGCTTCGTCGACAAGCTGGCGCAGGTCATCCTCAGTGCCCATATTGGCGTCGAGCTTTGTCCAGTCCTGGGTGTAGTAGCCGTGATAGGCGTAGTGAGGGAAATCTCCTTTGGTGCCGCCGCCTACCCAGCCGTGGATCTGCTCAAGCGGGGAGCTTATCCAGAGCGCGTTCACCCCCAACTGCTGTAAATAATCGAGCTTGCCGGCGAGTCCCTTGAGGTCGCCGCCGTGGAAGGTGCCAATCTCCTGCATGCCGTCTTTATGGCGACCGTAGCTGTTGTCGTTACTCGGGTCACCATTCACATAACGGTCGGTCAGCACAAAATAGACGGTGGCGTTTTGCCAGCTAAACGGCGCAGGCTTGTCGGTTTCCGCACGCTCAAGCAGCAGCAGGCCGTTACTGTTGGCGGCTGGCTGCAGGGTTATTTTTCCATTCTGCACCGTCGCCGTTTGTTTACTGTAGTAGTCGCGCACGACGGAGCCTTCCGGGAAGGTATTGCTGACGTCCAGCGTCAGCGGTTTGCCGTCCCACTTCGGACACTGGCGGATGACGTTTGCAACCGGCTGTTCTGCGGCATTCTGAATCGTCAGCAGCAGGGTGGGCGTGCCGGAGCGGGTATCAATCCGCATCTGGTAGTCACCGTCGCGGAAAAGGCGCCACTGCGGCGGCGTGCCGTCACAGGGCTTGAGCGACAGCATCTCGTTGAGTTTTATCGCGTCCGCAGGCTGCCAGCACGTCTTGTCAAAACTCAGCGTCAGAGGACGCGTACCCTTCGCAAGCTTTGCCTGGCTGGTAAAGACCCCTGTGCCTTCAGCGCTAAAGGCGCTAAACCCCGGCGATGACCAGTCGGCATGCGCCAGTGCGGGTAACATCAGAAAGGCTAATGCGGTACGTTTCATTCCTTTTTCCTGTCGCGGCATTTTTGACCAGTGTGCCATCAGGCTGTGGGCAAAAACTCATCCCCCGTCGCTTTCTGCCAGGAGGATGCGTGAGGATGAGTGATCTCGCGCAAAATTAGGCAGTTATCTGCGATAGCGCACACAGTTTTCGTGGAATGATGTTTTTATGAGCAAGTTTCAGGTGACATAGTTTCGGAATTGGACTATTTCTATACGTGCTCTTGAAGTCTATTTTTGATATGATTTGAGATTCCGCTCTCAAATTTGTGAAAAAAATAAGGTGTTGGGATGATTACATCCGACCAGGAGACCTAATGATATCGACTCCCATTCGACGATATGGGGCTGCGATACTCATGTTACTCACCACGGCATTTTCGGGTGAGGTGCTTGCGAAGACGCACACGGATACAACGAGTAAGAAAGCCCACGTAATACAGACGACAAGTAGTAAGGTTAGCAGTAAACAAGAGTATTCTCGCAATAGTGCAAAGAGTAGTTCACTTCCTGATTTGCGAAAATACCCTTCCGGAACACCAAGGAAAAAAGCGTTTCTCCGGACGGTAATGCCTTACATCACGAGTCAAAATGCCGCGATTACTGCGGATCGTAACTGGCTGATTTCCAAACAGTACGATAGCCGCTGGTCGCCGTCAGAGCGCGCGCGTCTGAAAGATATCACGAAGCGCTACAAGCTGAGCTGGAACGGTAACACCCGCCGTGTGCCGTGGAATGCTCTCCTTGAGCGTGTGGATATCATCCCGGGCAGCATGGTTGCGACCATGGCTGCTGCCGAAAGCGGCTGGGGGACGTCTAAGCTTGCGCGTAGCAACAACAACCTTTTCGGCATGAAATGTGTGAAAGGTCGTTGTAATAATGCCCCTGGCAAGGTGAAAGGCTATTCGCAGTTTGAATCTGTGAAAGATTCCGTCAGCGCCTACGTGGTGAATCTGAACACGCACCCGGCCTACTCTTCGTTCCGTAAATCACGCGCTCAGCTGCGTAAGGCGGACCAGGAAGTGACGGCCAGTACGATGATCCACAAGCTGAAAGGTTATTCGACAAAGGGACAGAGCTATAACAACTATCTGTTCGCCATGTACCAGGATAACCAGCGCTTAATCGCCGCCCATATGTAATCTCAAAAAAACGCCTTCCACCGGAAGGCGTTTTCTTTTCTAGATCAGCACCTCACTGTGGCGATCCCGATACTCCTTCGGCGTGGTGTCATACTCTTTGCGGAACACCGAATAGAAATATTGCAGGGACGGGTAACCGCACATCTGCGAGATTTCGTTGATCGACAGCGACGTGGAAATGAGCAGGCTGCGGGCTTTCTCCAGCTTTTCCGCATGGATGACGGCATGAATGGTTTCGCCTACCTCTTCTTTAAAACGCTTCTCCAGATTCGAACGCGAAATGCCTACCGAATCCAGCACCTGATCGACCTTTATCCCTTTGCAGGCGTGGTTGCGAATATAGTGCATGGCCTGAATGACGGCCGGGTCGCTTAAGGAGCGATAATCGGTTGAGCGACGTTCTACGACGCGGACAGGAGGCACGAGCAGGCGCTGAAGCGGCAGAGATTCTTTATCCAGCAGACGATGCAGCAGCTTCGCCGCCTGATAACCCATCTGACGCGTGCCCTGTGCAACGGAGGAGAGCGCCACGCGAGACAGATAGCGGGTCAGTTCTTCGTTATCAATGCCAATCACGCACAGCTTTTCGGGCACCGGAATGTGTAAGTGTTCGCAGACCTGCAGCACGTGCCGCGCGCGGGCGTCCGTCACGGCAATAATACCGGTTTGCGGCGGCAGCGTTTGCAGCCAGTCCGCCAGGCGGTTTTGCGCGTGCTGCCAGTTTTCCGGCGCGGTCTCCAGCCCCTGGTACACCACGCCGCGATACTTTTCCTTCGCGACCAGCTGGCAAAACGCGTGTTCGCGCTCAACGGCCCAGCGCTTGCCGCTGGTGGCCGGTAACCCATAAAACGCGAAGCGATGGACGCCTTTTTCTTTTAAATGAAGAAAGGCGGCCTCGACCAGGGCATGGTTATCGGTGGCAATATAGTGGACCGGCGGATAGTGTTCGGGCGAATGGTAGGAGCCGCCGACGCCCACAATCGGGACGTCGACGTCGGTCAGCAGCTGTTCGATGACGGGATCGTCATAGTCCGCGATGACGCCGTCTCCCAGCCACTCTTTGATGTTCTCCAGACGGGTGCGAAAATCTTCTTCAATAAAAATATCCCATTCGGATTGCGACGCCTGCAAATATTCACCAACACCTTCCACCACCTGACGGTCGTAGGCTTTATTGGCATTGAATAACAACGTAATGCGGTGACGCTTTTCAAACATGGCTCACTTCCCAATTAAGTCACAATACGGTTATCAGGCCCGTCGCTTGGTGGCTGAGTCCATCCAGACTGCCAGTAAAAGAATGGCCCCCTTGACGATATACTGCCAAAACGTCGGGACGTCCATCATACTCATCCCGTTATCCAACGATGCCATGATAAATGCCCCCATGACCGCGCCCGCCACGCTACCAATACCCCCTGCGAGGCTGGTGCCGCCAATGACGCAGGCGGCGATAGCATCCAGCTCGGCGATGTTACCGGCGGAGGGAGAGCCGGCTCCGAGACGCGAGCTGAGGATCAGCCCGGCGATAGCGACCATCAGGCCGTTTATGGCGAAGACCGCCAGCTTGGTACGCTCGACATTGATACCCGAGAGGCGGGCAGCTTCAAGGTTGCCGCCAATGGCATAAATACGGCGGCCAAACGCGGTGCGCGTGGCCATAAACATGCAGCCCAGCAGTAAAAGCGCCAGCAGCAGGACGGGGGTCGGAACGCCGCGATAGTCGTTAAGAAGCCAGATGGCGCCCAGCACAATGACCGCCGTGAGCGCCTGACGCCCCACCACCGAGGTTGACGCCGGAGAAGCCAGCCCCAGCGCCTGACGGCGCATACGTCCACGCCACTGCCACGCGATAAAGGCCAGTAACCCAATCACACCGAGGGTAAAGCCCACGCTATCTGAGAGGTAGCTTTGGCCAATCTGCGACATGGCCGCGCTGGTCGGGGAGACGGTGGTACCGTTAGTGATGCCGATTAAGATCCCGCGGAAGGCCAGCATCCCTGCCAGGGTGACAATGAACGATGGCACCTTACGGTAGGCAACCCACCAGCCGTTCCAGGCTCCCAGAACCAGACCAAGCACCAGCGTGACCGCCACGGTCAGCGGCAGCGGCCAGCCGAGCCAGACGTCAAAAATCGCCGCTACGCCCCCGAGGAGCCCCATCATCGAACCGACCGACAGGTCGATTTCCGCGGAAATAATCACGAACACCATGCCCACGGCCAGAATGCCGGTGATGGCGGTCTGGCGGAGCAGGTTGGAGACGTTACGCGCGCTTAAGTACGAGCCATCGGTCATCCAGGTAAAGAACAGCATGATGACGATAATCGCCGCGATCATCACGAAAACCTGCAGGTTAAGCGCTTTTAGCCCCGCAAACGCACCGGGCGTCGGAACAGCGACTTTGATATCAGACGGATTGCTTTTCGACATGACGTTCGCTCCTTAAAGCGGCTTCCATCACCTGCTCCTGCGTCAGGTTCTGGTTAATCAGGTTGGCTTTCAGTTTTCCCTCGTGCATAACCAGCACGCGGTCGCTCAGGCCGAGCACTTCGGGTAACTCAGACGAAATGACAATGACGGCAATCCCTTGCTGTACAAGCTGATTAATCAGTTTGTAGATTTCATATTTGGCACCGATATCAATCCCGCGCGTGGGCTCATCAAGGATTAAAATGCGTGGATTGAGAAGCAGGCAGCGCGCCAGAATCGCCTTCTGCTGGTTTCCCCCGCTCAGGCGGCCAATCGCCAGCTCCGGTGAGGAGGTTTTGACCTTCAGCCGGGCAAGCGACTGGAGGATGCACTGCTGCTCGGCGGCGTCGTCCAGGCTGCTCAGCGCCCCGGAGAACCGATCGAGTGCCGCAAGCGTAATATTTTTACCCACCGCCATGACCGGCACGATGCCGTCTTTTTTGCGATCTTCCGGGACCATGGCAATGCCGCGGGCAATCGCCTGCTGGCAGCTGTCGATTTTCACCGGCTGGCCGTCGATATAAATCGTGCCCTCCCAGCGTCCCGGCCACACGCCAAACAGACACTGTACGGCCTCCGTGCGCCCGGCACCGACGAGGCCCGCAATCCCAAGAATTTCTCCGCTGTGAAGGGAAAACGAGACGTTATTGACGCGCTTGATGTGGCGGTTAACGGGGTGCCACGCGGTCAGGTTTTCCACGCGCAGCACTTCATCGCCTGTTGCGTGGGGTTCATTTGGGTAGAGTGCCGTGAGCTCGCGGCCCACCATCATGGTGATGATGTCATCTTCGCTCATCCCGGCGGCTTCACGCGTGCCGATGTGTTGCCCGTCGCGGATCACGCAGATGGTGTCCGAAATAGCTTTGACCTCGTTCAGCTTGTGCGAAATGTAGATACAGGCGATACCGTGGTTTTGCAGATCGCGGATGATATTGAGCAGAACCGCGGTTTCCTGTTCGGTGAGCGAGGCCGTCGGCTCATCAAGGATCAGCAGCCTGACCTGTTTATTTAGCGCTTTCGCTATTTCGACCAGCTGCTGTTGCCCGAGGCCCAGATCCCCCACGCGGGTATCCGGGGAAATGTTGAGGCTCACCTGCGCCAGCAGCTTTTCGCAGCGGAGCGTCATGGTGTCGTAATCCAGCACGCCGTGGCGGGAAATTTCGGCCCCGAGGAAAATGTTCTCCAGCACGGTGAGATGCTTCACCAGCGCCAGCTCCTGGTGGATGATGGCGATGCCTTTGCGTTCGGTATCGCGGATGTGTGTCGCCTGGATAACTTCACCGGCAAAGACGATTTCGCCTTCGTAGCTGCCGTGTGGGTAGATCCCGCACAGCACTTTCATCAGCGTCGACTTGCCCGAACCGTTCTCACCGCACAGCGAAACCACTTCGCCGGGGTTCAACCGGAGGCTGACGTTGTCGACGGCTTTCACCGTGCCGAAGCGTTTGGTGATGCTTTTCATTTCAAGTAAATAAGGCATAACCGCTCCACATAACCCGAGGGAAGAACAGTACAACGTGATGCGCCCCCGCAGAGCAGGGGCCGCGCCGGATTACAGTTCGCTCTTCTTGTGGAAACCGTCTTTAACCACGGTGGCGTCAATGTTCTCTTTGTTGACTTCAATCGGTGTGAGCAGGCGAGCCGGAACGTCTTTCAGCCCGTTATTCAGGGTCGCGTCTGCTTTAGGTTGTTTGCCATTGCCCAGCTCTACGGCGATTTCCGCCGCCGTATTGGCCAGCTGGGTAATCGGTTTGTAGACCGTCATGGTTTGGGTGCCTGCGATAATGCGTTTTACGCCAGCCAGATCGGCATCCTGTCCTGAAATGGCGACTTTACCGGCCAGCCCCTGGGCGCTCAGGGCCTGGATAGCGCCGCCTGCGGTGGCATCGTTGGAGGCCACAACCGCGTCAATTTTGTTGTTGTTGGCCGTCAGCGCGTTTTCCATAATCTTCAGCGCGTTTTCTGGCAGCCAGCCGTCGGCCCACTGGTCGCCAACCACTTTAATTTTCCCGTTGTCGATGTACGGCTTAAGGACTTTCATTTGCCCTTCGCGGAACAGTTTGGCGTTGTTATCCACCGGAGAGCCGCCCATCAGGAAATAATTGCCCTGAGGCACTTTGTCGATCAGGCTTTGCGCCTGTAATTCCCCGACTTTTTCATTGTCGAACGAAATATAATAATCAATGTCCGCATTATTAATCATGCGGTCATAGGCCAGGACTTTTATGCCTTCCTGTTTGGCTTCTTTCACCACGTTACTTAATACCTGGCCGTTATAGGGGATAATGACCAGAACATCGACGCCACGGTTGATCATATTCTCGATCTGCGACATTTGTGTTTCTTCGTTGCCGTTAGCCGACTGAACAAACACGCTGGCGCCGAGGGATTCTGCTTTTTTAACAAAAATATCGCGATCTTTTTGCCAGCGCTCCAGGCGCAGGTCGTCAATCGCCATGCCAATTTTGACCTCTTTGGCATGTCCTGCAAAGCTTGCAAGGAGGAGCGTAGTGCAAAGCGTTAGAGTCAGGTTCTTTATCTTCATAATTATTAGGCCTTTTTGTAGGGGTATGTGTTGCTGAGATAAAAGAAACATTCACTGCTGAGACGCAGCAAATTTTTAACGCGGAAAGGCGGGCTGGCAATTACAGATTTTTATCTTCTCATTATGATATTTGGTTTATTTCTGAATTTATGACCGCGATCGGATTTTAAAATACGTAACGTCTTAATTACATTTGATTCTGGAATATGCGCCGAAAAATAGTTTGCCTGCGCATTATTTTGCGAGCCAGCGCACAGTTGTGCATTCTCTCAATAGCAGTGTGAAATAACGTAATTGAGCAACCCAAAATGTCTATTCACTATTACTCCTGTATCAACGACTCGCCGCATACCCTGATTATGGAGCTCAATATGCAAGCTTATTTCGACCAACTCGATCGTGTTCGTTACGAAGGACCAAAAACGACCAATCCTTTAGCATTTCGTCACTACAACCCGGATGAGCTGGTGCTGGGTAAGCGCATGGAAGATCATCTGCGCTTTGCCGCCTGTTACTGGCATACCTTCTGCTGGAACGGCGCCGATATGTTCGGCGTGGGTTCCTTTGACCGCCCGTGGCAGCAGCCGGGTGAGGCCATCGAGCTGGCAAAACGCAAAGCCGATGTCGCGTTTGAGTTCTTCCACAAGCTGAACGTGCCGTACTACTGCTTCCATGACGTGGACGTGTCGCCGGAAGGCGCGTCGCTGAAAGAGTATCTGAACAACTTCGCGCAGATGGTGGATGTGCTGGCGGCGAAACAGCAGCAGAGCGGCGTGAAGTTGCTGTGGGGCACGGCAAACTGCTTTACCAACCCTCGCTACGGCGCGGGCGCGGCAACCAACCCGGATCCGGACGTGTTTAGCTGGGCGGCCACGCAGGTAGTGACGGCAATGAACGCCACGCATCAGTTGGGCGGTGAAAACTATGTCCTGTGGGGGGGCCGTGAAGGCTATGAAACCCTGCTCAACACCGACCTGCGTCAGGAGCGCGAACAGATTGGCCGCTTTATGCAGATGGTTGTCGACCATAAGCACAAAATTGGCTTCCGCGGCACGCTGCTGATCGAGCCGAAACCGCAGGAGCCGACGAAGCATCAGTATGACTACGACGTGGCGACGGTGTATGGCTTCCTGAAGCAGTTCGGTCTGGAAAAAGAGATCAAAGTGAACATTGAAGCCAACCACGCTACGCTGGCGGGGCACTCTTTCCATCACGAGATCGCGTCTGCGATCGCGCTGGGCATCTTCGGTTCTGTTGATGCGAACCGCGGCGATGCACAGCTGGGCTGGGACACCGACCAGTTCCCGAACAGCGTGGAAGAGAATGCGCTGGTGATGTACGAGATCGTCAAAGCGGGCGGTTTCACCACCGGCGGCCTGAACTTTGACGCCAAGGTGCGTCGCCAGAGCACCGACAAATACGATCTGTTCTACGGCCACATTGGCGCGATGGACACCATGGCGCTGGCGCTGAAAGTGGCGGCTCGAATGATTGAAGACGGCGAGCTTGATAAACGCGTAGCGAAGCGTTACAGCGGCTGGAACAGTGAGCTGGGCCAGCAAATTTTGAAAGGGCAGTTATCGCTTGCGGAAATCGCGAAGTACGCTGAACAACATCAGCTGGCACCGCAGCACCAGAGCGGGCACCAGGAACTGCTGGAAAACCTGGTCAATCATTACCTGTTCGATAAATAACAGCATCCAGGCCCGGTAAGCGCAGCGCCACCGGGCATTTCTGTCAAAGGAGTCACCACAATGTATATCGGGATCGATCTTGGCACATCGGGTGTGAAAGCCATCCTGTTGAGCGAGCAGGGCGACGTGCTAGCAACGCAGACGGAAACGCTGCAGGTTTCACGTCCGCATCCGCTGTGGTCTGAACAGGATCCGGAGCAGTGGTGGCAGGCGACGGATCGCGCAATCAAAGCCTTAGGTGAGCAGCACAGCCTGCGCGACGTGAAAGCGCTGGGGATTGCCGGACAAATGCACGGCGCTACGCTGCTCGATAGCCAGCATCGCGTGCTGCGTCCTGCGATCCTCTGGAACGATGGCCGCTGCGCGGAAGAGTGTGCGCTTCTCGAGGCGCGCGTACCTGCCTCCCGCGAGATTACCGGCAACCTGATGATGCCGGGCTTTACTGCGCCAAAATTACTGTGGGTGCAGCGCCACGAGCCGGAGATTTTCCGTCAGGTGGCGAAAGTCCTGCTGCCGAAAGACTATCTGCGCTTTCGCATGACGGGCGATTTTGCTTCCGACATGTCTGATGCCGCCGGCACGATGTGGCTCGACGTGGCGAAGCGCGACTGGAGCGAGGCGATGCTGGATGCCTGCCATCTGACCCGGGAACATATGCCCGCGCTGTACGAAGGCTGTGAGGTGACGGGCGCACTGCTGCCAGCTGTTGCTGAGCGCTGGAATATGCCTGCCGTACCGGTGGTGGCTGGGGGCGGCGATAACGCGGCGGGCGCTGTCGGTGTTGGCATGGTTGAGGCGGGCCAGGCGATGCTGTCGCTGGGGACGTCTGGCGTCTATTTTGCCGTCAGCGACGGGTATCGCAGTAATCCAGAAAGCGCTGTGCACAGCTTCTGTCATGCCCTTCCCGGGAAATGGCATTTGATGTCGGTGATGCTCAGCGCGGCGTCCTGCCTGGACTGGGCGGCAAAACTCACCGGCATGGCCGACGTTCCGGCGCTTATTTCTGCGGCGCAGCAGGCGGATGACGCGGCGGGTACCGTCTGGTTTTTACCGTATCTTTCCGGCGAGCGTACGCCGCACAACAACCCGGAAGCAAAAGGGGTGTTCTTTGGCTTAACCCATCAGCATGGCCCGGCAGAACTGGCGCGTGCGGTTCTGGAAGGCGTGGGCTATGCCCTGGCCGACGGGATGGACGTGGTGCACGACTGCGGCCTGAAACCGACGAGCGTCACCCTGATTGGCGGCGGTGCGCGAAGCGCTTACTGGCGACAGATGCTGGCGGATATCAGCGGGTTGCAGCTGGATTTCCGCACCGGCGGGGATGTCGGACCCGCGCTCGGCGCCGCGCGTCTGGCGCAGATAGCCATTCATCCGGAACAGCCGCTTTCGCAGCTGTTGCCGCAGCTTACGCTTGAACAGGCGCATGTGCCTGACGCGGCGCGCCATGCGCGGTACGCGGAAAGGCGCGACGTGTTCCGCAAAATCTACCAGCAGCTGCTGCCGCTGATGTCGTAAATATGCTTGTCCGGGAGAGGCACGAGGATGTCCTTTTTTGGTCTGTGCGTGCCTTCATTTCCTTGCCAGTATGGTGTCACACCCACTGGCGAGGAGATCCATCATGTCACGCACTGCATTAATCAACATCGATACTCAGCAGTCATTTCACCACCGCAATTACTGGCAGGAAAGCGAGATCCCTGCCTTTCAGCAGGCGATGCTGGGGCTGATTGAAGGCTGCCAGGCGCGCAATATTCCGGTCGTTGATATTTTTCACGTAGATGAAGACGGTCCTTTCACCCTGGAAAGCGGCTGTGTCAAACCGATGGCCTTTTTGCGTCATCAGCCGGATGTGGTCTTCCAGAAACACGTCCATAATGCCTTCACGGATACCGGGCTTGACCGCTGGCTGCGCGAACGTGATATCAACAGTGTAATTATCTGCGGCATTCGCACTGAACAGTGCTGCGAAACCACCGCCCGGGTGGCATCCGATCTGGGTTATGCTGTGACCTTTGTCAGTGAGGCAACGCTGACGTTTCCCATGACGTACAAGGGCATTACCCTTAGCGCAGCGGAAATTCGCCATCGTACCGAGACGGTACTGTCCGGGCGTTTTGCCGAGATTAAAACGGTAGCGGAGACGCTGGAGTCCCTGTAATGAGCATCGACGTCTGGTTCGTGATGTTGCCCGGGGTGCTGTCATTAGACATGACCGGCCCGGCGGAGACCTTTGTGCTGGCTGGCGACGCGTTTCGCCTGCATTACATTGGCCCGCAGCCGGAGGTTCCGACGTCGATAGGCCTGACGATGAGCGGCATCCAGCCGCTGCCGGAAAGCCTGCCATCGGGCAGCCTGCTGGTGCTGCCGGGGGTGAGCGACTCCCGCTTTCAGTTCTCAACCCCGCAGGCGCAGCAAATCCAGCACTGGCTGATGCGCCTGCAGCCGCAGATCCAGCGCCAGGAGATCGCCGTGATGTGCGTCTGTTCAGGGGCCTTACTGGCGGCGAAATCGGGCCTGCTGAACAACCGGCAGTGCACAACCCATCATGATGTTATTAGCCGTTTACGCACCGCTGCCCCCACGGCGACGATTAAAGAAAATCGCATATTTGTGCAGGATGAGAACATCTGGACCAGTGCGGGGATCACGTCGGGTATCGATCTGGCGCTGCACATGATTAACCGCCTGTGCGGCCCCGAAAAGGCGCTGGCCGTGGCGCGTGAGATGGTGGTCTGGTTCCGCCGTTCCGGTGACGATCCCCAGCTATCCCCGTGGCTACGCTACCGCAATCATCTTCATCCGGCGATTCATCGGGCGCAGGATGCGCTCACCGCCGAGCCGCAAAAAACGTGGAGCTTGCCTGACATTGCCGCCCTGGCGCACGTCAGCCCGCGTCATCTCACCCGGCTTTTCCAGTCACATTTAGGGATTAGCGTTCGCGATTATCTGGAGCAGCTGCGTCTGGCGGTGGCGGAGCAGTGGCTATTGCAGGGGTGCGGCGTGGAGCAGGCTTCACTGGCGGCAGGGTTTTCCTCCCCGCGCCAGTACCATCGCGCCCGGCAGCGAAGCATTAGCTGACGAAGCGGCGAGCGTCTATTTTTTGCAGCAGCATCGACAGCAGCAGGCTGATCGCCAGCGTGGCGGCAAAAATCCAGACGATATCCAGCACCGGCCAGCTTTTTAGCTCAACGCCTCTCGTGCGCAGCGCGTGGATCACCAGCGCGTGAAAACCGTAAATCCCGAGAGAGTGGCGAGAGATAAGACTCAGCACGGGCAGGGGACGCGCGTTCAGGGTGTTTTTGGCGAGAGTGAGCAGCGAAACGGCACAGATAAAGACCATCGGCCCGCAATACAGATACCAGGTATCGGCAAAATTGCCGCGCCACTGCAGCTCGTGCAGCGTCCCGCGTGATATCACCGCCACGCCAGCGATAAACAGCGCCCCGCAGAGCCAGTTCAGACCGCGTTTTTGCGTGTCCATCATCCCGATGGCGCGCCCCAGCATGCCGTAAAGCACGTAGTAAAAAGTGTCGCCGTTGATATAGAGATTGACCGGCAGCCACTCAAATCCGTCGATTTTCTGTGAAAGCGTATTCGGGTTGGCGATAATGCCAGCCACCGCCATCAGGGCCAGCAGCATTTTACCGCTGACGTTCTTTACCTGGATGAGCGGGGAGACCAGATAGATAACGATAATGGCGAAGAAGAACCACAGGTGATAGAACACCGGTTTTTGCAGCACGTATTTCAGCGAAAGCCCGGCGTTAATCGAGGTGAACAGGGTGATATAGAGCAGGGCAACGGCGCTGTAGAACCCCAGACAGGCCGCGATGCGAATGAAGTGTCTCGGCTGCGCGCTGCGCTCGCCAAAAAAGAGAAAGCCGGAAATCATAAAGAACAGCGGCACGCTGACGCGTGACGCAGAGTTGAGAATATTGGCGATATCCCAGTTAACGGGGCTGATGCTGTGGGCATTCGTGACGTACCAGGTCGTCGTGTGGATCATGACCACCATCAGACACGCTATTCCTCGCAGGTTATCAATCCAGTTAATTTTTGACTGCATCAGTTCCTCGTATTCCCTGTAAATTGAGTGTGACTGCCGTTGTCCAAAAGTCTTCGTTTGGAAAATTCTGAGTTTTATTCACCAGGCTTGTAGGGAGGCCGCGAGATTCGCAGAATGCCGGACCGTAATCTATAAAAGCTTTGATACTAAAAATAACAGCCACTGACCAGGGCGGTAATAAAAATGATGATGAAGCGTGTGGCGTCACTCTTTCTGCTGGCGAGCCTGGCGGGATGCAGTGCGCCGCAAGAAGCACCTGTGCAAAAAGCGCAGCAGGGTAAAATGAGCCCGGAACGCTCACTGGATATGGAAGCGCTCTGTAAGGATCGGGCCGCTCGCCGCTATAACTCGGACGTGCAGAAAATTGATGTCACCGGGTTTGAGCGTTTTCAGGGAAGCTATGAGCTGCGGGGCCATACGTCGCGCAAAGAGGGCTTTGTCTGCTCGTTTGATGCGGACGGTCAGTTTTTACATCTCTCCATGCGCTAGCCTGCTGGTATAATCAACAGCCAGACGCGGTCAGCGTTCTGGCCGCAAGGCTTATTTCCCAATTTTCCCTAAACAACCCCGTTTCGTACTGTATATCTTGCAGCCAGCGGGTATACTGGTCCCTTCCATTTAAAACCACACGTATCCAGCACGAAATACTATGCAAAAGTTTGATACCAAGACCTTCCAGGGCCTGATCCTGACCTTACAGGATTACTGGGCTCGTCAGGGCTGTACCATTGTTCAACCTTTGGACATGGAAGTCGGCGCCGGCACTTCACACCCGATGACCAGCCTGCGCGCGTTGGGGCCAGAGCCAATGGCGACCGCGTATGTGCAGCCTTCTCGTCGTCCGACCGATGGTCGTTACGGTGAAAACCCGAACCGTCTGCAGCATTACTATCAGTTCCAGGTGGTGATTAAGCCATCACCAGACAACATTCAGGAACTGTACCTCGGGTCGCTGAAAGAGCTGGGTATGGATCCCACCATCCACGACATCCGTTTCGTGGAAGATAACTGGGAAAACCCAACGCTGGGTGCCTGGGGTCTGGGTTGGGAAGTGTGGCTGAACGGCATGGAAGTGACCCAGTTCACCTACTTCCAGCAGGTGGGTGGTCTGGAATGTAAGCCGATCACCGGTGAAATCACCTACGGTCTGGAACGTCTGGCGATGTACATTCAGGGCGTAGACAGCGTTTACGACCTGGTCTGGAGCGACGGCCCGCTGGGTAAAACCACCTACGGCGACGTGTTCCATCAGAACGAAGTGGAGCAATCCACCTATAACTTCGAATACGCGGACGTGGACTTCCTGTTCACCTGCTTCGAGCAGTACGAGAAAGAAGCGCAGCAGCTGCTGGCGCTGGAGACTCCGCTGCCGCTGCCTGCTTACGAGCGTATTCTGAAGGCCGCCCACAGCTTCAACCTGCTGGACGCCCGCAAAGCCATCTCCGTGACTGAACGTCAGCGCTACATTCTGCGTATTCGTACCCTGACCAAAGCCGTTGCAGAAGCTTACTATGCGTCCCGTGAAGCCCTTGGCTTCCCGATGTGCAACCGAAACAAATAAGAGGCGGCCATGTCTGAGAAAACTTTCCTGGTGGAAATCGGCACCGAAGAGCTGCCACCAAAAGCCCTGCGCAGCCTGGCTGAATCTTTCGCTGCGAACGTGACTGCCGAGCTGGATAACGCTGGCCTGGCACACGGTAAAATTGAGTGGTTTGCCGCCCCGCGCCGTCTGGCGCTGAAAGTGGCAAATCTGGTGGCGTCTCAGCCGGATCGCGAAGTCGAAAAACGTGGCCCGGCGATTGCCCAGGCGTTTGACGCGGAAGGCAAGCCGAGCAAAGCGGCTGAAGGCTGGGCGCGCGGCTGCGGCATCACCGTCGATCAGGCCGAGCGCCTGACCACGGATAAAGGCGAGTGGCTGCTGTACCGTGCGCATGTGAAAGGCGAAAGCGCGGAAGCGCTGCTGCCGGACATGATTGCCACTTCTCTGGCGAAGCTGCCGATTCCTAAGCTGATGCGCTGGGGCGCGTCCGACGTGCACTTCGTGCGTCCGGTTCACACCGTGACCCTGCTGCTGGGCGATACCGTTATCCCGGCGACCATTCTGGGCGTGGCGTCCGATCGCGTGATCCGCGGCCACCGCTTCATGGGCGAGCCTGAGTTCACCATCGACAATGCTGACCAGTATCCACAGATCCTGCTGGAGCGCGGTAAAGTTATTGCCGACTACGAGCAGCGTAAAGCCAAAATCAAAGCGGACGCCGAAGAAGCGGCTCGCCAGATTGGCGGTAACGCCGACCTGAGCGAAAGCCTGCTGGAAGAAGTGACCTCTCTGGTTGAATGGCCGGTTGTGCTGACCGCGAAGTTTGAAGAGAAATTCCTGGCCGTGCCGGCTGAAGCGCTGGTGTACACCATGAAGGGTGACCAGAAGTACTTCCCGGTTTACGCCAACGACGGCAAGCTGCTGCCAAACTTTATCTTCGTGGCAAACATCGAATCGAAAGATCCGATCCAGATTATCTCCGGTAACGAGAAAGTGGTGCGCCCACGTCTGGCGGATGCGGAGTTCTTCTTCAATACCGACCGCAAAAAGCGTCTGGAAGATAACCTGCCGCGTCTGCAAACCGTGCTGTTCCAGCAGCAGCTGGGCACGCTGCGCGACAAGACCGACCGTATCGCTGAGCTGTCCGGCTGGATTGCCCGCGAAATCGGTGCAGATGTGAACCACGCGACGCGTGCTGGCCTGCTGTCCAAGTGCGACCTGATGACCAACATGGTGTTCGAATTTACCGACACCCAGGGCGTTATGGGCATGCACTACGCGCGTCACGATGGCGAAGCGGAAGACGTGGCCGTGGCCCTGAACGAGCAGTATCAGCCGCGCTTTGCGGGTGACGAACTGCCGTCCAACCCGGTTGCCTGTGCCGTGGCGATTGCCGATAAGATGGACACCCTGGCGGGTATCTTTGGTATCGGTCAGCATCCGAAAGGCGACAAAGACCCGTTTGCGCTGCGTCGTGCTGCGCTGGGCGTGCTGCGTATCATCGTTGAGAAGAACCTCAACCTGGATCTGCAGACCCTGACTGAAGAAGCGGTGCGTCTGTACGGCGACAAGCTGACCAACGCGAACGTTGTGGATGATGTGATCGACTTTATGCTCGGTCGTTTCCGCGCGTGGTATCAGGACGAAGGTTACACCGTTGACACCATTCAGGCGGTGCTGGCGCGACGTCCGACCCGTCCGGCTGATTTCGATGCGCGTATGAAGGCGGTTTCCCACTTCCGTACCCTGGAAGCGTCATCTGCCCTGGCCGCAGCCAACAAGCGTGTATCCAACATTCTGGCGAAATCCGACGAGACGCTGAACGAGCGCGTAAACGCCGCAACCCTGAAAGAGCCGGAAGAGATCGCTCTGGCGATGCAGGTTGTGGTGCTGCGCGACAAGCTCGAGCCGTACTTTGCGGAAGGCCGCTACCAGGAAGCGCTGGTGGAGCTGGCCGAGCTGCGTGACGTTATCGACGCCTTCTTCGAGAAAGTGATGGTGAACGTAGAAGATAAAGAGCTGCGTGTTAACCGTCTCTCCATGCTCGAGAAACTGCGCGAGCTGTTCCTGCGCGTGGCGGATATTTCGCTGCTGCAGTAATGTGCCCGCTGTTACAAATGCTAAAAACCCGCTTCGGTGGGTTTTTTTATGGGTCTTTTGTAGGCCGGATAAGCGCAGCGCCATCCGGCAGGTTTAGCCAATCGCGATTGTGCCTTCGTCTGTCTGCAGCCAGCGCGGTGCCTTCAGCGTATCAGCAAAGTAGCTGACCAGCTCGCACAGCAAATCTTCCATCACCATTTCAGATTGTCGCGGCAGTGAGCCGTTCATCAGCATCTGCGTAAGCTCCTGACAGTAGCGCCCCAGCTGATCGCATTCGGGTTCGAAAGCCGGAACGCGTGACGGGAGCTCCTTCACGGTCAGGCTGGCTTTTAAAGCGTCCGGAACAGGTTCCAGAAGCGTGGGTTGCAGAAGATTCAGACAGGCATAAAGTCTGCCGTAAAGCGCCATTTTTGGGGCGGGTTCTTCGCAATCTACCAGTGCGTCGGTAAAACGTTCGCAGTTATCCGCCAGTTCGGTGAAGTCGGTGGCGTGGTTGAAGGGCAGGGTGATTAAAGAGTTAATCAATGACATAAAATAACCTCAGTGAGTGGTATATCTTCCGCCACGGGAGGTTCCAGGCTCGCTGGTGGCGGAACCGAACAAGGTTGGAACGACTGGCCTCACTGACACCAGCGCGCTTTGCAGCGCCCCTGTCCGGCCCGCCATTGAGATGCAACAGGCCGTACGACACAGAGCCTGTGTCGCCAGTGAAGTGATTCAGGGTTCCAATCCCGGCACCTGATTTTGCAGGTGCGAAGAGAACTTACTGCTCATCAAAACAGGCGGCAACAGATTTGAGCTATACCACTGAGGATATTACCATTTCTGGAAAGAGACTCGCAAAATTACCGCAATGAAAAGCATACTGCGGGCAGAGGTCTTACAGCGACGCTATGGTCCGGCTGTAAATCGCTGAGGCGTTTCCTGTAGGCCGGGGCGAGGCGCATGGATGCGCCGAGAGGGCGGGCTTTACAGGGATGTTACCTCCGCCCGTCCCCGATAAGCCGGAAGGAATAAGGCGAAGGTACCGCGTAGCGGCGATTTACCGCCGGGAGCCCGGGTAGCCAGGGTGGTGGCGACTGAGCCACCCTGGCACGTTCACGGGTATTGTCGTTACAGAGTAGCAAGGAACATAAAGTGAACGGAATGACCACCAGAGCTGTATGCTCCCCCTCACCCTAACCCTCTCCCCAAAGGGGCGAGGGGATTGTTCACTGCTCGCATTAATTTGTGGGGATCCCTTAGCCCAAAGGGAGAGGGAGTATAAGTCGCCCAAAATTTAACCTTGAAATGGTCAACACATTACCGTTATCCTTATCCCGTTAACTTTCTCGCGCTGGAGCGCCCCCCAAAAATGAACAAACACGACTGATGAATTTCGATCCTTGCTAAACGCCACCGCGTCGGCAGGGGATGTTTTGATTTCATTCAGGAGTGCTTATGGCTCATTTTGCGCAGTCCCCTTCTTTTATTTTGCATCAGGTCACCTGTCAGTTTCCGACGGGCGATACCCTTTTTGGTCCGCTGAATCTTACGCTGGAACCCTCCCTGTGCGCGCTGGTTGGCCGTAACGGCAGCGGGAAAACGCGTCTGCTGCGTCTGCTAGCGGGGATGGACGAACCGGCTATCGGTCATATTGAACGCTTTGGCTCGCATGTCTATGTGGCGCAGCAGCACGTCATTTCCCCGCAGACGACGCTTGCTGAACTGCTCGGGTATGACGCGATTTTTACGGCGCGTAAGCGCATCGACAGCGGCGATTACCAACCTGACGATCTGGAGTTGCTCGACGGCCACTGGGATGTAGCCGAGCGCCTGAGCGGGGCGTTTATCAATGCCCAACTGCCACCGTTTGATCCGGATAAGCCTGCCGCTGAACTCAGCGGCGGCGAGCGCATCCGCGCCCTGCTGTGCGGGGCGTTTACGGCTGAGGCGGATTTCATGCTGCTGGACGAACCCACTAATCATCTGGATCGACAAGGCCGGGCGTGGTTTTACGACCAGCTCAGCCGTTTTCAGGGCGGCGTGCTGGTGGCCTCCCATGACCGCGAGCTTCTGGAGCAGGTGCCGCGTATTCTTGAACTAAGCGCCTCGGGTCTGCGCAGCTACGGCGGGAATTATGCGGATTATCAAACCCAGCGCGATGCCGAACAGCAGGCGGCCCGTGCGGCGCTGGAACATGCGGCAACCGAGCGCAAACGCACCCGGGTACGTATGCAAAAAGAGCATGATGACAGCCAGCGGCGTTCGGCAAAGACATTGCGCACCGTCGATACCCTGAATATCGCATCGTTCGAGCGGGTCAAATATAAAGGCGCGGCAAAGGAGCGGATCGGCTCCTGGAAAAAACAGCACAGCGGGCAAAATGAAGCCCTGAACGCTGCGGTAAACAAGGCGCGTGAACGCGTTGAGGAAGATAACCCGGTAATGTTCACCCTGCCGGGGAGTCAGATCCCGGAGGGGAAGCAGGTGCTGGTGCTGGAAGATCTGGTGCTGCCGCATGTGCCTGTTACCCCTATCACCTGGCGCATGGACGGACCAATGCGCGTGGCGTTAAAGGGACCAAACGGCTGCGGGAAATCAACGCTGTTAAAAATCCTCCTCGGCGAGATCGCCCCCCGTTCGGGTACCTGTAAGGTTTCCGTCAGCTGTGCTTATCTCGACCAGCATCTGTCCCGGCTCGATCTTTCGCAGTCGGTCATGACGCATCTCAACCTGGGTCATACGCCTCTGGAAGAGGGGGTTTTGCGAACCCGCCTGGCGCAGCTTCAACTGGGCGCCGACAAAGTTACGCTCCCGCTGGCGGAGCTCAGCGGCGGCGAGCGTCTTAAGGCCGCCCTGGCCTGCGTGCTGTGGCGCGCGGAGGCCACGCAGCTTCTGCTGCTGGATGAACCGACCAACCATCTGGATCTGGCCTCGGTCCAGGCCATTGAAGCGGCGCTGGCCGGTTTCCCCGGGGCTCTGCTGGTGGTATCACACGATGAGGCTTTTTTAAGAGGCTTAACGTTAACGCATGAATGGGTATGGGAAGAGGCGGGCTGGCGTTGTGATAGCCTTTAAAACACAAGCCCCCGCAAAGGCGGGGGCATTCAAACTTCACTACGCTATATGTTTGCTGAGTGCAGGGTTGGCCTGAATCAGGCGCATCAGCCTTAGCTCGGTTGGGGTGGGTTTCTCACGTTTTGACTCCCACTCCTGCACCATAGCCACGCTGACACCCATCGCTCTGGCGAATTCTTCCGTTTTCAGTCCTGTCCCTTTGCGCAATTGCTCATATTCTGTAAAGGGATTGGATTTTTGTTGCAGGGTAATTGTCTGCGGTACATCTTTAAAAATGATCTGTTCCAGGCTGCTCAGCAGCTCAAACTCAGGATCTTTATATTCCATTGAGGACTCCTCTTAAATCTCACATCGTGATCAAGAACATCAGAGAGCCAGTTAAGAATAGTCCCTAATACCAACCCAGGATCGTCACGGGTGTGATTAATCGTGCGGTAACGATCGCTTTATCCGATTCAGCAATATGGATAGTTATGCTAATTCCCTGATTAGTCATATGTCGGCTTCGTCAGGTATTTTTTTGTAAATGGTAAGAAATAAATCGGCAATAGCCGTTTTGCATGAAAAGAGTATCTTGCAAGGCTGACCTGGACTATCCTTGTCAGCGTCGGGCACGCGTGTGCCGGTGTGCGCTTTTTTGGGTGAAAGGAGTAATAAAATGGCGACAGGAAAGTCCTGCTCTCGCTGGTTTGCGCCTATTGCGGCGTTGTTGATGGTTGTTAGCCTGAGTGGGTGTTTTGATAAAGAAGGCGATCAGCGCAAAGCGTTTATCGATTTTCTACAGAATACAGTGATGCGCAGCGGTGAGCGGTTACCGACGCTGACTGCGGATCAGAAAAAACAGTTTGGCCCCTTCGTGTCCGATTACGCCATTCTTTATGGTTATTCACAGCAGGTGAGCCAGGCGATGGATTCCGGAATCCGTCCCGTGGTGGATAGCGTGAACGCCATTCGCGTTCCGCAAGATTATATGACGCAGCGCGAACCGCTTCGCCAGTCCAACGGTGCGCTTGGCGTGCTGAGCCAGCAGTTGCAGAATGCGAAAATGCAGGCTGACGCGTCACGTTCTGCGTTGAAGCAGGGCGACGATCTCAAACCGGTCTTCGACAAAGTGTATGAGAAAGTGGTGACAAAACCGTCTGAAGCACTGCAACCGCTGATTCCGGCCGCGCAAATCTTCACGCAGCAGCTGGTTCAGGTGGGTGACTTTATCGCCCAGCAGGAGGCTCAGGTGAGCTTTGTTGCTAACGGCATTCAGTTCCCGACCTCGCAGCAGGCAAGCCAGTACAATACGCTGATTGGGCCGCTGGCCTCCCAGCATCAGGCCTTTAGCCAGGCCTGGAGCGCAGCAGTCACTGCCACAGAATGAACCGAAAAAACCCCGCTTCCGGCGGGGTTTTTTTATGCATATCGAAAATAACGCTTGTCATTCTTCTACCACATCGGTATAACTATCCCCGTCGGTTTGTTACACAGACCTAAAGCAGTTTAGTAAAGCAGTCCAGATTGTTATCCATAGATACCCTTCGTTGTGACCCTTCCTTCATCGCTTAAAAATCTGTAACGCAATCCATCAAGCCGGAAGGCACAATATATTTGTTAATAAGGTAATTTCTATGTCTGCTAAAATGACTGGTCTGGTAAAATGGTTCAACGCTGATAAAGGTTTCGGCTTCATCACTCCTGACGATGGCTCAAAAGACGTGTTCGTACACTTCTCTGCTATCCAGAACGATGGCTACAAATCTCTGGATGAAGGTCAGAAAGTTTCCTTCACCATCGAAAGCGGCGCTAAAGGCCCAGCAGCTGGTAACGTTGTAAGCCTGTAAGCTTCCAACCCAGTAGCACAAAATTCAAAAACCCGCCTTCTGGCGGGTTTTTTCGTTTCTATCGTTGCACCTGCGGGTTCACGCAGTTTATCTCCACCTTTCCGCTAAGGGCGGCGATGAGATTATCGACCGCGGTGGCCGCCATGCTGTAGCGCGTCTCGTGGGTGGCTGAGCCGATGTGCGGCAGCGCAACCACGTTAGGCAGTGAAAGCAGCGGGGAATCCACCGGCAGCGGCTCCTGCTCAAAGACGTCCAGACCTGCTGCATGGATCTCACCGTTTTGCAGGGCCTCAATCAGCGCCTTCTCATCCACCACCGGGCCACGACCCGCGTTGATGAAAATGGCTGACTGCTTCATTTTCTTAAACGCCTCTTTGCCAATCAGATGACGCGTTTCGTCCGTCAGCGGCAGAACCAGACAGACAAAATCGGCCTCCTGTAGCAGGGTATCCAGCTCGCAGTAGCGGGCGTTGAAGCGTTCTTCGGCTTCACTGTGATGGCGACGCGCGTTATACAGAATCGGCATGTTAAAGCCAAAATGCGCGCGCTGCGCCAGTGCCAGCCCGATACGCCCCATGCCAACAATACCCAGCGTTTTGCCGTGAACGTCCACGCCGAACCAGTCCGGTCCAATGCTTTTTGTCCATTCGCCCGCTTTCACGCGCTCCGCGACTTCCACCACGCGCCGCGCCGTGGTGAGTACCAGCGCCATCAGCGTGTCGGCCACGGTTTCCGTCAGGGCATGTGGCGTATGCATCAGCAGGATCTTGCGGGCATTGAGGGCGTCCACATCGAAGTTGTCGTAACCCACGGAAACGGTAGAGGTAGCACGGAGCTTCGGCATTTTCTCCAGCAGGGCGACATCCACTTTCTCGCTTGAACCCAGCAGGCCTTCGGCGCTGGCGAACGCTTCGGCGTGCTGTGCCACGGTTTCCGGGCTCAGGTTCTTCACCTGCGTGACGGTGAAGTGTTCTTCAAGGCGTTTCTGCAGATCTTCCGGCAGTGCTTTATACAAAATGACGGACGGCTTCATGCTAATCTCCGTTGATTTTTAAGGATTCAGGCGTGGCGAGCGCCGACAGGGTGTTGTTGATTATTAGCAGGCTTAACAATCAAAGTAAGCCACACGGAGGCGAAAAGCGCCACCCCCATAAAAATGTACGATGCGGACGGACTGCCGGTGGCACCGTTCAGGTAACCGACGAACCAGGAGCCGCAGAACGAACCCAGCGCACCCATACTGTTAATCAGCGCCATCGCGCCGCCCGCCACGTTACGCGGCAGCATTTCCGGGATGATGGCAAAGAACGGGCCGTACGGGGCGTACATGGCTGCACCGGCAATGACCAGCAGGGCGTAAGAGGCCCAGAAGTGATTCGCGCCGACGGCCCAGGAGCCAATGAACGCAAAGGCAGCGATCAGCAGCAGCGGCCAGACAAACAGCTTACGGTTTTGCAGCTTATCCGATGCCCATGATGCGACGATCATGGCGATGGTCGCGGCCAGATACGGTACGGAAGAGAGCCAGCCCACTTCTACCATGCCAAGGTTCTCGCCGCCGCTGCGGATAATCGACGGCAGCCACAGCACAAAGCCGTACACGCCAATGCTCCAGGTAAAATACTGCGCGCAGAGCAGGATCACGTTGCGCGAGCGGAAGGCTTCACCGTAGTTGCGAACCGCCTTCAGACCTTGCTGTTCTTTATCCAGCTGTGCCTGCAGCGCTGCTTTTTCATCTTCGGAAAGCCATTTCGCCTGGGCAGGTTTATCCTTCACCAGCACCCACCAGCAGAATGCCCAAATTACAGCCGGGACCCCTTCGATGATAAACATTTCGCGCCAGCCGAAGGACTGGATCAGGTAGCCAGATACCACCGACATCCACAGTACCGTCACCGGGTTACCGAGGATCAGGAAGGTATTCGCGCGCGAGCGTTCAGATTTGGTAAACCAGTTGCTGATGTAGATCAGCATCGCCGGCATAACCGCCGCCTCAACGACGCCGAGGATAAAGCGAATGGCGGCCAGGGCAGGAATATTGTTCACCACGCCGGTCAGTGACGCGCAGGCGCCCCACAGGATCAGACAGACGAAGATCAGCTTACGCACGCTGCGGCGTTCTGCGTAAATCGCGCCGGGGATCTGGAAGAAGAAGTAGCCCAGGAAGAAAAGGGCACCCAGCAGGGAGGAGATACCTTTGGTGATGCCGAGGTCCTCTGTGATCCCCGCCGCGGACGCGAAGCTGAAGTTGGCACGGTCAAGGTACGCCAGGCTGTACGTGATAAACACGATTGGCATGATGTACCACCAGCGTTTTACTGCATTGGTCGAACTGTTCATAGGCTTGCCTCTGTTGTTGAGGTTGTTACCGCCGTTGTCTGTAGGGTACACGGTGGTTTGTTTTGTTGAGTGCGATTTATGCCCCTCACCCCGGCCCTCTCCCCAGAGGGGAGAGGGAGCAAGTCATTCCCTCGCCCCTCTGGGGAGAGGGCTAGGGTGAGGGGGATGTTTATTCGTTAAGCTCTGCTCGCGTTGGTAATCCTTCGCTGTCGCCCTGCACCTGAATGGCCAGCGAGCCAATCTTGTTGCCCCGCGTGACGGCCTGCTGCAGCGTTTTGCCTTCCAGCAGGGCGCTAATTACGCCCACGGCAAAACCGTCGCCCGCGCCGACGGTGTCGACAACGTTCTCAACCTTCACCGCCGCGACCGCGCCCTGTTCGCCGTTGGCCGTCTTAAACCATGCGCCATCGGCGCCGGTCTTCAGCACCACCGCTTTTACGCCTTTATTCAGGTAGAAATCGGCAATGCCTTCCGGCGTGCTTTCGCCGGTCAGGATCATCCCTTCTTTCAGGCCCGGCAGGACCCAGTCCGCCCTGAACGCCAGACGGTTCAGCTTCTCGACCATTTCCGCTTCGCTTTTCCACAGCACGGGGCGCAGGTTCGGATCGAAAGAGATCGTTTTTCCCTGGGCTTTGAGAGTGGCTGCCGCATGATCCAGTAGCTCATACGAGCTGGCAGACAGCGCAGCCGCCACGCCGCTCAGGTGCAGGTGGCGCGCGGAGGCGAAATAGTCGGCGTGGAAATCCGCTACGGAGAGGTGGCTTGCGGCCGATCCCTTACGGAAATACTCCACGATGGGATCGGTTCCATTTTCGACTTTAGATTTAAGCTGAAAGCCGGTAGGGAAGCGTCCATCAAGGGTGACGCCTGCGGCATCAATACCCTCTTTTTTCAGCGAGTCGAGGACGAAATGGCCAAAGCTGTCGTCCCCTACGCGGCTGACCCAGCCGACGTTCAGGCCGAGACGCGCCAGGCCGGTCGCGACGTTTAGCTCTGCGCCTGCCACGCGTTTGATAAAGTGCTCTACCGCGCTCAGTTCGCCCGTTTCAGTGGCGACAAACATCGCCATGGCTTCGCCGATCGTGATGACATCCAGCGTCTTGTGCATGATTTACTCCTCGCGCAGCAGGTTGACGTAATGGCGGGTAACGGCGGTTAAATCCGTCCCTTCCAGCGGGAACTCGATACCGCGCGGGGCATCGGCAGGCAGCTGGCCGAGCAGATCCAGCCAGCGCGCATCGGCGTGGTCCGGTGGCACGGCGCGGAAGTTATCTTTATGCGGCACGGCGGCTTTAACGTGGATATAGCTCACCGCAGGGGCCAGATGACGTGCGGCCTCTTCAGGCGAATCGCCAACCCACAGCCAGTTGCCCATGTCGAAGGTCAGCGTGACGGGGAGCGCCATTTCCCGGCAGGCGGCCTGGAAGCGCTGCATGAGTGCGAGCTGTCCACAGTCGGTCTGATCGTTCTCCACGACCAGCGCCATGCCGCTTGCGTTCAGCAGGCTACGCAGGGCGTCGAGAGGCTGCGCGTCGCGGAAATGGCCCAGGGAAACCTTCAGCCACAGGGCGTTCAGGGTGTTAGCTTCAGAGAGATAGCGGGTCAGGTCCGGGTTGAGGGTGCCGTCGGGCATAAACAGGGCGGCGGGGGCGGAGTAGCACGCCAGCAGGCCCAGCAGCTCAATGGATTCTCCCAGCGCAGGCAGCGCCAGCAGCTCTTCACTGCTGAACAGCTCCCGGCGGATCTCCACGCCGTCTGCCCCCGAGCCTGCAATAACGGGCAGCATTGCCCGTTGACCGCCCGCCTGTCGCACCTGTTCCGCACCGTACGCGGCGGTGACCACCATAATTTTCCTGCCCATCTTCGGACTCCATCGCAACATATCAATACTATTACGCTAGGTGGAACCGGTTCCAAAGAAAAGGTCAGGATGTCGAATTTATGATCGGTATCACAAGGTAAAATTAACGCGCGGTGGAGCCGCGAACGATCAGCTCGCCGGAGAAGACCTGCTCGCGAACGGCATCGCTGGTGCCTTCAATGCGGCGAACCACTTGTTCAACAGCAGCATAGCCAATCTGCCAGGTGGGTTGTTTGAGTGTCGTTATGCCGACGCCAGCCAGCTCCGCCCACTCCAGTTCATCAAACCCCAGCAGACCGATGTCGCTGCCCCAGTGCAGGCCAATGCGCTTGAGCGAGCGGGCGACCTGAAGCGTCAGCGCCCCGTTGGCGGAGATAACGGCTTTGCGCATCCCACGATGGCGCGTGTGGAACTGACGCAGGGTGTTGTCGAGCTGGTCGGCTTCGTGAAGCGGGGTTTCGGCATTTTCGGCGATCACGCCGGGATATCGCTCCAGCGTGGCGCGAAATGCGCTCAGGCGCTCGCGGCGGGTGTTGACCATCCCTAACGGCTCGCTCAGAAACAGAATCGCCTCGAAGCCCTGTTCGATCAGGTGCTCGGTGGCGGTCGTGGCGGCCTGGGTGTTATCCAGCCCGACCACATCGCAGGCAAATTCCGGAATTTTACGGTCGATGAGGACCATGGGCAGGGAGGACTGCTGCAGGCGGTTTAAACCCTCTTCACGCATGCCCACCGCGTTAACCACAATCCCTTCGACCTGGTAGCTGCGCAGCAGATCGAGGTAATGCAGTTCCTGGTCGACTTCGTTGTTGGTATTACAGACCAGCGGCGTGAAGCCTTTCTCGCGACAGGCGGCTTCGATACCGCTGAGCACGTTAACGGAATAGGGGTTGGTGATATCGGCGATGATAAGCCCGATAAGGCGGGTGCGACCGCGCTTGAGCCCGCGCGCCATGAGGCTGGGACGGTAGTCGAGATCGGCAATGGCTTGTTCAATACGCGCCAGCAATGCGTCGGACAACAGGTGTTTCTCGCCGTTAAGGTAGCGCGAAATGCTGGTTTTACCGGTTTTGGCGGCTTTCGCCACGTCGCTGATGGTGGCCCGGGCTGGTTTGCTCATCGCTGATTTCCCTGAATTTAGTGAGAATACCTTAGCGGGAAAATCTGGCGAATCAAGTAATTTGCCCGGTGGCGCTGCGCTTACCGGAGGTTGCGGTTTGGTGCCCGCACCCCAACCCTCTCCCACGGGAGAGGGCGCAAACACTAAAAACGGCAACGGGGTTGCCGTTTTGCTTTTACCTACTGAATTGGACTTAACGTAATCTCAACGCGGCGGTTCTGCGCCTTGCCTTCCGCCGTGCTGTTGCTGGCGATAGGGTTGGCAGGACCCATGCCGCTGGTGCGGATGCGGTTCGCTTCAACGCCCTGGGTAATCAGCGAGCTGGCCACGGCGTCGGCGCGCTGCTGGGACAGACGCATGTTCAGATCCTGGCTGCCGGTGCTGTCGGTGTAGCCCATCACGTTCACGGCGGTCTTGTTGTACTCTTTCAGCACCATCGCCACGCCGGTCAGGGTGTTCGCACCCGCAGGTTTCAGCGTCGCGCTGCTGCTGTCGAAGGTCACGTTGTTCGGCATGTTCAGGATGATGTTATCGCCGCTGCGCGTTACGCTCACGCCGGTTCCCTTCATTTTGTCGCGCAGCTTCGCTTCCTGCACGTCCATGTAATAGCCGACGCCGCCGCCCAGTGCTGCGCCCGCCGCTGCGCCAATCAGCGCGCCCTTGCCGCGGTCTTTCTTGGAGGAGGAGAGCGCCCCAACGCCTGCACCGACCAGCGAGCCGATACCCGCGCCAATGCCGGATTTACCCGCTTCGCGCTCACCGGAGTAAGGGTTGGTTGTGCAGCCAGAAACAGCCAGTGCACCGCTCACCAGAGCGGCAATAACGAGTACGCGTTTTTTCATCTTCTTTCCTTAATCCTTTTTATTCTTTGCCACGGCGAGCGTGGCAGTTGATTATGACGTCCAGATACGGAGAAAATTCCGGGTATAACTCTGAAATTTGTGACAAACCATAAACTGCCTCACCTAGAAGGCCGTAAAACCTGCACGCAACCAGGAGCGCACGCTTGAGCACCTCAACGAAAACCATTCTGACCGCCGCCCACTGGGGGCCGATGCTGGTCGAAACCGATGGCGAAAATGTTCTGTCGTCCCGCGGAGCACTGCCAACACAACATCCCAACTCGTTACAGACCGTCGTTCGCGATCAGGTGCATAGCAAAACGCGCGTGCGCTGGCCGATGGTGCGCAAAGGTTTTCTGGCCTCGCCGGACAAGCCTCAGGGTATTCGCGGTCAGGATGAGTTTGTTCGCGTGAGCTGGGATGACGCGCTGGCGCTGATCCACGCCCAGCACAGGCGCATTCGCGACAGTTACGGGCCGTCGTCCATTTTCGCCGGGTCGTACGGCTGGCGTTCTAACGGCGTGCTGCATAAGGCCTCGACGCTGCTGCAGCGCTATATGAGCCTGGCGGGAGGCTACACCGGTCATCTGGGTGATTACTCCACCGGCGCGGCGCAGGCGATCATGCCGTACGTCGTGGGGGGAAACGAAGTGTATCAGCAGCAGACCAGCTGGCCGCTGGTGCTGGCGCACACCGACGTGGTGGTGCTCTGGAGCGCTAACCCGCTTAACACATTGAAAATTGCCTGGAATGCCAGCGACGAGCAGGGCATTGGTTATTTCGACGCGCTGCGCAAAAGCGGCAAGCGCATCATCTGCATTGACCCAATGCGCTCTGAAACCATGGATTTCTTCGGCGACAGCGCCGAGTGGATTGCCCCGCATATGGGCACCGACGTGGCGATGATGCTGGGTATCGCCCATACGCTGGTCGAAAACGGCTGGCACGACGTCGAATTCCTGACGCGCTGTACCACCGGCTTCGATAAATTCGCCGACTACCTGACGGGCCAATCCGATGGGGTCGCGAAAACGGCAGAGTGGGCGGCAGATATTTGCGGCGTTCCTGCGCAGAAAATCCGCGAACTGGCGGCGTTGTTCCATAAAAACACCACGATGTTAATGTCCGGCTGGGGAATGCAGCGTCAGCAGTTTGGCGAGCAAAAACACTGGATGCTGGTGACGCTTGCCGCAATGCTTGGGCAGATCGGCACGCCGGGCGGCGGTTTTGGTCTCTCCTATCACTTTGCGAACGGCGGTAACCCAACGCGTAAAGCGGCGGTGCTGGCGTCGCTGCAAGGCTCGGTGCAGGGCGGCGTGGACGCCGTGGATAAAATCCCGGTGGCGCGGATCGTTGAAGCTCTGGAAAACCCCGGCGGTTTTTATCAGCACAACGGCCTGGACCGCCACTTCCCGGACATTAAATTTGTCTGGTGGGCGGGTGGGTCGAACTTCACGCACCATCAGGATACCAACCGCCTGATCCGCGCCTGGCAAAAGCCGGAGCTGGTGGTCATTTCCGAGTGCTTCTGGACCGGCTCGGCTAAGCATGCAGATATTGTGCTGCCGGCGACCACCTCGTTTGAGCGTAACGATCTCACCATGACCGGTGACTACAGCAACCAGCATATGGTCCCGATGAAGCGCGTTGTCGCCCCGCGCGATGAGGCGCGTGATGATTTTGACGTGTTTGCTGAACTGAGCGAGCTGTGGGAAGCGGGCGGTCGCGAGCGTTTTACCGAAGGGAAAACTGACCTCGAATGGCTGGAGACCTTCTACCAGATTGCCGGACAGCGCGGCGCGGCGCAGGGCGTGACGCTTCCGCCCTTTGCTGAGTTCTGGGAGGCGAACCAGATCGTCGAGATGCCGGAGAGCGAACAGAACGCGAAGTTTGTCCGTTTTGCCGATTTCCGCCGCGATCCGGAGAACCACCCGCTGAAAACCGAAAGCGGAAAGATCGTGATCCACAGCGAGCGCATCGCCAGCTTTGGCTATGCCGACTGCCCGCCACACCCTATGTGGCTCGAGCCGGACGAGTGGCACGGCAACGCCCAGCCGGAGCAGCTGCAGGTGTTGTCAGCGCATCCCGCGCACCGTCTGCACAGCCAGCTTAACTATACGTCCCTGCGCGAGCAGTATGCGGTCGCGGGGCGAGAGCCGGTCACGCTGAATACCCTCGATGCGAAAGCCCGCGGGATCGCGGACGGCGACGTGGTGCGCGTCTGGAACTCGCGCGGGCAGGTGCTGGCAGGGGCGGTGTTGAGCGACGGGATTAAACCGGGCGTGATCTGCATTCATCAGGGCGCATGGCCCGACCTTGAGCCCGCCGAAGGCGGTATCTGTAAAAACGGGGCGGTTAACGTGCTGACCAAAGATCTCCCCAGCTCGAAGCTGGGGAACGGTTGCGCAGGGAACACGGCCCTGGCCTGGGTCGAGAAATATCAGGGACCCGAGCTTACCTTAACGGCGTTTGATCCGCCTGCCAGCTCATGATCCACGTCGGGTGCTGAGTGTCATCCTGCCAGGCGCTGTCTTCAATGCGAAAGCCCTGAGCATGGTAGAAATTCACCGCCCGGACATTTTTCTGGTACACCTCCAGCGTTAAGTGCGGGAAGCGCTGTTGAACATGGTTCAGCAGCGCGCGCCCGATGCCTTTCCCGATGCACTTAGGCGCGACAAACAGCGCGCCGACAAACTGAGACTGCATCACGCTGATAAACCCGCAAGGTTCGCCGTCCTGTTCCCAGACCCAGGTTTCCGCCGACGGCAGGTAAACTTCCCGCACCATGGCTTCATTCTCTTTCCAGTAAGCCGGCTCAATAAACGGATGCGCTTCTGTGGTGCTTTCAAGCCACAGGCTCAGAAGCGGCGCGGTATTCTCACTTTGCCATTTGCGGATCATGATGGCCTCCCGGATGACAGAAGCAGCCGGTAACGTGGTCGTTGACCAGGCCACAGGCCTGCATAAAGGCGTAGCAGATGGTGGAGCCGACAAACTTAAAGCCGCGTTTTTTCAGGGCCTTCGAGAGGGCATCCGAGGCCGGGGTAGAGGCCGGGATTTCCGCGAGCGTGGCGGCCTGGGTGACCTGCGGATCGTTGTTCACAAACGACCAGACAAAATCTGAGAACGATTCGCCGTTTTGTTCCATCGCCAGGTAAGCGCGTGCGTTACCGATGATGGCCTGGATTTTACCGCGATGGCGGATGATGCCGGCATCCTGCACCAGGCGTTCCACATCCTCATCGGTCATCGCGGCGACGGCGACAGGATCGAACTGGTGGAAGGCGTTGCGGTAGTTTTCGCGTTTCTTCAGTACCGTAATCCACGATAACCCCGCCTGCTGGCCCTCCAGGCAGATCATCTCAAAGAGTTTTTTACCCTCCGTTTCCGGCACGCCCCATTCCCGATCGTGATAGTCGATATAAAGCTGATCCTGGCTTACCCAACCGCAACGTTCCATCCCTCATCTCCCTTATTGATACTGATTTCGCAAAAATTTCTTTCTGACCGGCTTGACGTGTTTACTATAAAGACAATAGTTAATACAGGGCTATAAGCTCTTCCTGAATAACGACAAATATCGCCGAATTCGGCTCTCTCTGGGGTCGCGTTGATGATGATAAAAAAAATCAGTGGTCGCCATGCTGCTTCTGGCCTGGTGGGGATTTCAGCCTGCCTGTTTTTTTGTAATACAGCGTCTGCCTGGCAACAGGAATATATCGTTTCAGACGCCCAAAATAATATGGCGGAACGCTATACATGGGACGCGGATCACCAACCGCGTTATGAGGATATTCTGGCCGAGCGTATCCAGTCTTCACAAAATGCGCCAGGCCTTGCCCTGAATATACCATCTGGCAGCACGACAGAGGGAGCGATGAGCGTGGGCTGGAATTTTCCGGTTTCAGCACGTGTCACCACCGGCCCGGTGGTGGCGTGGCGGTACGACGGCACGGCCCCCATGATGGTCAACGAGTTTGGTGATAGCGCGTCGACGCAGGCTCTCACCGACCCGCTCTGGCATGCCAGCGTTAGCACGCTGGGCTGGCGCGTGAATACCCAGTACGGCGATCTCCGTCCCTGGGCGCAGATCAGCTATAACCAGCAGTTTGGTGAAAACCAGTGGAAATCGCAGTTTGGCATGCCGCAAACGCCAGCCCCTGCCCAAAGCGGTAGCTGGATGGACGTCACCGTGGGAACGGATATTCCATTTAATACGCACATGGCGGCCTACGCGTCGCTGGCTCAGGGGGAGCACACCACCACCGGTGAGGAGTTTTTGTACACCCTCGGCGTCAGCGCGAATTTCTAGAGTTGTTACTTTTTTAAACGTTACGATAACATCTCGAATACAACAGCCACGGGCTTTACAGCGATAGCAGATACTAACACGCTGTCGCTTTATTCCCGGGCCAGGCCATTCATTCCCGATTCCAGGCATTTCATTCCGTTCCGCCTGCATTTCATGCCGTTTTCCCCCAGGCGTATTAAGGTTTTGTTTATCGTTGTCCTCAGCGAACTTCCTTAATTTCTCTTGCAGGACAACTGCCATGAACACATCAACTTATAACCGCACGCGCTGGCTCACGCTCTTTGGCACCATCGTCACCCAGTTTGCTCTGGGGTCGGTCTATACCTGGAGCCTGTTTAACAGCGCGCTTTCCGACAAACTCGGCGCACCGGTCAGCCAGGTTGCGTTCTCCTTTGGTCTGCTGAGCCTGGGACTGGCGATTTCGTCTTCCGTCGCGGGCAAGCTGCAGGAGCGTTTTGGCGTGAAGCGTGTGACCATGGCGTCCGGCATACTGCTGGGGCTGGGCTTTTTCCTGACGGCGCATTCCAACAACCTGATGATGCTGTGGCTGAGCGCCGGCGTGCTGGTGGGGCTGGCGGACGGCGCAGGTTACCTGCTGACCCTGTCAAACTGCGTGAAGTGGTTCCCGGAGCGTAAAGGCTTAATCTCCGCGTTCGCCATCGGCTCCTATGGCCTGGGCAGCCTCGGGTTCAAATTTATCGACTCCCACCTGCTGGCGTCCGTTGGCCTCGAAAACACCTTTATGATCTGGGGCGCAATCGTGCTGGTGATGATTCTGTTCGGCGCCACGCTGATGACCGATGCGCCGCAGCAGGAGGTCAAATCCGTTAACGGCGTGGTGGAGAACGACTTCACCCTCGCGCAGTCCATGCGTAAGCCGCAGTACTGGATGCTGGCGGTGATGTTCCTGACGGCCTGCATGAGCGGTTTGTATGTTATCGGCGTGGCGAAGGATATCGCGCAGGGGATGGTGAAGCTGGACGCGGCCACGGCGGCCAATGCGGTAACCGTGATCTCCATTGCTAACCTCTCCGGTCGCCTGGTCCTCGGTATTCTGTCTGACAAAATTGCCCGCATCCGTGTGATTACGATTGGGCAGGTGGTTTCGCTGGTCGGCATGGCGGCGCTGCTGTTCGCTCCGCTGAATGAAGCCACCTTCTTCGCGGCGATTGCCTGCGTGGCCTTTAACTTCGGCGGCACCATTACCGTCTTCCCGTCACTGGTGAGCGAGTTCTTTGGCCTGAACAATCTGGCGAAAAACTACGGCGTTATCTATCTGGGCTTCGGGATCGGCAGTATCTGCGGCTCGCTGATTGCTTCCCTGTTCGGCGGGTTCTACGTGACCTTCTGCGTCATCTTCGCCTTGCTGATTATCTCCCTGGCGCTGTCCACCACGATTCGCCAGCCGCAGCGCGAAGTATTTAAAGAAGTGCATGTATAAGCGGTATGAAAGAGGCCATTGCGGCCTCTTTTTTCTTTATCTGAGAGGCTTCCTGTCTCGATATTTTGTAAAAATTTACACCGATCACACTCTCTGCTGCCACTTTTCTCTCCCGCTGTGGTCTACTTACCGCGCTTGTAGACGTTTCTTATAACGCTTCCTTACGCATTTACTTACTGTGTCCGCTTTCTCTTTGAGATTCGGCGGGTCTTTATACCCCTTCCCCCAGGGTTGTTTGCATGAAATACATTAGGTCTCTTACCCAGCAACGTTTGTGTCTGATGCTGGCTGTCTATATCGGTTTGTTTTTGAATGGCGCGGTGCTGTTCAGAAGAGTGGAAGGTTATTTTGAACACCTCACCGTAAGCAATGGGATATTCGCCGCGATTGAAGTGTTTGGCTCTGTTCTGGCTACCTTTTTCCTGTTACGCCTGCTCTCTCTCTTTGGCCGCCGAACCTGGCAAATTTTAGCCTCGCTGGTGGTGATTATTTCTGCTGCCGCAAGCTATTACATGACCTTTATGAACGTGGTCATTGGCTACGGTATCGTTGCCTCGGTGATGACCACGGATATCGATCTCTCGAAAGAGGTGGTTGGGAACGGCTTTATCGTCTGGACGATTTTAACCTGTCTGATCCCGCTGTTCTTTATCTGGAGCAATACCTGCCGCTATACGCTGTTACGCCAGCTGCGTACGCGTGGACAGCGGATCCGCAATATCGTCGTCGTCCTGCTGGCCGGTCTGCTGGTATGGGCGCCTATCCGCCTGATGGAAACGCAGCAGAAACGCGTCGAAAAAGCGACGGGCGTTGATATGCCAAGCTATGGCGGCGTGGTGGCAAACTCCTATTTGCCGTCTAACTGGCTGTCAGCGTTAGGTCTGTATGCCTGGGCGCAGGCGGATGAATCCAGTGATGTGAAGTCTCTGATCAATCCACTGAAAAAATTCACCTACCAGCCGCCAGCCGACGGGATTGATGATACGTACGTCGTCTTTGTCATTGGCGAAACGACGCGCTGGGATCATATGGGCATTCTCGGCTATGACCGGGATACCACGCCAAAGCTGGCGCAGGAAAAGAACCTGGTGGCCTACCGTGGCTACTCCTGCGATACCGCAACCAAGCTCTCGCTGCGCTGTATGTTTGTGCGTGAAGGCGGTGCAAGCGATAACCCGCAACGCACGCTGAAAGAGCAGAACGTGTTTGCCGTGCTGAAGCAGCTTGGATTTAGCTCTGACCTGTTCGCGATGCAAAGTGAGATGTGGTTCTACACCAACACGCTGGCAGATAACATCGCGTACCGCGAGCAGATTGGCGCCGAGCCGCGCAACCGCGGTAAAAACGTCGATGACATGCTGCTGCTGGAAGAGATGTCGGAGTCCCTAAAGAGCCATCCACAGGGCAAGCATCTTGTTATTCTGCATACCAAAGGGTCGCACTACAGCTATTACCAGCGCTACACGCGTGATTTCGCGAAGTGGCAGCCTGAGTGCGTGGGCATTAATAAAGACTGCAGCAAGCAGGAGCTGATCAACGCCTACGATAACTCGGTTCTGTATGTGGATACCTTCCTGAGCCGGGTGATTGACCAGCTGCGCGATAAGAAAGCGATTGTGATTTACGCGGCAGACCACGGTGAATCTATCAACGAGAAAGAGCATCTGCACGGTACGCCGCGCAAGCTGGCACCGCCAGAACAGTTCCGCGTGCCGATGATCATGTGGATGTCGGATAAGTATCTTGAAAATCCGGAGAAGGCGAAGATGTTTGCTCAGCTGAAAAAAGAGGCGGAGATGAAGGTGCCGCGTCGTCACGTTGAGCTGTACGACACCATTATGGGGTGTCTCGGCTACACCTCACCGAATGGTGGGATTAACGAAAACAACAACTGGTGTAAACTCCCTGATAACACCGCAAAAGCCGCGCAGTAGCTGCTCTGGCGAGAATATCGCCAGTTGATTGTTTTTTTGAAAATAAGGGATTGACGGGGGCGCACCTCAGCAGTAAGATGCGCTCCGCATTCGGCGAGTAGCGCAGCTTGGTAGCGCAACTGGTTTGGGACCAGTGGGTCGGAGGTTCGAATCCTCTCTCGCCGACCACATTCTGAAAAGGGCTAACCGCAAGGTTAGCCCTTTTTGCATTATGACCTTAGCCCTTCAGAGTAATCAAAACGCCCCTTACACCCGTTTCTGCCTATCTGTTAACGATTTTGTGACATAATCCATTGTATTTTTTTATATATAGATTGATCTTTTTTCGCGTTGCTTATGGATAACCTCAGCATTTTTCGCTGTGCGTTTTAACGTTCGCGGTATTTAGTGCTCAGATAATCACCGTTTTGCAAGAAAATTTACCCATTCTGAATAAAAGTTAATCACTGATTGTTGCGAAATATTAAGAGAGTTGTGCTGCAAGAGGGCGAGTAGCATAAATTTCCCTGCTGAAAACTGGCACACATAGTTTTTTTAATCTTTGTTTGCGGTTTCTCACACTCAGCGTAAATCCCCGTCACCTGTATTGACGTTTTCACATTCTATTGACAGATTGTAGGGCATGAGGGGCATTTCAGGGACGATCTGCGCTGCAACTCAAACGCTCTTCTGAAAGGATTCTCCATCCCTTTAAAGCCTTCGGGCATCACCGACCGGACCGGGTAAAAAATAAATAAAGGTCTGGCGGCGTAACACAACAAAGCAAAACATCACATTGGAGCAGAATAATGAGTATTTCCTTGAAGAAGTCAGGGATGCTGAAGCTTGGTCTGAGCCTGGTGGCTATGACCGTGGCAGCAAGCGTACAGGCAAAAACCCTGGTTTACTGTTCTGAAGGCTCGCCGGAAGGCTTTAACCCACAGCTCTTTACCTCTGGTACGACTTACGACGCAAGCTCTGTACCGATCTATAACCGTCTGGTTGAATTCAAAACCGGTACCACGGAAGTGATTCCGGGTCTGGCCGAGAAGTGGGACGTCAGCGAAGACGGCAAAACCTATACCTTCCACCTGCGCCAGGGCGTGAAGTGGCAGGACAGCAAAGAATTCAAACCAACGCGCGACTTCAACGCCGACGACGTTGTGTTCTCCTTCGACCGTCAGAAAAACGCTCAGAACCCGTACCACAAAGTGTCTGGCGGCAGCTATGAATACTTCGAAGGGATGGGTCTGCCTGACCTGATCGCTGAAGTGAAAAAAGTGGACGATAAAACGGTTCAGTTCGTGCTGACTCGCCCGGAAGCGCCATTCCTGGCTGACCTGGCCATGGACTTCGCCTCAATTCTGTCCAAAGAGTACGCGGACAACATGCTGAAAGCCGGTACGCCGGAAAAAGTTGACCTGAACCCAATCGGTACCGGTCCATTCCAGCTGCTGCAGTACCAGAAAGACTCCCGCATTCTGTACAAAGCATTCGAAGGCTTCTGGGGCACCAAGCCGAAGATTGACCGTCTGGTCTTCTCCATCACGCCTGATGCCTCAGTGCGTTATGCAAAACTGCAGAAAAACGAATGTCAGGTGATGCCGTACCCGAACCCGGCAGACATCGCCCGCATGAAGCAGGACAAGAACATCAACCTGCTGGAGCAGGCTGGCCTGAACGTGGGCTATCTCTCCTTCAACACCGAGAAGAAACCGTTTGATGACGTGAAAGTGCGTCAGGCGCTGACCTACGCGGTGAACAAAGAAGCGATCATCAAAGCCGTTTACCAGGGCGCGGGCGTTGCTGCCAAAAACCTGATCCCACCAACCATGTGGGGCTATAACGACGACGTTAAAGACTACACCTACGATCCTGAGAAAGCGAAAGCGCTGCTGAAAGAAGCGGGCCAGGATAAAGGCTTTACCGTTGAGCTGTGGGCGATGCCGGTACAGCGTCCATACAACCCGAACGCACGCCGTATGGCGGAAATGGTTCAGGCTGACTGGGCTAAGGTTGGCGTTCAGGCCAAGATTGTGACCTACGAGTGGGGCGAGTACCTGAAGCGCGCCAAAGCGGGTGAGCACCAGGCGGTAATGATGGGCTGGACCGGTGACAACGGGGATCCGGACAACTTCTTCGCCACCCTGTTCAGCTGCGCAGCGGCGAAAGACGGTTCTAACTACTCTCGCTGGTGCTACAAGCCGTTTGAAGACCTGATCCAGCCGGCGCGTGCGACCGACGATCACAACAAACGTATTGAACTGTACAAGCAGGCTCAGGTTGTTATGCACGATCAGGCTCCGGCGCTGATTGTTGCTCACTCCACCGTATACGAGCCAGTGCGTAAAGAGGTGAAAGGCTACGTGGTTGATCCACTGGGCAAACACCACTTCGAAAACGTATCTGTTGAATAATAAGTAGGGTGTTCTCCCTCTCTCTTTGGGAGAGGGCAGGGGTGAGGGTCGTGCATGCATCCCCTCACCCTAACCCTCTCCCACAGGGAGAGGGAATTTACATTTGTGAGCAATACAGACGTCACGCCACTGGTCGTGCGTCATCAGAGAGAATCCGGGTTATGTTGCAGTTCATCCTCCGACGTCTGGGACTTGTTATCCCCACGTTTATCGGTATCACCCTTCTCACTTTTGCCTTCGTCCATATGATCCCCGGCGACCCGGTAATGATTATGGCGGGCGAGCGTGGTATTTCCCCTGAGCGCCATGCACAGCTGCTGGCGGAACTCGGTCTCGATAAGCCGATGTGGCAGCAGTACCTCCACTATATCTGGGGCGTGTTGCACGGTGATTTAGGGATTTCGCTGAAAAGCCGTCTTCCGGTGTGGGACGAGTTCGTGCCGCGTTTTAAAGCGACACTGGAGCTTGGCGTCTGCGCCATGATTTTCGCTACTGCGGTGGGTATTCCTGTCGGGGTACTGGCTGCCGTCAAGCGTGGCTCTATTTTTGACCATACCGCCGTGGGCCTGGCGCTGACCGGCTACTCCATGCCTATCTTCTGGTGGGGCATGATGCTGATCATGCTGGTCTCCGTGCAATGGAACCTAACCCCTGTCTCCGGGCGCGTCAGTGATATGGTCTTCCTGGATGATACCAACCCGCTCACCGGCTTTATGCTGATTGATACGGCTATCTGGGGCGAAGAGGGCAACTTCATTGATGCCGTGGCACACATAATCCTGCCTGCCATGGTGCTGGGCACCATTCCTCTGGCGGTGATCGTGCGTATGACCCGTTCATCAATGCTGGAAGTGCTGGGTGAGGATTATATCCGCACCGCGCGCGCCAAGGGCCTGACGCGTATGCGCGTCATCATCGTTCATGCGCTGCGTAATGCCATGCTGCCGGTGGTGACCGTTATCGGTCTCCAGGTGGGGACGTTGCTGGCGGGGGCGATCCTGACCGAAACCATCTTCTCCTGGCCGGGCCTTGGACGCTGGCTGATTGACGCGCTGCAGCGCCGTGACTATCCGGTTGTGCAGGGCGGTGTACTGCTGGTCGCGACGATGATTATCCTCGTCAACCTGCTGGTCGATTTGCTGTACGGCGTGGTGAACCCGCGTATTCGTCATAAGAAGTAAGGGACCATCATGTCACAAGTCACTCAAAATAAAGTGGTCGCTGCACCGGTTCCTATGACGCCGCTGCAGGAATTCTGGCACTACTTCAAGCGCAATAAAGGCGCGGTGGTAGGGCTGGTGTATGTCGCAATCATGATCCTGATTGCGGTGTTTGCGAACTTCCTCGCACCGTATAACCCGGCGGACCAGTTCCGCGATGCGCTGCTCGCGCCGCCTGCGTGGCAGGACGGCGGTAGCCTGACGCACCTGCTCGGTACCGATGACGTGGGCCGCGACGTGCTGTCGCGTCTGATGTACGGCGCGCGTCTGTCGCTGCTGGTCGGCTGTCTCGTTGTTGTGCTGTCGCTGATCATGGGCGTCGTACTCGGCCTGGTTGCCGGTTACTTTGGCGGCATCGTTGATAATATCATCATGCGTGTCGTCGATATTATGCTGGCCCTGCCAAGCCTGCTGCTGGCGCTGGTGCTGGTGGCGATCTTCGGCCCGTCGATTGGTAACGCCGCGCTGGCGTTGACCTTCGTGGCGCTCCCTCACTACGTGCGTTTAACCCGTGCGGCGGTGCTGGTGGAAGTGAACCGCGATTACGTCACGGCGTCTCGCGTGGCGGGTGCCGGTGCGATGCGCCAGATGTTCGTTAATATCTTCCCTAACTGCCTTGCGCCGCTGATTGTTCAGGCGTCGCTCGGTTTCTCTAACGCCATTCTTGATATGGCCGCTCTTGGCTTCCTGGGCATGGGTGCGCAGCCGCCAACACCGGAGTGGGGCACCATGCTCTCCGACGTGTTGCAGTTCGCACAAAGCGCCTGGTGGGTTGTCACCTTCCCGGGTCTGGCAATCCTGCTGACGGTGCTGGCATTTAACCTGATGGGTGATGGCCTGCGTGATGCGCTTGATCCCAAACTGAAGCAGTAAGAGGCACGAGATGGCGTTATTAAATGTAGATAAATTATCGGTGCACTTTGGCGACGAAGGCACCCCGTTTCGCGCCGTGGACCGCATCAGCTACAGCGTAAATCAGGGCGAAGTGGTTGGCATTGTCGGGGAGTCCGGTTCCGGTAAGTCAGTGAGCTCACTGGCGATCATGGGGCTGATTGATTACCCGGGCCGCGTGATGGCGGAAAACCTTCAGTTCAACGGTCAGGACCTGAAGCGCATTTCTGAGAAACAGCGCCGCCAGCTGGTGGGCGCCGAAGTGGCGATGATTTTCCAGGATCCCATGACCAGCCTGAACCCCTGCTACACCGTGGGTTTCCAGATTATGGAAGCGATTAAGGTGCATCAGGGCGGGAATAAGAAAACCCGTCGTCAGCGCGCGATCGATCTGCTGAACCAGGTGGGTATTCCGGACCCGGCATCGCGTCTGGACGTTTACCCGCATCAGCTCTCCGGCGGGATGAGCCAGCGCGTGATGATCGCGATGGCGATTGCCTGTCGACCAAAACTGCTGATTGCGGATGAACCGACGACGGCGCTGGATGTGACTATTCAGGCGCAAATCATCGAACTGCTGCTGGAGCTGCAGCAGAAAGAGAATATGGCGCTGGTGCTGATTACGCACGATCTGGCGCTGGTGGCCGAAGCCGCGCACAAAATTATCGTGATGTATGCTGGTCAGGTGGTCGAGACCGGAAATTCACACGATATTTTCCGCGCGCCGCGTCACCCGTATACCCAGGCGCTTTTACGCGCGCTGCCGGAGTTTGCCCAGGACAAAGCGCGTCTGGCGTCGCTGCCGGGTGTGGTACCGGGTAAATATGACCGTCCTCAGGGCTGTCTGCTCAATCCGCGCTGCCCATATGCGACGGACAAATGCCGGGCAGAAGAGCCAGAGCTGAACCAGCTTGCTGACGGTCGTCAGTCGAAATGCCACTACCCACTCGATGATGCCGGGAGGCCAACACTATGAGTACGCAACAGGCCACCAAGCAACAGCCGCTGTTGCAGGCCATCGACCTGAAAAAATACTACCCGGTGAAGAAGGGGCTGTTTGCCCCTGAACGCCTGGTGAAAGCGCTGGACGGCGTCTCTTTTAACCTCGAGCGCGGTAAAACGCTGGCGGTGGTAGGGGAGTCAGGCTGCGGTAAATCCACGCTGGGCCGTCTGCTGACGATGATTGAAGTGCCGACCGGCGGTGAGCTCTATTATCAGGGGCAGGATCTGCTTAAGCACGATCCGCAGGCGCAGAAGCTGCGTCGCCAGAAAATCCAGATTGTGTTCCAGAACCCGTATGGTTCTTTGAACCCGCGTAAAAAAGTCGGGCAGATTCTGGAAGAGCCGCTGCTGATCAACAGTAATCTGAGCAAAGAGCAGCGCCGTGAAAAAGCGCTGGCGATGATGGCGAAGGTCGGCCTCAAAACCGAGCATTACGATCGCTATCCGCACATGTTCTCCGGCGGCCAGCGTCAGCGTATTGCGATCGCCCGTGGGCTGATGCTCGATCCGGACGTGGTGATTGCCGATGAGCCGGTCTCCGCGCTCGACGTATCCGTACGTGCGCAGGTGCTGAACCTGATGATGGATCTCCAGCAGGAGCTGGGGCTGTCTTACGTGTTCATCTCCCACGACCTGTCGGTGGTGGAGCATATTGCCGATGAAGTGATGGTGATGTACCTGGGGCGCTGCGTGGAGAAGGGGACCAAAGACCAGATCTTTAATAACCCTCGTCACCCGTATACCCAGGCGCTGCTGTCCGCGACGCCGCGCCTGAACCCGGACGATCGTCGTGAGCGTATTAAGCTGACGGGTGAACTGCCAAGTCCGATGAATCCGCCTCCGGGATGTGCATTCAACGCCCGCTGCAGTCGCCGCTTTGGCCCCTGCACCCAGCTCCAGCCGCAGCTGAAGGATTATGGCGGCCAGCTGGTTGCCTGCTTCGCGGTCGATCAGGATGAAAATGGCGAGAAGCCACAGGCATAACGAAAAAAACCGGCGCTAGGCCGGTTTTTTTATGTCTGCTTGATTATTTCCGCAGGCGAATCTGGTCGACGGCGTGCTTCTCGCTCTTGGTGAGGATCAGGCTCGCGCGCTCGCGCGTCGGCAGGATGTTCTCTTTGAGGTTCACGTAGTTGATCTCATTCCACAGCCCCGTGGCCACGTTGATCGCTTCTTCTTCAGAAAGCTGAGCATAGTGGTGGAAATAGGAATCCGGGTCAGTGAACGCCCCTTCGCGGAACTTCAGGAAGCGGTTGATGTACCAGTTTTGCAGCAGGTCTTCCGGCGCATCGACATAAATAGAGAAATCGACGAAATCCGAGACGAATACGTGATGCGGATCGTGAGGATAGTCCATCCCGCTTTGCAGCACGTTCAGACCTTCCAGAATCAGGATGTCCGGCTGGACCACCGTTTTATCCCCACCCGGGATGCGATCGTAGATCAGGTGCGAATAGACTGGCGCGGTGACGTTTGGGGCACCAGATTTAAGGTCGGAAACGAATTTCACCAGACGGTGCATATCATAAGAAAGCGGGAAGCCCTTCTTCTTCATCAGCCCGCGTTCTTTTAATACCTCGTTCGGGTGCAGGAAGCCGTCGGTGGTAATCAGCTCCACGCTGCGGTGTTCCGGCCAGCGGCTCAGCAGCGCCTGCAGAACACGCGCGGTGGTACTTTTACCCACGGCCACGCTGCCTGCGATACTAATGATATAAGGAATGCGTTGACCGTTCGTCCCGAGGAACTGCTCCAGCACAGCCTGACGGCGCAGGTTCGAGCTGATATAGAAGTTAAGCAAGCGAGAGAGGGGGAGATAAATTTCTGCCACCTCTTCCAGGGACAGATCTTCGTTTATCCCTTTTAACCGTGCGATTTCACCTTCCGTCAGCGTCATAGGGACGGAATCACGCAGGGCAGCCCACTGGCTGCGGTTAAAGTGAAGATAAGGCGTCATTAACGTTTGCTCTTTTTTGCTCATAAGCATGCTTCAGTGAGCCAGCATCACACTGCCGGATCATGGCTCATCACACAGTTAATTTTGGACAATGGGCAGGAGGTTAACACCAGATGACAGGAATAATAAGAAAAAAGATGGAAAGCGCTGCGTAACGCGGAAGCCGTCACGCTACGGTGAATACGGTGCAAATCACGCTGATATGTTGAATATTTGACCTCAAATGACTACTTTTACAGCGTCCGATACGCTGTTCGCATAAAATGTGAGCGAAAGAACGTTTTATGCAAATTTTTAGTTGCATGACCGCGCAGGTATCCATAGAATGCGCGCTACTTGATGCCGACTTAGCTCAGTAGGTAGAGCAACTGACTTGTAATCAGTAGGTCACCAGTTCGATTCCGGTAGTCGGCACCATCAAGTCCGGTGGGGTTCCCGAGCGGCCAAAGGGAGCAGACTGTAAATCTGCCGTCACAGACTTCGAAGGTTCGAATCCTTCCCCCACCACCACTTTCTGGCAGCGTAAATGCCGCCGGAGCTGGTTGGAAAAATTAGCCAGCTCAAACTGAAAAAGAGAGAAATCTCTTTTTTTGTTACAGAAAGAACTGGGTAGCCGAGTTTCAGGATGCGGGCATCGTATAATGGCTATTACCTCAGCCTTCCAAGCTGATGATGCGGGTTCGATTCCCGCTGCCCGCTCCAATACGTGCTGATATGGCTCAGTTGGTAGAGCGCACCCTTGGTAAGGGTGAGGTCCCCAGTTCGACTCTGGGTATCAGCACCACTTCACTTCTCCTTCCCGTTTCTCTCTGTTTCAATTTTACTGTATTCAACAATTCAGGCATTTCGCCTGGTTGATGTGGTGATATCACCGATTTATCCGTGTCTTAGAGGGACAATCGATGTCTAAAGAAAAGTTTGAACGTACAAAACCGCACGTTAACGTCGGTACTATCGGCCACGTTGACCATGGTAAAACAACGCTGACCGCTGCAATCACTACCGTTCTGGCAAAAACCTACGGTGGTTCTGCTCGCGCATTCGATCAGATCGATAACGCACCAGAAGAAAAAGCTCGTGGTATCACCATCAACACCTCTCACGTTGAATACGACACCCCGACTCGCCACTACGCGCACGTAGACTGCCCAGGCCACGCCGACTATGTTAAAAACATGATCACCGGTGCTGCGCAGATGGACGGCGCGATCCTGGTTGTTGCTGCGACTGACGGCCCAATGCCTCAG
>NZ_JBGIWG010000008.1:0-251027 GCF_041320715.1 Enterobacter sp. KB-221C9
GAAAGGGGCACAGGCGACAGTATCTGACATCGACAGCCAAAAGACGCTAAACAGCTCACTGAAATATCTGAAAATGCCAGGAATGCTGGCCAGTGCTCCCGCTGGAATAGGTATTCTCAGTTCTGAGGCTGTCCGGCTTGCTTCAGGCGGGGCAAGTATTGGCCTCATGTCAGGTAAAAACACGGATATCAGCACCGGGCAATCGTTCACTGTAGCGGCAAGCGAGGCTGTAAGTTTGTTTGCACAGGCTGCAGGAATGAAAATGTATGCGGGGGCAGGGAAAGTTGATATTCAGGCACAAGCGGACGCCATGAATGTCTCAGCATTACAGGATGTCTCAGCATTACAGGACATCACTGTCGCCAGTAGTCAGGGGAGCGTGAAGGTAAATGCCAGCAAGGAACTGATTTTAAGTTGTGGTGGTGCTTATATGAAGCTTAGCGGCGGGAATATTGAACTGGGATGTCCGGGGAATATTTTGCTGAAAGCAGCTAATGTTAATCAGACCGGTCCTGCCAGCTTAGATACATCGCCGGTGACTTTCCCGAAAGGGTACAGCGAAGGGTTTACCACAACGTCATCCACCAGCGGAGCAGTCAAGCCTTTCACCACATATAAAATTACGACGGCTGAAGGTGAGGTTTATGAGGGCATTTCCGGTGCAGAAGGAGAGAACTCTCCAATATTTACGTCTATACCATCGCAGTTAAAAATAGAATATCCGCGCAATATTGCTGATAGCCAGGAGGGCGAATATCATGACTACCGCTGTATCTTCACTCTGCCGTAAAAACCCCCATGCTCCATGTGACGAGCAAATGCCCTACTGGGTCGAATTTCAACTCGTAGATGAGCAGGGCGATCCTGTAGCGAATATGCCATGGATAGCCGAAAGTTCTCATCCAGTTTCCGGACCAGTCGATAACTTTACGCATTCAGGCCAAAGCGATGCGAATGGGCTTATTCGTATTGATATGCCCCACGGACTTGAATTGAGGCTGACGTTAGATGGCGAAAAGTTGGCTACTGAAATGGAAAAACGTACCTTGCGTGTTAGCAGGGATGCGGAAAATGATTCTGTTGTTCGTCCTGAAGCTGAAGAGAAAGGGTATATCTGGCACTACGCTGTTATCGGCGAACTTTGCCGTACCCTTCCCTCTGTTAAACTACGTAAAGGAGAAGTGTGGCCGCCATTCCATTTCCCTCCGCAGAAAATTATGAAAGGGGTGATTGTAAGAACCAATGAGCTTGAAAAGCGACACGTTATTGAAATATGTCCTTTCAGAGCTTGGGAGCTTGTTCTGCATCATCAAAAGGACTATTCCATTGCGAACGGAATTAATCTTGGTGCGGCAGCAACACTTGCTTATGCAGACGACAGTACTCTGGATACGGTATCAATTACGCGCTTTTTTATTAACCAGTGCCAGGATCTATCCCGCTTACCTCAGCTTTATAAAGACGGCTCTGCATGGAATACGTTAGTACAGGATGTTCCCTTTAGTGAACGATATCATCCCCCGGTATTTATGGATACCTCACGAGACACGTCACCTAAGGAAGGCGAGAAGAACCCACATGGAACAGTACAGGCAGAGGATGACACTGCTGCAACAAAGGCAGACGGCGATACGCAGCTTTATTATGTTTATAACGCGGATAAGGTGATTGTTGCCTGGCGTGGAACGGCCAGCTTGTTTGATGTGGGAACGGATCTTGCGTTTAGACCGGTAAATTCAAAATTATGCGATATAGATAAAACCCAATGTACTAGCTTATTACCCACGGGGAAAGTGCATACAGGGTTTTGGAGCGGATATAGTCGGGTTGATCGATTATTCTCCAAGGAAATAAAAATACTCAATGATTTGGCTGAGCGATTGGATGTATTTATTTGCGGTCATAGTCTTGGCGGCGCTTTGGCATTGATTCACTCCGCAAATTTAAAAATCTATAATCCTCTTTTATACACCTATGGAATGCCACGAACTTTTACACGTAATGCAGTGATGCAATTGTCCGAGATTACCCATTTCCGTCATGTAAACGATAGTGATCCTATTCCAGCCGTGCCCGCGGAAGCTAACCTGGATAACGAGTTATATAAATTATGGGGATGGTTTGGTGGGACTCTGGGCTTTTTCTGGTCATTGGGTGAGCTTCTGGCTAACCAGATGGTTACCTGGGGAGACTGCTTCTGGCACCACGGCAATACGGTGGCTTTTCTCACAGCTACCCAGAGTCGGGAATGGCATGAGTGCAAGCGAGACCTGCCAACGCCGGCAGGGTGTATTACCATCAGGAATTTACTACCTCTTAAGGCTAAACTTTACCTGGTCCCTGCACTGGCAGAGCAGGAGATGCAGCAGGCTGGTCAGAAGCAGAAAGAATTTAAAGCGTCATTAACGCAGGCAAATCTAAAGAACTTTTTCCCCAAAGGCAGTAATCCGGACAGAGGCGTTAATTTAAATCTTTTTGATCACTTCATGACCTCCTATATGCCCTATATGTATAACAAAGTGCTAGAGCTGATTGATAATGCCGGGATAGTGGAAAAACGTACCTTTACTGAGCACCGGTATAATGTGGATGCATTCAGGGAGCAGATGGCAGAAAATAAAAATGACATACCGGAGAGAGAGGTAGCAAGAAATAACATCTTTCTGAATATAGAAGGACTACTGGATGCATCGCTTTCCCCTACGTTGTCCATACCGTCTGGCAACGATACACTTTTGCGGTTTGCTCAATACGGAGAAGAGGTAATGGAAAATGTCTAATCAATCAAAAATCATTTTTCTTTCATTAGTGTTGTTTTCATCATCAGGGTGCAGCATAAGTAGAACTGTTAATAAAACCTTATCTCCGCCAGCGGATACAAAATGGGTGAATGTTGAAGTAAAAAATCCGTCTCAGTATACAAAACCCTTCCCGCTCGAAGTCAGATACATCTCTTATGAATGTAAGAAAAAAAGAATCAGTGGATTTGATGGTTCAGTTATTACGGAACCCAGCTATAACGTTATCGGGATCCCCATGCAGCAAGAGAGCGGGGATATCTGGAAAGCAAAAGTGGCTATGACCGGTGGTGGCTCGTGTAAATGGACGTTGAGTGCGGTCAATTTAGGTATCGAATATATAGATGCTATACATCTTGGCAAGGATCTTGTTCCTGGTACGGCGGTAGGTGTGACCCTCGCCTTTGATAATGATGCTTCTCGTAATGGACAATTTACCTTTGTCACTGGAGATGTAGATTTATCTCCGAAGTATTATCCTTATATAAGAGAGAAGAAAATGGGGGGGGTAGAGAATAGCTTGTCTCTAATTGGTAGTAAAGACTTCCTGTCATTGCGTGTTGGTGAGATTAGTTCTGTGAAGTTTTCCCCTGAAATAGATGAGAGGAAAATAACAAGGTTTTTCGGATTAGAAGAAAAAATAAAAGGTAAATATCCAAAAATCATTTATCCGGACGGGAGTGTTGCTCCTGAAAAAACTCTTTTTCCTGATTTTGATAAGATCGACAAAATGAATGTTAATTGATTCTTATTTATTTTTCGAGTATTCAACATGACAAAAGGCTTAGTTTTGCTTGGTGACAAAACTTCTCACGGCGGAAAAGTGATCTCCGCCTCTTCCAGTATTACTGTCGACGGGAAAAAAGTCGCGTTAGTGGGTGATATGGTGAGTTGTCCGGTAGATGGGCATGGAAATAATCCTATCGTGGAAGGAGCACCGCACCGGACATTTAACGGTCGCGCTGTCGTCGTCGATGGCTGCAAATGTCAGTGCGGTTGTACTGTAATTTCAAGTGCTCAGAACAGCACGGTAGGATAAGCAATGGGCTGGGAAAGGACGAAAGCAACAACGATGGAGTTGCCTCCTGAACCATCTTTTACGGGATGGCTGTTGGCTGGTGGTGTCGCCGCGGTTGTGGGTATTTTGCTGTTTATTCTGCATGCGTCAGGCATGGTTAAGACACTGGCTGCATTCAATATCTGGTCGCTGGCATCCAGCCCGGTTCTTGGCTGGTTTTTCCTGTTTTGTTTGCGGGGGTGGCGGTGGGGCAGAACCGTCAATGAACATCAGTTTTTACAGAAGGAAGCGGAATACGGACAGCAACAGTGGGAAGCCTGGGCTGGGCGCTATCTGGCCGTACTTGGAAGCAGCATACTGCTACCTTCCGGAGTGACCTCTGACGCCATTGCTAAATCAGATGCTGCAGATGCGCCGCAATATCTTTCACTGACCAGCCATTTTGATGCGCAATCGGTGAATTTCACCTCCTTGCTTGAGCTGGGTCTGGCTGGTGTACAAGACGCGATCTCAATGTTGCCTGCGACAGTGCCGTTCAACGTTACCATTGTGAGCGACATGATTTCGTCAGACTTCGGGACCCGGTTTCGCAAATCATGGGGGAAAATTTACCCTGGGCGTGCGCTGACAGGTTCGATTTCATGTTGTGAAGCCCTTTCTTTTGACTGGCTCGAGGAGCGCCTTAAAAATCCCATTTTCGATATTGATTTGATCCTGATATTGCAGAGTCAGGGTGCTGAACTGTATTCCGATGCACTCGCAGCGATGGTACTTACCAGCGATGATGTTGCTGAAAAATACCAGCTTTCACACTCTGCCCGCATATTGCGACCGATGCCGCTGGACATGACAAATTTCAGGGCTGATATAGGTTTGTTCCTCGAAACACAAACAATCGCCTGTCAGGCATCAAACGTGTTTTGTGACTGCGGGCACTGGAATGACGAGTTTGCTGATCTAATGACTGCATCTCAATCACATCTGACACAGTGGGTGCCCCAGGACATTGATGTACTGGAAAAATATAACGGTATTCCAGGGGCCGGGAGTGCGTGGCTTCTAGCCACATTACTGGCCGACATCGTGTACGTCAGCAACAAACCTGTTTTAGGACTGTTTACCTCAGGTACTGATCGTTTTGTCAGTACTGTTACCTCAGGGAGTGGAAATAATGATGCCGGGTAGTACATGGAGCAGAGGGGGCCTTGCCGGCATAATAGCCTGCATCTCAGCGATTATAGTGGCCGTGATCCTTCATTTCGGCCCATCGCATGGCCTTGATACCCGGCTGAAGCAAATGCTTGCATTTGTTGCCGTATGGATCGTCTTACTGATTATTTTCTATACGCCGTTCATGTTCCGGTTCATGCGGGAAAAGTATCACCGCTGGCGGGAACAGAAGAACAATGCGTTGCCTTCTGATGAATCAAGAGTTGTCCGGACTCCGCCTCGCAATGTCACCGTTGACACCATCCGTGACGCCATGCGTAATCTCTACGGCCGACGCTGGGGACGTAAAACCCGCATCCTGCTGATAACCGGTACTGCCATTGAAGTAGAGCAACTGACTCCAGGTCTTACGGCTCAGCTCTGGCAGGAAGATCGCGGCACGCTGTTACTGTGGGGCGGTGACCTCAATACGCCAGCAGACAGCGCCTGGCTGACCGCGCTGCGCAAACTGCGCCGCCGTCCGGTGGATGGTCTGGTGTGGGTGACCTCGGCCTTTGACCAACTCTCAGCGCCAGGGCTGGAGCAGCCGCTGCCGGTACCGTCTGAAAGCATCATGGATACCCTGTCTCATGCCATCAGTGCGCGTATGGATAAGCTTGGCTGGCAGCTCCCGCTGTATGTCTGGTCCCTGCATCCGCGCACCGGTAAGCCGGAAGGTCGTATTACGCAGGCGATCGGCTGCCTGTTACCTGCCGGTTGTCGTACCGAAGGGCTGGCAGAGCAACTCTCCGCCCTGACGCCGGATTTGATTTCACAGGGCCTGCAGCAGACCAGCGGTGAGGTGAAACATAACTTCCTGCTGACGCTTGCCGACCAGCTCATTCGTGAGCCGGAAAGCGTGACCGCGCCGCTGTCGGTGATGCTCAACCCATACCGACCGCTGCCGCTGGCGGGACTGGTGTTCAGCCAGCTTTCTGAGGGCGCTGAGCGCGCCGTGCCGCATCACTGGGGGATGGATAAGCGCTGGGAGGCTCTGCCTGAATCTGTCGGGATGCTTCCTGCCAGACTGCGTCCGCGCAAACCGGGTATTCCCTGGCGCAGGGTTGTGGCGTTTGCTGCTGCCCTGACGATGGCTGGCTGGGCAGCCTGGATGGGTATCGCGTATGTCACCAACCGCAGCCAGATTGCAGGCGCAAATGCACAGGCTTCGCTTGCCGCCCGACAGAATCAGCCCCTGGAGCAGCGTCTGCATGCACTGTCTGAACTCCAGAAAACCCTGGCTCGTTTGCAATACCGTTCAGAACATGGCATGCCGTGGTACGAGCAGGCCGGGCTGAGCCAGAACAATGCCCTGCTGGCGGCACTCTGGCCACGTTACCAGGACAGTGCACTGCCGCTGTTGCGGGATGCAGCCGCAGACTATCTGCAGAAGCAGGTCAGTGCCTTTAATGCACTGCCGCCAGGCAGCCCCTTGCGTGAGCAGATGGCCAAAAAAACCTATGATCAGCTCAAGCTCTACCTGATGCTGGCGCGTCCGGAGCATATGGATGCGGCCTGGTTCAGCTCTGCTTTGCTGAGCGCTTGGCCGAAGCGTGATGGTGTAAAAGATGGTGTCTGGCAGGGGATGGCTCCATTACTGCTGTCGTTCTATGGCGCGCAGCTCGTTACGCACCCGGAGTGGAAACTCCGTACTGATGAAAACATGGTCAGCCAGGCGCGTTCGCTGCTGGTTCGTCTGATGGGCGTGCGTAACAGCGAAGCGACCCTTTATCAGAAAATGCTTTCCCAGGTGGCGCACCTGTATGTTGATATGCGTCTTGAGGACATGACCGGCGATACCGACGCAGCTCGCCTGTTCAGCACCACCGAAATTGTGCCGGGTATGTTTACCCGTCAGGCTTGGGAGCAGGCCGTGCAGCCAGCCATTGAGAAAGTGGTGAAAGCGCGCCGGGATGAGCTCGACTGGGTGCTTACTGACAGCAAGCACCAGGCTAATACACAGGATGAGATGTCTCCGGAAGCGCTAAAACATCGCCTGATGGAACGTTACTTTGCGGACTTCGGCGGTTCGTGGCTTGAGTTCCTCAACAGTCTGCGCTGGAACCAGGCGGTTACGCTGTCGGATTCCATTGATCAACTGACCCTGATGGCTGACGTGCGTCAGTCACCTCTGGTGGCGCTGATGAATACTCTCAATGTGCAGGGGCGCACAGGCCAGACCGGCGAGGCGATTTCCGACTCCCTGGTTAAATCGGCCAAAAACCTGCTCGGCGGTGATAACAAGGATGCCATTGACCAGAGTGCCGGCGTTCACGGCCCGCTGGATGCAACCTTTGGTCCGGTACTGGCTCTCATGGATAAAAGCAATACCGGTGCGCAGGCGCTGAGTCTGCAATCCTATCTGACCCGTGTGACGCAGGTGCGTCTGCGCCTGCAGCAGGTGACTAATGCCGCTGACCCTCAGGCCATGACCCAGACCATCGCCCAGACCGTATTCCAGGGCAAGGCCGTGGACCTTACCGAAACCCGTGACTACGGCAGCCTGATTGCCGCAGGCCTCGGTCAGGAGTGGAGCGGTTTTGGTCGTACAGTGTTTGTGAGCCCGATGGAGCAGGCCTGGCAGCAGGTGTTGACCCCGGCAGCCGAGAGCCTCAATGCCCAGTGGCAGCAGGCGGTGGTGGCTGAGTGGAACAGTGCCTTTGGCGGTCGTTACCCGTTCAACAACGCCAGCAGCGATGTGTCCCTGCCGCTGCTGGCTAAATACCTCAATGCGGATTCCGGGCGTATCGCCCAGTTCCTGCAGACCCGCCTTAAAGGCGTGCTACACAAAGAGGGTAACCACTGGGTACCGGACAGCATCAACTCCCAGGGCCTCGCCTTTAATCCGGCGTTCCTCAATGCCATTAATACTCTGAGCCATATATCGGATGTTGCCTTTACCGAAGGCAATGCCGGGATGAACTTCGAGATGCGCCCGGGAACCGCCGATGGCGTGATGCAGACCGACATGATTATCGACAGCCAGAAACTGACCTATGTGAACCAACTGCCGGCATGGAAGCGCTTCACTTGGCCTGCGGATACTGAAGCGCCCGGCGCAAACCTGAGCTGGATAAGTACTCAGGCTGGCACTCGCCAGTATGCCGATATTCCGGGTGCCTGGGGCTGGATACGCCTGCTCGATAAGGCGGTGGTTAGCGCTTACCCGGGCGTCGGCAGCAGCTACAGTCTGAGCTGGAAAGCACAGGACGGTCGCACGCTTAATTACACCCTGCGTACCGAGGCAGGCGAAGGTCCGCTGGCGCTGCTGAAACTGCGTAATTTCCGTCTGCCGGAAACCATCTTCAGCACTACCGGTGTCATATCCCCAGACCAGGTCGCCAGTGCGGAGAGTGATACAGAGGAGGTCTACTGATGAGTACGCTCAATGCATTACTCAGTGCATGTCAGGCAGAGCAGGCACCTCTGCTTGCCGCCACCCGTGAGCGCGTGGCGCAGTGGGATAACTGGCTGCAGCCATTGCCCGGGTCGTCACCCGTTGGCGAAGACCCTGGCTATGACGATGATTTCCAGCAGATTCGCGAGGAAATTAATAAACTCTCTGGTGCCAACACAGAGCTTATTTGCCAGCATGCAGAAAAGATTTTAACCACCGTTGCGAAAGATATTCGTGTGGCAACCTGGTACTGCTGGGCGAAGCTGCACCGTGAAGGAGAACAGGGGCTAGCCGAAGGACTCGAGCTACTGGCCGGTCTGCTGGAGCGCTTTGGAGCACAGTTGCATCCGCAGCGTGACCGCAGCCGTAAGGCGGCACTGGAATGGCTTGCGGGGTCGCGCATGACCGACTCGCTTTACCTGTACCCGGAAGTGGTCAGGAGAGATGCGATGCGAACCACTGGTGCGCTGCTGCTGATATCACTGCTTATTGAGAATGATCCGGATGAAACCCGTCCCGAACTCAATGCGCTATACAGCGCGCTGGAAAGTCGTCTGCAGAAAGCGGGAGGCGTGGATGCGGTGGTACCGCAGAACGCCAGTACCAGCGAAACCCCTTCGACGACCAGCAACAACGATGCTCCGACCATCGGGCGTATCACGTCCGGTCAGGATTTGCTGGCCCAGGCCCGTACGCTCACTGAATACCTACGCGATCAACCTGATGGTTGGCTGTCAGCGCACCATCTGATGAAAAGCCTGCGTCATGACACCCTGCGGGCTATCCCGGCCCCGGATGCGCAGGGGCGTACACGCATCGAGCCGCCAAGGGCGGATCAGCGTGCACTTCTCAAACGCCTGTACCTGCAACAGAGCTGGACTGAAATACTGGAGACGGCCGACAGCACGTTTTCCCGCGGTGCCAATCACCTGTGGCTGGATTTGCAATGGTATATCCATCAGGCGCTGACGAAAACCGGCCAGGAAACGCTGGCCGGTATTGTCGCCGCTGACCTGAAAGGGCTGTTGTTACGGTTGTCCGGGCTGGAGACGCTGGCGTTCAGTGACGGAACCCCGTTTGCGGATGAAGTGACGCTGAACTGGATCCAGCAGATCGTGCTGGATACGGTCGGCGGTTGGGGCAATGAAACACCTTCCGCACAGATGTCCGGTGGCAACGATGACATTCTGGCACTGGAGCCGGAAGCGGTGGCGCTGGCGGACAGTGAAGGTCCGGATGCAGCGCTGGGCTGGCTACAGAACCGTCCGGGCGTGGCCTCTGCGCGACAGCAGTGGCTGCTGCGACTGCTGATGGGGCGCATTGCTGAGCAGTACGGCAAAAATGAGCTGGCGGTGCACCTGTTTGCAGAACTGGGTGAGCGTGCCCGTGAAGTGACCCTCAATGACTGGGAGCCTGAGCTGTTGTTTGAGGTGCTGGCCCGTCATCTGAAACTCCTGCGCCTGAAAGCCGGTCGCAGTGAGGCTGATAAGGCCCGCCTTACGCCGGTAATGGACCAGTTACTTGCCGGACTGATCGCCGTCGATCCTGCCCGTGCCGCCGTGCTTTGCGGTTAAATCCACAGGAACAGAAATAAATGGAAGATTTGACCCTGCGTTATTACGATGCGGAAATGCGCTACCTCCGTGAAGCCGCGAAAGAGTTCGCGCAAACCCATCCAGATCGCGCAGCGATGCTCGATCTGGATAAAGCCGGCACACCCGATCCCTATGTTGAACGCCTGCTTGAAGGGTTTGCCTTCTCAATGGGGCGGCTGCGGGAGAAAATTGACGACGACCTGCCGGAACTGACCGAAGGGCTGGTCAGCATGCTTTGGCCACATTATCTGCGTACCATTCCGTCGCTTTCAATAGTGGCGTTTACGCCTGTACTTCAGGCCGTGAAGATGGCGGAAGTGATGCCTGCGGGTCTGGAAGTGTACTCCCGCCCGGTGGGGCCGAAAAACACGGTCTGTCGCTACCGCACCACCCGCGATGTGATGCTCAACCCGCTGATTATTTCAGGGGTGACCATGACCACCGAGCCTGACGGACGTTCGCAGCTGCGGATGCGCTTTGCCTGCAGCACGCAGGCGGACTGGTCCCATGCTGACCTCAGTCACTTGAATTTGTATCTCGGTGCGGAAGCACCCGTCAGCAGCCAGCTGCACCTGATGCTGACCAAACGGCAGGCCGCCCTGTATATGCGCCTGCCCGGGCAGACTGACCGTATCCGCCTTGACGGGTACTTCTCGCCGGGGGGATTTGCGGAGGAAGACGGGCTGTGGCCGAAGGGCGATACTGCCTTCAGTGGTTACCAGCTGCTGCTGGAGTACTTCACTTTCCGCGACAAGTTTATGTTTGTCCACCTTAACGGCCTGGACGGCATTAAACCGCCTGCCGGAGCGGAGTATTTCGACATCGAAGTCGTGTTCAGCGCACCGTGGCCATCAGAGCTGCCGGTCACCGATGACGCGGTTCGTCTGCACTGTGTGCCGGTGATTAACCTGTTCACCCTGGAAGCGGACCCGCTCACCATTACCGGGCTTGAAAGTGAGTACCTGCTGCGCCCCAAGCGTCTGCAGGACGGACACACCGAGATTTATTCGGTGGATTCGGTCACAGGTTCAAACCGCACCAGTGATGCCGAATATGTGCCGTTCAGCAGCTTCCGCCATAAAGGCGGGATGATGCGTCGCCATGCGCCTCCCCGTTATTACCACACTCGCGTAAAACGCAGCGTGACCGGACTGTATGACACCTGGCTTATCCTCGGTGGTCACCAGTGGGAAGATGACCGTTTGTTTGAGCGTGAAGCCGTGTCGCTGCAAATCACCGGCACCAACGGTCAGTTACCGCGCCGGGCGCTTCAGAGCACGCTGCTCGACCGCTGTGAACAAGTGGTCAGCACATCACTGACGGTGCGCAACCTCTGCAAGCCTACGCTGCCGGTCTACCCGCCAGCGGAAGACCGTTTCCACTGGCGGGTACTGAGCCATCTCGGCTCCGGGTTTCTGAATATGATGAGTACCGCTGAAGTGCTGCGCGGGACGCTGGCACTCTATAACTGGCAGGAAGATGAACTGAATACCCGCCGTCTGGAGGCGATTCAGCTGGTGGAGCACCACCGCCTGCAGCGTTTTGAGCAGGGCTACCTGCTGCGGGGGCTGGATATCGAAGTAACCCTCGACAGTAACGGATTCACCGGCGAGGGGGATATTCACCTGTTCGGTGAAATGCTTAACCGGTTCTTTGCGCTGTATGCCGATATGAATCAATTCAACCAGCTCACACTCATCGTCCAGCCAGAAGGAAAATGCATCCGGTGGAAAGAGAACCACAGTCCACGCCTGCCCGGCTGATGGAGCGGCTACGGCAGTACCTGCCGTACATGAACTTTTATCGCTTCTGCCAGATACTGGAGCAGAGCCAGCCGGGTAAACCGGTTATCGGCAGCAACTGGCAGGTGCGGCATGAGCCGGTGCGCTTCCGGCCTCATCCGGGCATGGGCTTTCCGGCCTCTGAAATCAAAGGGATTGAGCAGTCTGAGCATTTGCATCTGCCGCCAACTGTGCGTATTACCTTTATGGGGCTCTATGGCGTGGAGTCCCCGCTGCCGACACACTATATCGATGACATTACCCAGCGACGGGAAGGGTATGAGGCCACCGCGGATTTCCTCGATATCTTCAACCACCGGCTGATTGCCCAGTACTACCGTATCTGGCGTAAATACTCATACCCGGCGACTTTCGAGGAAGGCGGTAAGGACAACACTTCGCAGTACTTGCTGGGACTGGCCGGGCTCGGGATTAACGGCTGCACGGACAGTATCGCGACCCCGGCTTCGCGCTTTCTGGCACTGCTGCCGGTCATGTTGCTGCCGGGGCGTACCGCAGAAGGTATGGCCTCGCTGGTGCATCTGCTGGCACCCAACACGCAGGCGAAAATCTGGCACCACGACAAACGGCGTGTGCCGCTGAAGAAGCCGCTGACCATGAGTGTCAGTCATCCCGTCACCCTGACCAGCCGTCCGGTGATGGGTAACTATGCCACCGACGTGAACAGCCGGGTGCTGATGCGTCTGACCACCACTGACCCGGCAGAGGTGCAGGGCTGGTTACCGGGCGGGGAGCATCACACGGATTTAATGGCGCTGCTGCATGTCTATCTTGGCTCTCGCCTCGATGTACGGTTACAGCTGTGTGTCGACCGAAATCTGCTGCCTGACGCGATCATGAGTACTAAACCCAACGCCAGCGCAGTGCAGCTGGGCCGTACCGCCGTGATGCGGCCGCTGAATGCAGTGAACACCGCCACGCACTCCAAAACAATAACCATCAATCTTGGCCGCTATGAGCGGGTACAGGAAAATATTCACCGCAGGGAGACCGATGAAGATGGCGATTACCGCTGGTAAATTTCCTCTAGCTGCGCTGGCCGCCGGTATCACACTGATACTGGCTGGCTGTGGGCTGACTCAAAAAGTGACAGACGGCACCGTTGCCGTGACCAAATCGATTTTTTATAAGCAGATAAAGACCCTGCATCTGGATATTCGAGCCCGTGAGGCTGTTAACAGCAATGCTGGTGGTATAGCACTGTCGACGGTGGTGCGCGTCTACCAGCTCAAGGAGCGGAAAATGTTCGACACTACGGACTACCCGTCGCTGTTTAAGGCTGACAGTCAGGCCATCAAGGCAGACCTGGTGGCGGAGAAAGATATCCGCCTGCAGCCGGGTGGGGCGGTAATTGTTGACATGCCGATGGAGGAGGGTGCGCAGTATGTCGCGGTTGCCGGGATGTTTATGTCACCGGACCAGGAGAACAACACCTGGCGTGTGGTACTGAGCCGCGATGATCTCGATCCGGATAAGGCTCGCGTCATCGAGGCGGGGAACAACCGGCTGACCATGCAGGCGCTGAAAGATGAATGAGACGATCCGTCCCTCGCTGTACGAGACGCTTTATGGCAATTTTACCGGTGGGTTCGATCTGCATCAGGTCAGTGAAGAAAATCAGGTCATTCTCTCGGTATTGGATAACATGCAGCGCGTGCTCAACTGTCGCGCCGGCACGCTGGCGCATTTGCCTGACTACGGGTTGCCTGATATGACGAAAATCCTGCAGGGGATGCCGGGAACGGCCCATGAGCTTATGGGCACATTGTCTGCCGTCCTGCTCAAATATGAGCCACGGCTGAAAAAGATAGACGTTGTTCTGCTGGAGCAGAACGTACCCGGCGAGTTGCGCTATGCCATTGACGCCGAACTGAAAGGGATTGGTCTGGTGCGGTATGGCACTGAGTTTATGCCCGAAGGACGGGTCCTGTTGCGACATCTCAGGCAACAGCAGTATCTCGACACAACAACCCGTATATAAGGTCAGATAACACCATGTCCGTAAAATCACAGTTCCTGAAGAAGCTTCAGGAAAGGCAACCCGTTCCGGCTTCTCCTGGCAGTAAGAGTCAGGCTGATATAGCAGAGTTTCGCCTGCGAATGGAGCAACTTCAGACGCAGATGGATGAGTGGCTGACAGGTACTGGACTGAATGTAGAGCCGCAGGCGGCATTTGTTCCGGACCTGCTGGTAGAGAGAGGTGCTTTCGAGATTTCCGGTATCGTTCTGCGTTATGACAGCCGTGCGGTAAAGTTTATGCCGATATTTCTGTATGGCCAGGGCGTGGCGGGCTGTGTCGAGGTAGCTTTCTGTTCTGGGGAAAAGATTATTTCTCAAGGACGCCTGTTCATGCGGGTGGGGTGTGTGAGTAACTGGACTTATACTCCCCCTGAAACGTCATCTCAGTCAGGGCAACTATTTGATGAAGGTACTTTTTTTGGTCTGATTTTAGCGTTATTGCCATAGCGATAATATTCATTCTCTTTATTAGTCACTGCGAATTGACCCGTGAAATGATCATGGAAGTAATAATGAAAAAACTAAGCCTCTTTCTTATGTTCAGTGTCCTTTTTACCTTACAGGCTGAGGCCGCACGAGGAAGACAGCCCTGCTCAGGTTCAAAAGGAGGGATTGCACATTGCACCTCGGATGGCCGTTTTGTCTGTAACGACGGCAGTTTTAGCCAGTCGAAGCGATTCTGCTCCGGGTACGGTAACGCCGTAACTCACCAGCAGGAAAATTTTTCAGCGCCTACAAGTAAAACACGGACTAAAAAGGTGAAAACCCCGAAAAAGCAGGAGCAGCAACCCGTTATGGAAAGTGTTGAGCCAGTCAATACGCAACCCCCTCAGCCCACATGCGCTCCTCTTTATATGGCAAACAAACCCGGCTTCACCCATTTACCGATTTGTTCAGGGAATCAGTATTAATCCTTGTGGAAGAGGTTCCTTCTCCACTATGCGGATTGAATGAACTGGAATGCAAGAAGAAAGGAAATAAAAAATGGCACGAAGAAAAAAGGATAACAATTCTGCGGGAATTATTCTGTTTATTATTGGTGTAATTGCCTGGGGTATTTATGTCGCGGTAAGAGCATTAATTAACCTTAATGAGCGATTTATTGAATCAGTGTCGAATCCGGTCGGAATAGTCGGTCTGTTTTTTGGTTTACTGATAGCTGTTGCCCTGATAATACGGGTTTTCATTTACCGTGGCTTCCGGAAGAAAAAAGCTGAGCTGGAGCTGGCGGTGTCGGACCTGGCACAGAGAGAGAAAGCCTTTGAAGAGACCGTCAGCACTGAAGTGGCTCGCGGTCTGTATCACGAAAAGAAACAGCTTTCGGGTCAGTGGGAGGAATTTCGCAATGCCAGAAATAAAGCCTCCCGGGCACTGCAGCGTATTGTGGATTCTGCGTATAAATTCAAAGTTAAAACCCTGCTTTCCGGCACCACGGTGAATAACTGGCAAAGCAAGTATGACCAGCTCAGGAAGGAGAGGGACGCTTACGCTGCTATCAGCGAGAAAATCACCTTTCTGGAACTTGAAGACAATGCCGACTGGGATGGCATAAAACAGCAGTTTCTGGATAAGGTTGCCCTGCTGGAAAAAGCGCAGGAAGAAAAAGAGTTTCAGGCAGAGCTCAAGCGTCAGATGCGGGAAGAAAAACAGCGTCAGGATGAGCTGGACAGACAGCAACGAGAGGCGGAAGAGGAGGAACAACGTCTTGCTGAGCAGCAGCGCTTACTGGAGGAAGCTCTGCTCGCCGCTGAAGGGGCTCACAGGGAAGAGCTGGAAAGACAACGTCTTGAGCTGGAACAGAAAATGCAGGACGTGCATCAGCGGTATGAACGTGCCAAATCCATGGCCCAGCTTACAAAGCAGGGACATGTGTATGTGATTTCGAATATCGGCTCTTTCGGCGAGAACGTCTTTAAAATCGGTATGACCCGACGGCTGGAGCCCATGGAGCGCGTGAAAGAACTGAGTGGGGCAGCCGTGCCGTTTGATTTTGACGTTCATGCCATGATTTCCTGCGATGATGCCCCCGCGCTTGAAAAGACACTTCATGACCATCTGGAAAGCTATCGGATGAACCGAATCAACCTGCGTAAGGAGTTTTTCCGGGTCGAGCTCAGCAGAATTATCAATGAGGTGGAGCGTCACCACGGGCAGGTTGAATATATTGCTGACCCGGTGGCGCTACAGTATCTGCAGAGTCTCGAATATGCAGAAAACGAAGCCGCATAAACGATAATTCGCCATAGTTCCTCATATCAAAGGGATATCTGGTCATGAATGACATCACCCCCCGTAAAATAAAAACCGGCGGCGACCCGCGCACGCTTCCGGAATACACATCCCTGCGTAATGAACTGAGTAAGCTAAGCCATCCCGCGCGCCCGGATGTGAACTGGGTATATGTGGAAAAATGCTGCCTTTCATTATTCGAACAAAACGGTGTTGAGTTGCAGACTGCAGCCTGGTACACCCTTGCCCGTACGCAGCGGTCTGGATTAGCTGGCATGAATGAAGGGCTGGCGATCCTCGAGGCCTTGATTAACCGCCAGTGGGATGTTCTCTGGCCGCAGTCGTTACAGGTTCGTATGGAAATCCTGAGCAGCCTGAGCCTGCGTCTGCAGCAGCTCATGCGTATGCTTCCATTTAACAACGGTAATCTTAGCGAGCTTTATAGCGCTGAAGAATTGCTAACCAGTCTGGGGGCGGCGCTCCAGCGCCTTGAGCTGAAACACCTTAGCCAGTTCGATACGTTACGAACGTTGATACATTCAAGTGCTGCAAGGCTGGAAAAAAGTAATAGCGCATCAGATTTGAATGTGGCCATGACGCCCGGTAGCGAATCGTCTCTGGAGAGGGCTGAACCGATCGAAGAGGTGAAATGGGTATATGTTGTGCAGCAGGAAAATGAGCCGAATGTAGAGGCGCATAGCACCACTGCCGTACTTGTCAGATACTGGAAACCCTTTGTCGCCGGGATGGGGTCTACGCTGGTGGTTTGCATCGCCGTAGCGTGGGTAGGGGGCTTTCTCTCCAGACCCGATCCCTTAACGGCTCAGGCTATTGCCTCGCTGGCGCCGTTACCTGAAGTGCTTACACCTGTTCAGCAAGACGCGTTAATACAGCGAGGCGCTTTACCGGCCACGTTTATCACAGATACACAGCAGCAGCTTACCCGACTGGATAAACTGCCTCCTGACTGGAATATCTCCTACAGCCTTCAGCTGTTAGCACAACTCCAGACATTGCGGCCGGATGAGGCGAAACCGCTCACCCTGCAGTGGCAACAGAAACTTAACGCGGCTGCGTTGCCTGTCGACGCAATGAACAGCTGGTATCAGGGAATGATGAAGCTTCAGCAATTGAGTAATCGACTCAGTAGTCTGGATGCGCAAAAAGGAAAATATATAACGGTGAGCGAGCTAAAATCCGTGGTTTTTTCAACTATGCAGTCATTTAACCATGCGATACCGGCTGAAGAGCAACTTAGACGCTTGTCGCAGTATCCGGCAGGAGATGCGCTTCCAGAAGCTGAAAAGACCCAGCTGGAACTGCATCTTAAACAACTGTCAACGCGGTATGCTCTAATAAAACAGGGTTCTTCTGCTCAGTGAATTCTGGCGGCGGAAAGATGAATGTGCTCGAAAAAGCGAGGAGGTCAAAGTGTCCCCTGCAGGAATCGAACCTGCAACTAGCCCTTAGGAGGGGCTCGTTATATCCATTTAACTAAGGGGACGAGGCGGCACGAGTATAGCGTTATTTACACTTTGCGTTAAGCACATCGCCGCCTGACTGCTCAAAGAGTCACCATTCAGGTCGATTTTTTTGTCGATTTATCATCATTTTCCCGTGCCTTTAGCTCAGCTTTGCGTTTGTTCGACATGTCGTTACGGATTTGGGCATGGCTTAACAGCGCAAAGATAAACGTTCCGCCGCAGATGTTTCCCGCCAGCGTCGGAAGGGCGAACGGCCAGAAAAAATCGCTCCAGTGAAGCGTACCGTTAAAGACCAGATAGAGGATTTCCACGGTGCCGACCACAATATGCGTGGTATCCGCCAGCGCAATCAGCCAGGTCATCAATATGATCACCACAATTTTGGCGCTTCCCGCTGAAGGAAACATCCACACCATCGTGGCGATAATCCAGCCTGAGATGATGGCATTTGAGAACATCTCGATCGGGGTGTTTTTCATCACATCCATGCCAATTTTCACAAACGCATCGCGGGTGGGTTCATCAAAGATCGGCATATATTCAAACGCCCATGCAGCGATGCCCGTACCGATGATATTACCCAGCAGGACCACGCTCCATAGACGCATCAATAAACCGAAATTGCCGAGGGTGGGGTTTTGCATCACCGGCAGCACGGCGGTCACCGTGTTTTCAGTAAACAGCTGCTGGCGGGCCATGATGACAATAATAAAGCCGAAGGTATAGCCGAGGTTCTCCAGTAAAAATCCGCCGGGTACGCCTTCCAGCTGCACATGAAATATCCCTTTTGCGAGGAGTGACGCGCCCATTGAGAGCCCGGCAGCGATGGCTGACCAGAAGAGGGCCATCGCGTCGCGCTCCATCTCTTTTTCGCCATCCTGTCGTATATGCTCGTGGATAGCCATCGCGCGGGAGGGGAGGCGATCTTCATCAATTTCTATCTTCTCGCCGCGCGCTTTCTCCTCGCTTTCAATTTCAAGATCCTCATTATTCTCGCCAATTTTTTCTTCGCCCACGTCTTTCATATTTGCTCCCGGAGGTTGATCTTTCTGTTAAGCGTAGCGGCTTTTATCGGGATGCCTGTGGGGATGCTCTTAAATTGGCGGCAATGACAACAAAGGTGATACATCTCTTTCAAAGTCATTATAAAATTGGCAGCGAAACGAATTCCAAAAGCCAGGCTATGCTGAGATCAGAGTCACGGTGGTTACTGCCCGTAATTGTGCTCATAGACATCGGTAAACGTGCTGTTACAATCGCTTGCACGTTTACAGACGGAGCGTCAACGGCTCCGTTACGGATGGCAATCAACGATAGCCATACTGAACAGGGAGATATTTATGAAACTTCGGCTGTCGGCGCTTGCGCTTGGCGCGACGATGCTTGTGGGCTGCGCCAGCTCCGGTGAGCAAACGGGACGCTCCGATCCTCTCGAAGGATTTAACCGCTCAATGTATAGCTTCAACTACAACGTACTGGACCCGTATGTGGTTCGTCCGGTGGCAGTAGTATGGCGCGATTATGTTCCACAACCTGCGCGTAACGGGTTAAGTAACTTTACCAGCAACCTCGAAGAGCCTGCGGTAATGGTAAACTACTTCCTGCAGGGTGACCCGTATCAGGGGATGGTCCACTTTACCCGCTTCTTCCTGAACTCCATTCTGGGGATGGGGGGCTTTATTGATGTTGCAGGCATGGCTAACCCGAAACTGCAGCGTGAACAGCCGCACCGTTTCGGCAGCACGATGGGGCACTACGGCGTCGGGTATGGCCCATACATGCAGTTACCGTTCTACGGTAGTTTCACCATCCGTGATGATGGCGGCGATATGGTGGATACGCTGTATCCGGTCCTGTCATGGCTGACCTGGCCGCTGTCGGTGGGTAAATGGACGGTGGAAGGGATTGAAACCCGCGCGCAACTACTCGACTCTGATGGTCTGCTGCGCCAGTCTTCTGACCCGTACATTATGGTACGTGAAGCGTACTTCCAGAATCATGACTTTATTGCCAACGGCGGTAAGCTGAAGCCGGAAGAGAATCCAAACGCTAAGGCGATCGAAAACGAACTAAAAGATATCGATTCGGAATAAATAAAAAAGGTGAGCAATGCTCACCTTTTTTGATTTCAGCGCGATTAGAACGCGTAGTTGAAGTTCGTACCGAACAGCCAGGCTTTACCTTCAGAGGTAAATTCGTACGGACCTTCCTTGAACGTCACTTTCTGACCGTGCATATAAGATACGCCCGCGTCGATGGAGGCATTTTCGTTCAACGCATAGGTTGCGCCAGCACTTAACCAGAAGCGGTCCTGATCCGGAATGGAAATAGAACGTTTGTCTGCCGGAACCGGGCTATCGTCAAATGCGATACCGGAGCGGAAAGTCCAGTTTTTATCGTAGTAGTAGGTGGTACCCAACGCAATACGATAGGCGTCGTGGAAGCTTTCGTCCTTATAGAACAGCGTTTGTCCATTGGTTCCGGTCGCTTTCAGCTCCTGGAACTGGCTCCAGCTGGTATAGGCCAGGCTGTAGTGAATAGCCCATTGTGGTGCAACGCGGTTGTAACCGGAGACTTCCCACATTTCTGGCAAATGCAGTGACAGTGAACCTGGAACGGTCTGGTTTGACGTTCCCCAAGGAATGGTGGTGCCAGCACCTGGAACCAGATTGTTCACAGGCGTCAGGATGCCGCTCTTGTAATCGCCGTCGAAGTCAATTTTGACTTCAGAACGATAGGTCAGGCCCCAGCGGTTGTTTTTGTCCAACTCGTAAAGGATGCCTGCGTTCCAGCCATAGCCCCACTCATCACCTTTAAGACTGGCAATTTTGTTGCTGTTTCTTGGCAGGCTAGACGTTTGTTCCCCGGCATAACGTTCGATTTTGGCATCGGCGTAGACGGCATCAAAGCCCAGACCAAAGCTCCAGCTATCGTTCAGGCGATAAGCACCGCTCAGGTTCAGGTTCAGCGTAGTAAGGTCTGTTTTACCGCCGTATTCACCTGCCGGGTAGTTGTTATTGAACTCGGTAGCAAGGCCGTAGTTAGACGTTACGGATGCACCCCAGCCAAATTGTTCATTGATAGGCGCAACGAAGTGCAGGTTCGGGATCCATGCTGTTGGGGCAATATTGTCCGCTTTAAGGCTCGCACCCGTATAAGGCGACTTACCCGAAACGTTGACATCAGGATCGATATAAACCGCACCGGCAGAGAAAGTCGGACGATCAAACATCATGATCAATGCAGGGTTACGACTCGCGTTACCTGCATCATCAGCAATAGCGCCTTCCCCGGAATACGCGCGGCCAAGGCCAGAGGAAGAAAATTCGTTTAACTGAAAGCCCGCTGACCAGGCGGAAGTGGAGACGAGTGCCACTGCGACTGCCAGCGCAGTCTTGTTGAACAGGGTTTTCTGGCTCATGACCATAACCTCATTGAGTTATTTTTATTCAATAATTGTTACATACCGTAACAGGAGCGCGAAGTGTAGGGTCTGAGGTATTACAGACAAATCAGACCAGTGGCCAGAGTATAGGTCTGACCAGCCTGAATGTTGCAAGTTTGTTTATTAATATTTTCAAACATGTTTCGTGAAACGAGATCTGGTTGGCAAAATTGTGACCATCGCGACTCACCCAAAAGGGTGGTTTTTGTTTTAGATCATTTTTTAGTGTGATATTGGTCACTTATCCGATTTTGCGCCATTAACGGCTGGAGAGAGCCCGCGCCGGGGCGTAAAATAGCAGCATCGTGTTTATCTCGCGCGCTGCGCGAATACAGAGGAAATTGAGCTATGAGTAAATGCAGTGCTGATGAAACCCCGGTTTGCTGCTGTATGGATGTTGGGACCATCATGGACAACACCGATTGCACCGCCTCTTACAGCCGTGTATTCACCAACCGCGCCGAAGCGGAAGAGACCCTGAACGCGCTGAGCAAGCGTGCGCGTGATGTTGAATCCGATCCGTGTGAAATCAAGTCTACCTTTACCGAAGTGGAAGGCGGCGTGAAGCTGGATATCGACTTTGTCTTCGCCTGTGAAGCTGAAACGCTGATTTTCCAGTTAGGCCTGCGTTAACCTCTGCGGCCTGATGCCCTCACCCCAACCCTCTCCCACGGGAGAGGGTGCAAACACTAAAAACGGTAACCTACGGGTTACCGTTTTGCTTTTACCTCCGGGCATTTTCTTTTTCTTCTCTGTGCCTTAGCTCGCACTTTTTCGTTTCCCCGATTGGCTGAATGTAAAAAAATGGTTAAGACTATTATCAGGTCAGACCACTTTGTGTTTGCGAAAATTTTTTACAGGGGAGTGTTATGAGTCAGGCATTACCGCTTATTACCCGTCAGGGCGATCGCATTGCCATAGTCAGTGGATTGCGCACACCGTTTGCGCGTCAGGCAACGGCGTTTCATGGCATACCGGCCGTCGACCTGGGGAAAATGGTAGTGGGGGAGATGCTGGCTCGCAGCGAAATTCCGCCTGAGGTTATCGAACAGCTGGTATTCGGTCAGGTCGTGCAGATGCCTGAAGCCCCCAATATTGCGCGGGAAATCGTCCTCGGTACCGGGATGAACGTGCATACCGATGCCTACAGCGTCAGCCGCGCCTGCGCAACCAGCTTTCAGGCCGTGGCTAACGTTGCTGAAAGCCTGATGGCGGGTACGATTCGCGCCGGGATTGCGGGTGGGGCGGACTCCTCTTCGGTGCTGCCGATTGGGGTCAGTAAAAAGCTGGCGCGCATCCTGGTTGATGCCAATAAAGCCCGCACGATGGGTCAGAAACTCAAACTCTTCTCGCGTTTACGCCTGCGCGACCTCATGCCTGTACCACCTGCTGTCGCCGAATACTCCACCGGCCTGCGTATGGGCGATACCGCCGAGCAGATGGCGAAAACCTACGGCATTACCCGTGAACAGCAGGATGCCCTGGCGCATCGTTCGCACCAGCTCGCTGCGAAGGCCTGGTCGGAAGGCAAACTTGCCGACGAGGTGATGACGGCTTATATCCCGCCTTATCGTGAACCGCTCGCGGAAGATAACAATATTCGCGGCACCTCGACGCTGGCGGATTACGCAAAGCTGCGCCCTGCGTTTGACCGCAAGCACGGCACGGTAACGGCGGCGAACAGTACGCCGCTGACGGACGGTGCCGCCGCCGTGATCCTGATGACCGAATCCCGCGCGAAGGAGCTGGGCATCACTCCCCTGGGCTATTTACGCAGCTATGCCTTTACCGCCATTGATGTCTGGCAGGACATGCTGTTAGGTCCGGCGTGGTCCACGCCGCTGGCGCTGGAGCGCGCGGGGCTGACGCTGGCTGATTTAACCCTGATTGATATGCACGAAGCGTTTGCCGCGCAAACCCTGGCAAACGTTCAGCTGCTGGCAAGCGAGCGTTTCGCACGCGATGTACTGGGCCGCGCCCACGCCACAGGCGAAGTGGATCAGAGTAAATTCAACGTGCTTGGCGGCTCTATCGCCTATGGTCATCCGTTTGCCGCCACGGGGGCGAGGATGATCACACAAACATTACATGAACTCCGTCGCCGTGGCGGCGGGTTTGGCCTTGTTACCGCCTGTGCGGCGGGTGGCCTTGGCGCAGCAATGGTTCTGGAGGCTGAATAATGGATATGCCATCTGCATTTAATCTGACGGTTCGCCTCGATAACGTGGCCGTTATCACTATTGATGTGCCTGATGAAAAGATGAATACCCTGAAGGCCGAATTTGGTGTTCAGGTGCGCGCGATGCTAAAGCAGATCCGCGATAACAAAGCCATTCGTGGCCTGGTGTTTATCTCTGCCAAGCCGGATAACTTTATCGCCGGGGCCGATATCAACATGATCGCACGGGCGCAAAGCGCTCTGGAAGCCGAAGAGCTGGCGCGTCAGGGCCAGCAGGTGATGGCGGAGATCAACGGACTGCCGATCCCGCTCATTGCCGCGATCCACGGTGCCTGTCTGGGCGGCGGGCTTGAGCTGGCGCTGGCGTGCCACAGCCGGATTTGTACTGACGATGCGAAAACCATTCTGGGTCTGCCGGAAGTGCAGCTGGGCCTGCTGCCTGGCTCCGGCGGAACGCAACGACTGCCGCGCCTGGTGGGCGTCAGCACGGCGCTGGAGATGATCTTAACCGGTAAACAGCTGCGTGCCCGTCAGGCGCTGAAGGCCGGTCTGGTCGATGACGTCGTGCCGCAGTCCATTTTGCTGGAGGCCGCCGTTGCGCTTGCGCTGAAAGGGCGTCAGGCAAAACGTCCTCTGCCGGTACGCGAGCGCGTGCTGGCCGGTCCGCTGGGGAGAACGCTCCTGTTCAACATGGTGGGCAAAAAGACCGAACAAAAAACCAAAGGCAATTACCCGGCGGCAAAGCGGATCCTGGAAGTGATCGAAACCGGGCTGTCGCAGGGCAGCAGCAGCGGCTATGCCGCGGAGGCCAAAGCCTTTGGCGAACTGGCGATGACGCCGCAGTCTCAGGCGCTGCGCAGCATCTTCTTCGCCAGCACGGACGTGAAAAAAGATCCCGGCAGCGAGGCGCAGCCCGCTCCACTTCGTGCTATTGGCGTACTGGGTGGGGGGCTCATGGGCGGCGGTATCGCTTTTGTCACCGCCAGCAAAGGCAAATTACCTGTACGAATCAAAGACATTAATCCTAAGGGGATCAACCACGCGCTTCAGTACAGCTGGCAGAACCTTGATCAAAAGGTCAAACGCCGCCATATCAAGGCAAGCGAGCGTGATAAAACCCTGGCGATGATCTCCGGCACGACGGATTACAGCGGTTTTGCGCACCGCGATCTGGTGATTGAAGCCGTGTTTGAGGATCTGGCGCTTAAGCAGCAGATGGTGGCAGACGTTGAGCAACATTGCGCCCCGCATACCATTTTTGCCTCAAACACGTCGTCATTACCGATTGGCGATATCGCGGCGAAAGCCGAGCGTCCGGAGCAGGTGATCGGACTGCACTACTTTAGCCCGGTCGAAAAAATGCCGCTGGTGGAGGTGATTCCGCATGCGACCACCAGTCCGCAAACCATCGCCACGGTAGTCAAGCTTGCGAAGAAGCAGGGGAAAACGCCGATCGTGGTAGCAGATAAAGCCGGCTTCTACGTCAACCGCATTCTCGCTCCCTACATTAATGAAGCAATGCGGTTGCTGACGGAAGGCGAGAAAATCGAGCACGTCGACGAGGCATTGGTAAAGTTTGGTTTCCCCGTTGGTCCAATCCAACTTTTGGATGAGGTGGGAATAGACACCGGCACTAAAATTATACCAGTGCTGGAAGCCGCCTATGGCGATCGTTTTAGCCCACCTGCAAACATTGTTTCTGCAATTTTGAAGGACGATCGCAAAGGCAGAAAAAATGAACGCGGTTTCTATCTTTACGGCGCGAAAGGGCGTAAAAGCAAGAAACAGGTCGACCCTTCGGTTTATGGGCTTATTTCGACCACCGGTCAGGGAAAACTGTCCGCCGTTCAGTGTGCTGAGCGCTGCGTGATGATGATGCTCAATGAAGCGGCGCGCTGCTTTGGTGAACAGGTGATCAAGAGCGCACGCGATGGTGATATTGGCGCGGTATTTGGCATTGGTTTCCCGCCTTTCCTTGGCGGCCCGTTCCGTTATATGGATACGCTCGGCGCGGGAGAAGTGGTTGCTATCCTGCAACGTCTGGCTTCGCAATATGGTCCACGGTTTACACCGTGTGACGAATTATTGCAGATGGCGGAACGCGGCCAGACATTTTGGCCTGCAAGGGAAACTGTCCTCGTAAGCTGAGGTCAAAGAAGGGTAAATCCTGAAGTGAATGAACCTGTTCTGGCGATTTTGTAAACAGAGATTGACTATACTTACGCCAATGAGGTAAAAAACAGCGTTTCATTCACCGAATGGATCAGGCACAATGCCCGACCATCGGGTTTTCTACCTCGCAGCGTTTATCGCGGGTAGCTAACGCCGGTGATTCTGGTTAACAAAAGCGGTGCAATATGCAAGTTTTTATCATGCGTCACGGCGACGCGGCACTCGATGCCGCCAGTGACTCAGTACGTCCTTTGACCGTCTGTGGCTGCGACGAATCACGTCTGATGGCGACCTGGCTTAACGGTCAAAAAGTGGACATCGAACGCGTTCTGGTGAGTCCGTTCCTGCGTGCAGAACAGACGCTGGACGTGGTAGGGGAGTGTATGAACCTGCCATCCAGTGTGGATGTTCTCCCTGAACTCACCCCATGTGGCGATGTAGGCCTTGTCAGCGCTTATCTTCAGGCGCTGTGCAATGAAGGTGTCGCTTCCGCGCTGGTCATTTCCCACCTGCCACTGGTTGGCTATCTGGTATCTGAGCTGTGCCCTGGCGAGACCCCGCCGATGTTCACGACATCCGCCATTGCCAATGTTTCTCTCGACGAAACGGGCAAAGGTGTCTTCAACTGGCAAATGAGTCCGTGCAACCTGAAGATGGCAAAAGCGATCTGACGTGACGTGCGATATGGCGGGGTGCAATGTGCTTCCCGCCATTCTGTCAGGGCAACTCTGGCGGCTGCCACTCTTCCACTTCAATCAACACCAGCAATGCGGCATCTCCGCCGTACTCTTTGGGTGCCTGATGAAAAGCCATCACGTGTGGATGCTGAGCCAGCCACAGCGGCGTCTGTTGCTTAAGGATATGTTTTCCGTGGCCATGCATCACGCAGGCGCAGAAAACATGTTCACGGCGACAGGCAGCGATCAACGCCCCCAGCTCCTGTTTCGCCTGCATCTGCGTTAAACCGTGCAGATCGAGAAACAGCTCCGGCGAATAATCTCCGCGACGTAACTTTTTCAGCTCAAAATGGCTGACGTCTTCGCGCACGTATTTTACAGCCCCCTGCGTATTGAGCAGCGGCTGAAATTCATCTGAAAAATAGTGGCTGTTATCGGCCTGCTCCTGCAGCAGGCGTTTGACCGGTATTTCGCTGATTTTTTTGCGCTGCGGGCGATGGACGATGGTGTCCTGCGTGATTTTCCGCGTCCCGGTCATTAGCTGTCGGAAGAGCGCCTGATCCTCCTCGCTGAGCGATGTTTTCTTTTTCATTCGTCATTCTCATCTCGTATTTCCGACAGTGTACCCGACTAAACGCATTTTTTAACCTCAAGCGAGACGCGTCATTGCTGATTTATCGCCGTCTTCATGGCAAACTAGCCGCCGAAAATTATGCGAGCATGCCCTGGAGGAAAGAGTGGATAAAATTTTTGTCGATGAAGCAGTAAACGAGCTGCATACCATACAGGACATGTTGCGCTGGTCGGTTAGCCGCTTCAGCGCCGCTAATATCTGGTACGGTCACGGTACCGATAACCCGTGGGATGAAGCCGTGCAGCTGGTGCTGCCGTCGCTCTACCTGCCGCTGGATATCCCGGAAGACATGCGCACCGCGCGCCTGACCTCCAGCGAAAAACACCGCATCGTTGAGCGCGTGATCCGCCGCGTGAACGAGCGTATTCCAGTCGCCTATCTGACCAACAAAGCCTGGTTCTGCGGCCACGAGTTCTACGTCGATGAACGCGTGCTGGTGCCGCGCTCGCCGATTGGCGAGCTGATCAACAACCACTTTGAGGGCCTGATCGGCCATCAGCCGCAGCACATTCTGGATATGTGTACCGGCAGCGGCTGTATCGCCATCGCCTGCGCGTACGCCTTCCCGGAAGCGGAAGTAGACGCCGTCGATATCTCCACCGACGCGCTGGCCGTGACCGAGCACAACATTGAAGAGCACGGCCTGATCCATCACGTTACGCCAATTCGCTCTGACCTGTTCCGCGACCTGCCGACGCTGCAGTACGATCTGATCGTCACCAACCCGCCGTACGTCGATGCGGAAGACATGTCCGATCTGCCGAATGAATACCGTCACGAGCCGGAGCTGGGTCTGGCGTCAGGCTCTGACGGCCTGAAGCTGACGCGCCGCATTCTGGCCTGCGCGCCAGATTACCTGACCGACGACGGCGTTCTGATTTGTGAAGTGGGCAACAGCATGGTACATCTGATAGAGCAGTACCCGGATGTGCCGTTCACCTGGCTTGAGTTCGACAACGGCGGTGACGGCGTCTTTATGCTGACCAAAGCGCAGCTGCTCGACGCGCGCGAATACTTCAGCATCTATAAAGATTAATCCAGCGGGCTTCGGCCCGTTTCACAACGCTCAAACACAAACAACAATATCGGAGCCGTGATGGCAGGAAACAGTATTGGACAGTTATTCCGCGTGACCACCTTTGGCGAGTCGCACGGGCTGGCGCTGGGCTGTATCGTTGATGGCGTACCGCCAGGCATCGAACTGACCGAAGCCGATTTACAGCACGACCTCGACCGTCGTCGTCCGGGCACTTCTCGCTACACCACGCAGCGTCGCGAGCCGGACCAGGTAAAAATTCTCTCCGGCGTCTTCGAAGGCCGCACCACCGGGACCAGCATTGGTCTGCTGATCGAAAACACCGATCAACGCTCCCAGGACTACGGCGCCATTAAAGACGTCTTCCGTCCGGGACATGCCGACTATACCTACGAACAAAAGTACGGCTTCCGCGACTATCGCGGCGGCGGGCGTTCTTCCGCGCGTGAAACCGCGATGCGCGTGGCGGCAGGGGCAATTGCTAAGAAATACCTGCAGCAGAAATTTGGCATCGTCATTCGCGGCTGCCTGACCCAGATGGGCGACATTCCGCTGGCGATCAAGGACTGGGATCAGGTTGAACAAAACCCGTTCTTCTGCGCCGATGCCGACAAGCTTGAAGCGCTGGACGAACTGATGCGCGGCCTGAAAAAAGAGGGCGACTCCATTGGTGCGAAAGTCACCGTGGTGGCGGACGGCGTCCCGGCTGGCTGGGGCGAGCCGGTATTTGACCGTCTCGACGCCGACATTGCCCACGCACTGATGAGCATCAATGCGGTGAAGGGCGTAGAGATTGGCGACGGCTTTGACGTGGTTCAGCTTCGCGGCAGTCAGAACCGCGACGAAATCACGAAGGCGGGCTTCCAGAGCAACCATGCGGGCGGCATCCTGGGCGGTATCAGCAGCGGGCAGCAGATTGTTGCCAACATCGCGCTGAAGCCGACCTCCAGTATCACCGTGCCGGGCCACACGATTAACCGCGATGGCGAAGAAGTTGAGATGATCACCAAAGGTCGTCACGATCCGTGCGTGGGGATCCGCGCGGTGCCGATCGCAGAAGCGATGCTGGCGATCGTGCTGATGGATCACTTCCTGCGCCAGCGCGCGCAGAATGCGGATGTGACGACCACCATTCCACGCTGGTAAACATGAAAAAAACCGCAATTGCTCTGCTGGCGCTGCTCGCCAGTGGAGCCAGTCTGGCCGCGACGCCATGGCAAAAAATCACCCACCCGGTGGCGGGGAGCGCGCAGTCCATTGGCGCCTTTTCCAACGGCTGTATCGTCGGTGCCCAGGAGCTTCCTCTCCAGTCTGATACCTATCAGGTGATGCGCACCGATCAGCGGCGTTATTTCGGCCACCCGGATCTGGTGCTGTTCATCCAGCGTCTGGGAAATCAGGTGCATAACCTGGGGCTGGGCACGATGCTGATTGGCGATATGGGGATGCCTGCCGGCGGTCGTTTTAACGGTGGACACGCCAGTCACCAGACCGGACTGGATGTCGATATCTTCCTGCAGCTGCCGAAAGCCCGCTGGACCTCCGCCCAACTGCTGAAGCCGCAGGCGCTGGATCTGGTGGCGAGCGACGGTAAGCGCGTTGTGCCGTCCCTGTGGACGCGGGACGTATCCAGCATGATCAAGCTGGCCGCGGAAGATAACGACGTCACGCGGATTTTCGTTAACCCGGCCATCAAGCAGCAGCTTTGCCTGGATGCCGGAACCGATCGCGACTGGCTGCGCAAAGTGCGCCCGTGGTTCCAGCATCGTGCGCACATGCACGTTCGTCTGCGCTGCCCGGCGAACAGTCTGGAATGTGAAGATCAGCCGCTACCGCCGCCAGGCGATGGCTGCGGTGCGGAACTGCAAAGCTGGTTTGAACCGGCAAAACCTGGAACCTCTAAGCCTGAGAAGAAGACACCGCCTCCGTTGCCGCCTTCCTGCCAGGCGCTACTGGATGAGCATGTACTTTAATGGATAATTTCGTCGATCTGTTTATGGTGTCACCGCTGCTGCTGGTGGTGCTGTTCTTTGTGGCCATGCTGGCCGGTTTTATCGATGCGCTCGCCGGCGGCGGCGGGTTGTTAACCGTGCCCGCGCTGCTGGCGGCGGGCATGAGCCCGGCACAGGCGCTTGCCACCAACAAGCTTCAGGCCTGCGGCGGCTCGCTCTCGGCGTCGCTCTATTTTATCCGCCGCAAGGTAGTGAGCCTGGCCGATCAGAAGCTCAATATCCTGATGACCTTTATCGGCTCCACGTCTGGCGCGCTGCTGGTTCAGCACGTGCAGTCCGATATTTTGCGTCAGATCCTGCCGATTCTGGTTATCTGCATTGGCCTCTACTTTTTGCTGATGCCAAAGCTCGGTGAAGAGGACCGCCAGCGTCGTCTGCACGGCCTGCCGTTTGCGCTTATTGCGGGCGGCTGCGTGGGGTTCTACGATGGATTCTTTGGCCCCGGCGCTGGCTCGTTCTACGCGTTAGCCTTCGTGACGCTGGCCGGGTTTAACCTCGCCAAATCTACCGCCCATGCCAAAGTGCTCAACGCAACCTCAAACGTCGGCGGCCTGCTGCTGTTTATCATCGGCGGTAAGGTCATCTGGGCAACCGGATTTGTGATGATGGCAGGGCAGTTCCTGGGCGCGCGCGCGGGCTCGCGTCTGGTGTTAAGCAAAGGACAAAAGCTTATTCGCCCGATGATCGTCATCGTCTCGGCCGTAATGAGCGCCAAACTTCTTTATGACAGCCATGGACAGGAGATCCTCACCTGGTTGGGGATGCACTAATGAACAGTACGCATAAATACGAACAGCTTATTGAGATTTTCGACGGCTGTTTTGCTGACGATTTTAATACCCGTCTGATTAAAGGCGACGACGAACCGATCTATCTTCCTGCTGATGCAGAGGTTCCGTATAACCGCATCGTCTTTGCCCACGGCTTTTACGCCAGCGGCTTGCACGAGATTTCGCACTGGTGCATTGCGGGGAAAGCGCGGCGTGAGCTGGTGGACTTCGGCTACTGGTACTGCCCGGACGGGCGTGACGCCGCAACGCAGGGGCAGTTTGAAGATGTGGAAGTGAAGCCGCAGGCGCTGGAATGGCTATTCTGCGTCGCGGCGGGCTTCCCGTTCAACGTGAGCTGTGACAACCTCGAAGGCGACTTCGAGCCAGACCGTATCGTCTTCCAGCGCCGCGTTCACGCGCAGGTGATGGAATATCTTGAGAAAGGCATCCCGGAACGTCCGGCACGCCTGATCGAGGCTTTACAGAATTATTACCACACGCCGGAGATGACGGCGGAATGCTTCCCTTGGCCGGAAGATCTTTAACAGAGGAAAGAAGATGATCGCAGAATTTGAATCACGCATTCTGGCGTTAATTGATGACATGGTGGAACACGCCAGTGATGATGAGCTGTTCGCCAGCGGTTATCTGCGTGGTCACCTGACGCTCGCGGTAGCCGAGCTGGAAGCGGGTGACGATCACTCTGCCGACGCCGTTCACGCTGAAGTCACTCGCAGCCTGGAAAAAGCCATTCTGGCCGGGGAGCTCTCTCCGCGCGACCAGTCACTGGTGCTGGGCATGTGGGACAATTTGTTCCAGCAGGCTAAACGCTAAGTCATCGTATTTCGCCCGGTGGCGCTGCGCTTACCGGGCCTACGAATATCCCCTCAGCACTATTGGTGAGGGCACCCTACTTAACCTTCTTCCCCTTCAGCAGTTTCCGTACCCACAAGCGATTCGGATTCAGCCCCGCAAGCGTAACCCTGTCCAGCGGAATCGGCTCGTCGCTCATTTGTGCGGCTAACACTTCCGCCAGCAGCGGTGCGGAACACAGCCCGCGAGACCCTAATCCACCCAGCATATACAGCTCCGGATAAACCGGCGCGCTTACCGCTTTATCCCGGTTATCAGCAAGGTCCTGATAGGCCGTAAGCGTCGCGTCGTAGTCCGGCACATTTCCCGCCATCGGCAGATGATCGCGTGTGGCACAGCGCACGCCGCAGCGCGCTTCCCCCTCGCTGACGTCAACCGCTTTCGCCCACGCCGCATCCGGGAAACAGTCAATCAGGCGCTGGCGGTTCTGCGCCTGATCCGCGTCGCTGTAGCGCATATCCGTTTCGCCACGATGATAGCTGGCCCCGATGCAGTGATGGCCGTTAGACGGATTTTGCGGCGTCAGATAGCCGTCATAGCAGAGCACCTGACGCAGTTTGCTCAGTTCGGGCGCGGAAGGAATATGGCTTACCTGGCCACCGACCGGATAAACCGGCAACGCCTCCGTCTGGATAAACCGGCTGATGTTATGTCCATTTGCCAGCACAACGCTGGCATGGCTCGCCTCTCTGCCATCGGTAAAACGCAGATTCCAGCGTTCTGTCCGGCTCAGCGATTCAACGGTGTGTGCATAATGCGCCGTCAGCCCGCGCGACTGCGCCAGGGCAATGACCGCCGCGGTCAGTTCAGCCGGGCACAGCCAGCCGCCGAGCGGATACTGAATGCCCCCACAGCCGGTTTCTACGCCAGCGGTGTCCGCCACCTCCTGCGCACTTACCGCGCGGGCAATCTCGTCAGGCAGGCCCAGCGACAGCATCTGCGTGATTTTTTGCTGGCTCTTTTCATCCCAGCCGAGCTGCGTCACGCCGCACCAGTCATGAGCGAATGCCACCGGCAGGGCGTCGTACAGACGACGGGCGAAGGTAAACGCCGCCGGGAAAAACTGGAACAGCGCCGGGTCGTGCGCGCTTAAAAGCGGATAGAGCGCCCCCTGGCGGTTGCCGGAAGCGCCGCCTGCTGGCGCGTCGTCAGCGCAGTAGAGCGTGACCTGCCAGCCGCGGTGGAGAAGCGCGAGAGAGAGCAGGGCGCTGGCGATCCCCCCGCCGACTATCGCCACCTCACGTGATGCGCTGGCGCGGCGTGCAAACCAGGGCGCCTGAGCGGGAACGTCCAGCGTCTGCTCCATCCTGCCGACCAGCATGTCGCGCTTGCGGCCAAAGCCTTTGGTCTTCTGCATGGTAAAGCCCGCCTCCTGCAGCCCGCGGCGGACAAAGCCCGCCGAGGTGAAGGTGGCAAGCGTTGCGCCAGGACGCGCCAGCCGCGCCATCGCGCTAAACAGATGCTGGCTCCACATGTCCGGGTTTTTGGCGGGGGCAAAGCCGTCCAGGAACCACGCGTCCACCGTCTGATTCATCGAATCATCGAGCGTATCGGTCAGGTCGTTGATGTCGCCAAGCCATAAATCCAGCGTTACGCGTCCGCCGTCCAGAATCAGACGGTGACAGCCGCCGATGTGAGGCGGCCACTGCGCCTGAAGCTGTTCCGCCAGGGTGGCAAGCTCTGGCCAGCGCTGATGAGCGAGCCGCAGATCGTGCACGGTGAGCGGGAATTTTTCGAAACTGATGAAATGTAATCTTTGTAGCGTAGCCTCAGGGTGTGCAGCGTGAAACTGGTTAAACGCCTGCCAGAGGGTTAAAAAATTCAGCCCGGTGCCGAATCCGCTCTCCGCGACCACAAACAGGCTGCGCGGATGCTCCGGGAAGTGGGTGCTGAGCTGGTTTCCATCGAGGAAAACATAGCGAGTTTCTTCGAGTCCGTTATCATTAGAAAAATAGACGTCATCAAAATCTCGGGAAACAGGTGTACCCTCAGCGTTGAATTCGAGGTTGGCGGGTTGTATAGCGTTTTGTTTCACGTAAGTTACTCGTCTGACAGGCAGTGGCACGATCTTAACGATGTGAGTCCATCGGTGCAAATTTCCGCAGAAAATGTCTGATCGGACTTGTTCGGCGTACAAGTGTACGCTATTGTGCGACTCGAAACTTACTATAGTGCGACTTACAGAGGTATTGAATGAAACGTGCAGTGATTACTGGCCTGGGCATTGTTTCCAGCATCGGTAATAACCAGCAGGAAGTCCTGGCATCTCTGCGTGAAGGACGCTCCGGGATCACTTTCTCTGAAGAGTTTAAAGATTCAGGTATGCGTAGCCACGTATGGGGTAACGTCAAACTGGACACCACCGGTTTGATTGACCGCAAAGTGGTTCGTTTCATGAACGATGCCTCTATTTATGCTTATCTCTCCATGCAGGAAGCGATCAAAGATGCTGGCCTGAGTGAAGAGGTTTATCAGAACAACCCGCGCGTGGGTCTGATCGCCGGTTCCGGCGGCTCATCAAAAGCGCAGGTATTCGGTGCTGACGCAATGCGTAGCCCGCGTGGTCTGAAAGCAGTAGGTCCGTACGTGGTTACCAAAGCCATGGGTTCTGCGGTTTCCGCGTGCCTGGCGACCCCATTCAAAATCCACGGTGTGAACTACTCCATCAGCTCCGCGTGTGCAACTTCCGCACACTGCATCGGTAATGCTGTTGAGCAGATCCAGCTGGGTAAACAGGACATCGTATTTGCTGGCGGCGGCGAAGAGCTGGGTTGGGAAATGGCCTGTGAATTCGACGCGATGGGCGCACTGTCCACTAAGTACAATGAAACCCCGGATAAAGCATCCCGTACCTATGATGCGCACCGTGACGGTTTCGTTATCGCTGGCGGCGGCGGTATGGTTGTGGTTGAAGAGCTGGAGCATGCCCTGGCACGTGGCGCGCACATCTACGCTGAAATCGTGGGCTACGGTGCAACGTCTGACGGCGCCGACATGGTTGCGCCATCCGGCGAAGGCGCGGTGCGCTGCATGAAGATGGCGATGCACGGCGTTGATACCCCAATCGACTACCTGAACTCCCACGGTACCTCTACTCCGGTAGGCGACGTGAAGGAGCTGGGTGCGATCCGTGAAGTCTTCGGCGACAACAGCCCGGCGATCTCCGCGACCAAAGCCATGACCGGTCACTCTCTGGGTGCGGCTGGCGTGCAGGAAGCGATCTACTCTCTGCTGATGCTGGAAAACGGCTTTATCGCGCCAAGCATCAATATTGATGAGATGGACGAGCAGGCTGCTGGCCTGAACATCGTAACCAAACCAATGGACGCGACGCTGACCACCGTCATGTCAAACAGCTTCGGCTTCGGTGGCACCAACGCCACGCTGGTCATGCGTAAGCTGAAAGCATAAGCGTTTGAATGTATAGTAGAAGGGAGCCTGATGGCTCCCTTTTTTTATGCCTGAATTCGGAGTTATGCATGACGGCCGCAACCTCAGAAAAAAACGCCACGTCCGGGAACACCTCGCTGTTCCGCATCGCTTTTGCGGTATTTCTAACCTATATGACCGTTGGCCTGCCGCTGCCGGTGATCCCGCTGTTCGTTCATCAGGAACTGGGCTATGGCAACACCATGGTCGGCATTGCCGTGGGCATTCAGTTTTTAGCCACGGTTTTAACCCGCGGTTACGCCGGACGGCTGGCGGATCAGCACGGTGCAAAACGCTCGGCGCTACAGGGAATGTTTGCCTGTGGGCTGGCGGGCGGCGCATGGCTGCTGGCGGCTCTCCTGCCGGTAGACGCCGCGTATAAATTTGCGCTGCTGGTGCTGGGCCGTTTAATCCTTGGCTTCGGTGAAAGCCAGCTGCTGACCGGCACCCTGACCTGGGGAATGGGCCTGGTGGGGCCAGCACGCTCCGGCAAGGTGATGTCCTGGAACGGTATGGCCATCTATGGCGCGCTGGCCGCGGGCGCACCGCTTGGGCTGCTGATTAATAGCCAGTTTGGATTTGCGGCGCTGGCCGCAACCACGATGGTTTTACCCCTGCTGGCGTGGGCGTTTAACGGCTCGGTGCGTAAGGTACCCGCGCACAAAGGCGAGCGGCCTTCCCTGTGGAGCGTGGTTGGCCAGATCTGGCAGCCGGGTCTTGGCCTGGCGCTGCAGGGCGTGGGTTTTGCGGTGATTGGTACCTTCGTCTCGCTCTATTTTATGAGCCGCGGCTGGGCGATGGCCGGTTTTACGCTTACCGCGTTTGGCGGCGCGTTTGTGCTGATGCGCGTGCTCTTCGGCTGGATGCCGGATCGCTTTGGCGGGGTGAAGGTGGCGGTGGCGTCGCTGGTGATTGAGGCCATCGGTCTGCTGCTGCTGTGGAATGCACCCGTGGCATCCGTTGCGCTGCTTGGTGCGGCGCTGACCGGCTGCGGCTGTTCACTGATCTTCCCGGCGCTGGGCGTTGAAGTGGTGAAGCGCGTGGCCCCACAGGTGCGCGGTACGGCGCTGGGCGGCTATGCGGCGTTTCAGGATATCTCATACGGGGTCACCGGGCCGCTGGCAGGGGTGTTAGCCACCTCGTTTGGCTATCCGTCCGTCTTCCTGGCCGGTGCGGTTTCTGCGGTGGTGGGGATCGTGGTGACGCTGGTGGCGTTTCGCAGGACTTGAGCCGTTGTTGCCGGGTGGCGGCTGTGCCTTACCCGGCCTACGGTTCGAGCAATTGTAGGCCCGGTAAGCGTCGCGCCACCGGGCAAAACCTCAGGCAACCAGCCAGAAAATCGCCAGTGCAATCAGTAGCGCAATAAACATCAGCCCCGGACGCGCAGAGAGCGTTCTGAACGTCTCGACGACTGGTGCAAACAGCGGGCTGTAGATCGGCTGAATGTTTCTCACCTCCGGCACGCCGCCCTCACGCTCGGCGCGACGAACGAAGATTTGATTGAGCAGATCCTGCACCTGCGCGGTGGTCAGGACCGTTTGCGGCGTGGCCTGCCAGTTTTGCTGGGCGTAATCACGAATCACGTCGAACTCATGCGGATCAAGCGGCTGTTTAAGTGCCGCCTGGACGGTATGCAGGGTAGGGGCATTCTGGGTGCTGAGCGTCTGGCGCGCCTGGAGCCAGGTCGCCAGATGAGTAAACTGTTTGGCCGGGATCAGCTCACCCGCCTTCACGCCGGACAGCTCCAGCATGGATTGCCAGATAAGCTTCGTCGGTTCGCCGGTGGCCGCAGCCAGCTTTGTCACCATCTGCTTGAGCGTGTTGTGCTCGGCAGGCAGCAGCGGACGCTCGGTCGCCGGGCGCACCTGAGGCTGCGGAATAGACAGCTCGTTGTTCTGCAGCAGGGTCAGCACGGTTTTGAGCTGGTCGGGCGTCAGCTGGCCCAGCGCGGTCTGACCATACTGCTGGCGAATAAAATCACTCACCGCCTGGCGGTTATTGCCCTGGCCCAGCAGCTCCGTCAGCTGAGCGACAATCTGGCGCGTGGTGTGGTTCTGCTGCGCGGTAGTGATACGCTGGTTCAGGTTTTGCTCGGCAGCAGGGAAATGACGCGACTGCAGCGGTGCGTCGTTCCTCACGCCTAGATCATGCTTAACCCCGGCCCAGACTTCCGCGTTTTGCTGTGAAGTCAGCGCAATCAGGCGCGTGATCAGTCGCTCCAGCACGGTGCGCTGTTGCGTGGATAGCGGTTGTTCACCGGCAACGTTTGGCGTGACGGGGCCTTCACCCGGAGGGCGTGGCGGCGTACCTGAAATGGGCTGCATCGTCAAAAATCCTTAAAGTCAAAACTCAGCGTTAACCAGGTATACGTATATGCCTGGCGGCCAGATTATGGCACACTTGGCAGGTTTTCTTCCTCTCAAACAGGTACTCAGACGTGAAAATCCTCGTTGATGAAAATATGCCTTATGCCCGTGAGCTATTTAGCCGCCTGGGTAACGTTAAGGCTGTCCCTGGTCGCCCGATCCCGGTCAACGAACTGGATGACGCAGACGCGCTGATGGTGCGCTCGGTGACCAAAGTGAATGAGGTGTTGCTCGCCGGTAAAGCGATTAAGTTTGTCGGAACCGCAACGGCAGGGACCGATCATGTGGATGATAAGTGGCTGAAGCAGGCTGGAATCGGTTTTTCCGCCGCGCCGGGCTGTAACGCCATTGCCGTCGTGGAATACGTTTTCTCCTCCCTGCTGATGCTGGCCGAGCGCGACGGTTTTGCGCTGAAGGATCGCACTGTGGGGATTGTCGGCGTAGGTAACGTCGGCGGGCGCCTGCAAAAGCGCCTTGAAGCGTTAGGGATCCGCACGCTGCTGTGCGATCCGCCGCGCAAAGACAACGGCGATGAGGGGGATTTCCGCCCGCTGGACGAGCTGGTCGAACAGTGTGACGTGCTGACTTTCCACACGCCGCTGTTTAAAGAGGGGCCGTATAAGTCGCTGCATCTTGCTGACGAGGCGCTGATCCGTCGTCTGAAGGCTGGCACTATTCTGATAAATGCCTGCCGTGGTCCGGTGGTGGATAACGCCGCGCTGCTGACGTGTCTGAATGAAGGACAAGACCTCAGCGTGGTGCTGGACGTCTGGGAGCCGGAGCCGGATCTCAACGTTGAGCTGCTCAATAAGGTGGACGTGGGCACCGCGCATATCGCCGGTTACACCCTCGAGGGGAAAGCGCGCGGCACGACGCAGGTCTTCGAGGCCTACAGCGCTTTTATCGGCCATCCGCAGCAGGTAGCGTTGGATACCTTACTCCCCGCGCCTGAATTTGGCCGCATTACCCTGCACGGCCCGCTCGATCAGGCAACGCTGAAAAGGCTGGTGCATTTGGTGTATGATGTGCGCCGCGATGATGCGCTGCTGCGTAAAGCGGCGGGGATCCCGGGTGAGTTTGATAAGCTGCGCAAGAACTACGTTGAGCGCCGCGAGTGGTCTTCCCTGTATGTGATGTGCGACGACGCCTCGGCGGCGACGCTGCTGCATAAGCTGGGATTTAACGCCGTTCATCACCCGGCACGTTAATGTCTTCTTAATGCTCCCTGTCGGATACTCCGACAGGGACGCTTTTTTATTTCTGGAGTAAACCACCATGTCTGAAGGCTGGAACATTGCCATTTTAGGTGCCACGGGTGCCGTGGGCGAAGCCCTGCTCGAAACCCTTGCTGAGCGTCAGTTCCCGGTGGGCGACATCTATGCGCTGGCGCGTACCGACAGCGCAGGTGAGCATCTGCGTTTTAACGGTAAATCCGTGATGGTGCAGGACGCGGCCGCGTTCGACTGGACGCAGGCGCAGCTGGCGTTTTTTGCCGCGGGCGCTGAAGCGACTGCTGCATACGTTGAAGAGGCGACCAACGCAGGCTGCCTGGTGATCGACCTGAGCGGCCTGTTCTCAATGGAGCCGGACGTGCCGCTGGTGGTGCCGGACGTTAACCCGTTTGTGCTCGCTGACTACCGCAACCGTAACGTCATTGCGGTTCCGAACAGCCTGACCAGCCAGCTGCTCACCGCCCTGAAACCGCTGATCGACGACGGCGGCCTGTCGCGCATTACCGTCACCAGCCTGCTGTCCGCGTCCGCGAACGGCAAAAAGGCCGTTGACGCGCTTGCCGGGCAGAGCGCGAAGCTGCTGAACGGTATCCCGATTGATGAAGATGATTTCTTTGGTCGCCAGCTGGCGTTCAACATGCTGCCGCTGCTGCCGGACCGCGAGGGCTCCGTGCGCGAAGAGCGTCGTATCGTTGATGAAGTGCGTAAAATTCTGCAGGACGATGGCCTGATGATCTCCGCGAACGTCGTGCAGTCCCCGGTCTTCTACGGCCACGCGCAGATGGTAGGTTTTGAAGCGCTGCGTCCGCTGGCGGCAGAAGAGGCGCGTGATGCGTTTGGCCGCGGTGAAGACATCGTGCTCTCTGAAGAGAGCGAGTTCCCGACCCAGGTAGGTGACGCCTCCGGAAGCGCGCATCTTTCCGTTGGCTGCGTGCATAACGATTACGGTATGCCGGAACAGGTTCAGTTCTGGTCCGTTGCCGACAACGTTCGCTTTGGCGGCGCGCTGATGGCGGTCAAGATCGCTGAGAAACTGGTGCAGGAGTACCTGTACTGATGTCAGACGTGGAACAAAAGCCGGTCCATAGAATTGCCCTCGGAATTGAGTACGATGGCAGTAAATATTATGGCTGGCAGCGTCAGAACGAGGTGCGCAGCGTCCAGGAAAAGCTGGAAAAAGCGCTCTCACAGGTGGCAAACGAGCCGATTAACGTCCTGTGCGCAGGACGTACGGACGCGGGTGTTCACGGTACGGGGCAGGTGGTTCACTTTGAAACCACCGCCGTGCGTAAGGATGCCGCCTGGACGCTGGGTGTAAATGCGAATTTGCCTGGTGACATTGCGGTGCGTTGGGTAAAAGCTGTGCCGGATGATTTTCACGCGCGCTTCAGCGCCACGGCGCGTCGCTACCGTTATGTCATCTACAACCAGCGCCTGCGTCCGGCGGTGTTAAGCCAGGGCGTGACGCATTTTTATGAACCGCTTGATGCAGAACGCATGCATCGTGCGGCGCAGTGTTTGATTGGTGAAAATGACTTTACGTCGTTTCGTGCGGTGCAGTGTCAGTCCCGCACGCCGTGGCGCAACGTCATGCACATAAACGTCAGCCGTTTTGGCGCGTATGTGGTGGTGGATATCAAAGCCAATGCCTTTGTACATCATATGGTTCGGAATATTGTGGGCAGCCTGATGGAAGTGGGTGCCGGACACCAGCCGGAGAGCTGGATTGCAGACCTGCTGGCAGCGAAGGACAGAACGCTTGCGGCAGCCACGGCGAAAGCGGAAGGGCTATATCTGGTCTCGGTTGACTATCCGGATCGGTTTGACCTGCCGAAACCGCCAATGGGTCCGCTATTTTTAGCGGACTAAACAAAGGTGCAATTAGGGTTTAGACAATATGGACGTAATTCGTTTTTTAATTGATTTCATCCTGCATATTGATGTTCACCTGGCAGAGCTGGTCGCGCAGTATGGCGTCTGGGTTTACGCCATTCTGTTTCTTATTCTGTTTTGTGAAACCGGGCTGGTCGTTACCCCATTCCTGCCAGGGGATTCACTGCTGTTTGTTGCCGGCGCGCTATCGGCGTTACCCACCAATGACCTGAACGTGCATCTTATGGTTGTGCTGATGGTGATTGCCGCCATTATTGGTGATGCGGTTAACTATACGATTGGACGGGTGTTCGGTGAGCGGCTTTTCAGCAATCCTGATTCAAAAATTTTCCGTCGCAGCTATTTAGATAAAACCCATGCGTTTTATGAACGCCATGGCGGAAAAACCATTATCCTTGCGCGTTTTGTGCCTATTGTACGCACTTTTGCACCGTTTGTGGCGGGAATGGGGCATATGTCCTATCGTCATTTTGCGGCATACAACGTGGTTGGCGCGCTGCTGTGGGTATTGCTGTTTACCTATGCAGGCTACCTGTTTGGCGATCTTCCGATCGTTCAGGAAAATCTTAAGTTACTGATTGTAGCGATTATTGTGCTTTCAGTACTGCCGGGCGTTATCGAAATCATTCGTCACAAACGTGCGGCGGCAAAGCAAGCGAAGTAAATGCACGCTGGCGGTTCGACCACTTTTTTATCCAAAGTTTCGGGCTGTTATGTTTTAATGTGCAACATTCATGGTCTGTTGGAGGCAAAAATGGCATTATTCGCCTCTTATAGCAAAACTGGCATACGACCAGGTTCAGGCAGAAAGGTTATCAATGAGCTGGATTGAACGAATTAAAAGCAACATTACCCCAACGCGTAAAGCGAGCATTCCTGAAGGGGTATGGACGAAGTGTGATAGCTGCGGCCAGGTTCTGTATCGCGCAGAGCTGGAGCGCAACCTTGAGGTGTGTCCGAAGTGTGACCACCATATGCGTATGTCGGCGCGCAACCGCCTGCATAGCCTGCTGGACGAAGGCTCTCTGGTAGAGCTGGGTAGCGAACTCGAGCCAAAAGACGTGCTGAAGTTCCGCGACTCCAAAAAATACAAAGATCGTCTGGCCTCTGCACAGAAAGAGACCGGCGAGAAAGACGCGCTGATCGTCATGAAAGGCACCCTGCATGAGATGCCGGTTGTTGCCGCTGCGTTTGAGTTCGCCTTTATGGGCGGCTCAATGGGCTCCGTGGTCGGTGCGCGCTTCGTGCGTGCCGTTGAGCAGGCGCTGGAAGACAACTGTCCGCTGATCTGCTTCTCTGCCTCCGGCGGTGCGCGTATGCAGGAAGCGCTGATGTCGCTGATGCAGATGGCGAAAACCTCTGCTGCGCTGGCGAAAATGCAGGAGCGCGGTCTTCCGTACATCTCCGTGCTGACCGACCCAACTATGGGCGGCGTCTCCGCGAGCTTCGCGATGCTGGGCGACCTGAACATCGCTGAGCCAAAAGCGCTGATCGGCTTTGCGGGTCCTCGCGTTATCGAGCAGACCGTTCGTGAAAAACTGCCGCCTGGCTTCCAGCGCAGTGAGTTCCTCATTGAAAAAGGCGCCATCGACATGATCGTCCGCCGTCCGGAAATGCGCCTGAAGCTGGCGAGCGTCCTGGCGAAGCTGATGAATCTGCCAGCGCCGAACCCGGATGAGCCGCGCGAAGGCGTGGTGGTACCGGATCAGGAACCCGAGGCCTGATAACTGAAAAGGGCAGGGCCGGTTGGCGCTGCCCTTTTGCTTTCTAATCTGTTAATGACAACCGGGCATTATGGAAAATAAAAGCATTCCCCAAGCCACGTCGCCCCTGGCCGCGTGGCTTTCTTATCTGGAAAACCTGCACAGTAAAACCATCGATATGGGGCTTGAGCGCGTAAGCCAGGTCGCCGCGCGTCTTGATGTGCTCAAACCGGCACCTTTCGTATTCACCGTCGCGGGCACCAACGGTAAAGGCACGACCTGCCGCACGCTGGAATCTGTCCTGATGGTCGCGGGTTATAAAGTTGGCGTGTACAGCTCTCCACACCTGGTCCGCTACACCGAGCGCGTTCGCGTGCAGAACCGCGAGCTGCCGGAATCGGCGCATACGGCGTCGTTCGCGGAAATTGAAGCCGCACGCGGTGAGATCTCATTAACCTATTTTGAATACGGCACCCTGTCGGCGCTGTGGCTGTTCAAACAGGCGCAGCTGGACGTGGTGATTCTTGAGGTTGGCCTCGGCGGACGTCTTGATGCGACTAATATGGTGGATGCGGACGTGGCGGTAGTCACCAGCATCGCGCTGGACCATATCGACTGGCTGGGACCGGATCGTGAAAGCATTGGCCGCGAGAAGGCCGGTATTTTTCGCGCAAATAAGCCCGCCGTGGTCGGCGAGCCGGATATGCCGCATACCATTGCTGACGTGGCAAACGAGAAGGGCGCGCGTCTGCTGCGCCTTGGCGTTGACTGGCAGTATGAGGTTCAGGAAAACGTCTGGCGCTTTAGCGATGCCCAGGGCGTGCTGGACGACCTGCCGCTGCCGCAGGTGCCGCAGCCGAACGCGGCAACCGCGCTGGCGGCCCTGCGCGCCAGCGGCCTCGTGGTCAGCGAGCAGGCGATCCGCGATGGCATTCAGAGCGCAATTCTGCCCGGACGTTTCCAGATTGTCAGCGAGTCACCGCGCCTGATTCTGGACGTGGCGCACAACCCGCATGCGGCGGCGTATCTCGCGGAACGTCTCAAATCGTTACCAAAAACCGGGCGTGTGCTGGCGGTTATCGGTATGCTTCATGATAAAGATATCGGCGGGACGCTGGCCTGCATGGAGAGTGTGGTCGATAGCTGGTATTGTGCTCCTCTGGAAGGGCCGCGCGGCGCGACGGCTGAGCAGCTGATGGAACATCTCGGCAAAGGCGCAATCTATAGTAGCGTGGCTCAGGCCTGGCATGCCGCGATGGCGGATGCTAAACCAGAAGATACCGTGCTGGTGTGTGGGTCATTCCACACGGTGGCACATGTCATGGAAGTGATGGACGCGGGGAGAACCGGTGGCGAGTAAGTTTCAGAACCGTTTAACAGGAACCATTGTGCTGGTCGCGCTCGGGGTGATTATTCTCCCGGGTCTGCTCGACGGGCAGAAAAAGCATTATCAGGATGAGTTTGCCGCTATTCCGCTGGTGCCGAAACCGGGTGACCGCGATGAGCCGGATATGCTGCCAGCGGCGACGCAGGCGCTGCCTGCTCAGCCTCCGGAAGGGGCGGCGGAAGAGGTGCGTGCAGGCGATGCCGCCGCACCGTCGCTCGATCCGTCTCGCCTGGCGGCAGCGAGCAACAGCGATATCGATCCGGTGCCGGTAGAGCAGCCTAAGCCTGTTGAAAAACCGAAGCCGGTTGAGAAGCCGCAGCCGAAACCGCAGCGGGATAAAGCGGCAGAGCAGCTGGCCGCCGCCTCAGAAACGCCACCGCCAGCGAAACAAGACGCGGCACCGACCGGTAAAGCCTATGTTGTGCAACTGGGCGCGCTGAAAAACGCCGATAAGGTCAACGAGGTTGTGAGCAAACTGCGCAGCGCGGGATATCGTGTTTACACTTCACCTTCCACGCCGGTGCAGGGTAAAATTACCCGTATCCTCGTGGGGCCAGAAGCGTCCAAAGATAAGCTGAAAGGTTCGCTCGGTGAGCTGAAGCAGATCTCCGGCCTGAGCGGTGTGGTGATGGGCTACAGCGCGAACTAAGTACGACCTGCTCCTTAAAGAGAGAGGCGACAAGCCACGGCGTTGAACATTTTTTCAGCGCCTTTTTTATTTACGCGCGGGAAGGAAATCCCTACGCAAACGTTTTCTTTTTCTGTTAGAATTCGCCCCGAACTGGATGACAGGGCGTTAAATCGTGGGACACATATGGTCTGGATTGATTACGCCATCATTGCGGTGATTGGTTTTTCCTGTCTGGTTAGCCTGATCCGTGGCTTTGTTCGTGAAGCGTTATCGCTGGTGACTTGGGGTTGTGCTTTCTTTGTCGCCAGTCATTACTACACTTACCTGTCTGTCTGGTTCACGGGCTTTGAAGATGAACTGGTCCGAAATGGAATCGCTATCGCGGTGCTGTTTATCGCAACGCTGATTGTCGGCGCTATCGTGAATTACGTGATAGGTCAGCTGGTCGAGAAAACCGGTCTGTCAGGAACGGACAGGGTGCTCGGGATCTGTTTCGGGGCATTACGAGGCGTGCTGATTGTGGCCGCGATCCTGTTCTTCCTGGATACCTTCACCGGGTTCTCCAAAAGCGAAGACTGGCAAAAATCGCAGCTCATTCCAGAGTTCAGCTTCATCATCAGATGGTTCTTTGACTATCTGCAAAGCTCGTCGAGTTTTTTGCCCAGGGCATAAACCCTGAGATGTGGCTTAACGAGGAAAAGACGAATGTGCGGTATTGTCGGTATCGCCGGTTTCATGCCGGTAAACCAGTCGATTTATGACGCGTTATCGGTGCTTCAGCACCGTGGGCAGGATGCTGCGGGTATCATCACCATTGATGCAAACAACTGCTTCCGTTTACGCAAGGCGAATGGCCTGGTAAACGATGTGTTTGAAGCCCGCCATATGCAGCGTCTGCAAGGTAATATGGGTATCGGTCACGTTCGTTATCCTACTGCTGGCAGTTCCAGCGCTTCTGAGGCACAGCCTTTCTACGTCAACTCGCCGTACGGCATTACCCTTGCTCATAACGGCAACCTGACCAACGCGCACGAGCTGCGTAAAAAGCTGTTCGAAGAAAAACGTCGCCACATTAACACCACCTCTGATTCTGAAATCCTGCTCAACGTGTTCGCCAGCGAGCTGGATAACTTCCGTCACTACCCGCTGGAAGCTGACAACGTCTTTGCTGCTGTCGCTGCGACAAACCGTCAGATCCGCGGTGCGTACGCCTGCGTCGCGATGATCATCGGTCACGGCATGGTGGCCTTCCGCGATCCAAACGGCATTCGTCCGCTGGTGCTCGGCAAACGCGACCTCGGCGATGGCCGTACCGAATACATGGTTGCCTCTGAGAGCGTGGCGCTGGACACCCTGGGCTTTGAGTTCCTGCGTGACGTTGCGCCGGGCGAAGCGGTCTATATCACCGAGAAGGGCCAGCTGTTTACCCGCCAGTGTGCCGATAACCCGGTCAGCAATCCGTGCCTGTTTGAATACGTTTACTTTGCCCGCCCGGATTCCTTCATCGACAAGATTTCCGTCTACAGCGCGCGCGTCAACATGGGCACGAAGCTGGGCGAGAAGATTGCCCGCGAGTGGGACGATCTCGACATCGACGTGGTTATTCCTATCCCGGAAACCTCCTGCGATATCGCGCTGGAAATCGCCCGCATTCTGGATAAGCCATACCGCCAGGGCTTCGTGAAGAACCGCTACGTTGGCCGCACCTTTATCATGCCAGGCCAGCAGCTGCGCCGTAAGTCCGTGCGCCGCAAGCTGAACGCCAACCGCGCGGAATTCCGCGACAAGAACGTTCTGCTGGTGGATGACTCCATCGTTCGCGGCACCACCTCTGAGCAGATTATCGAGATGGCGCGCGAAGCGGGTGCGAAGAAAGTCTACCTGGCCTCTGCTGCGCCGGAGATTCGCTTCCCGAACGTGTACGGCATCGATATGCCAACCGCCAACGAGCTGATCGCTCACGGTCGTGAAGTGGATGAAATTCGCCAGATCATCGGTGCCGACGGCCTGATTTTCCAGGATCTGAACGATCTCATAGACGCCGTGCGTGCCGAGAACCCGGAAATTCAGCAGTTCGAATGCTCCGTGTTCAACGGTATTTACGTGACCAAAGACGTTGACCAGCAGTACCTCGACTATCTTGATTCGCTGCGCAACGACGATGCGAAAGCCGTCCAGCTGCAGAACGATCTTGAAAGCTTAGAGATGCACAACGAAGGTTGATGGTCCGGCAGGTGAGGGCGAATGCCCTCACTTGCAACTCCCCGCAAAATCCTGCACAGTCTGCCCTGAAATCAGTAAGGGCGAAAATCATGAAACGACTCATTGTTGGGCTCAGCGGCGCCAGCGGCGCGATTTACGGCGTACGCCTGTTACAGGTTCTGCGTAACGTGGCGGAAGTCGAGACTCATCTGGTGATGAGCCAGGCGGCGCGGCAGACCCTCTCTCTGGAAACCGATCTCTCCCTGCGCGATGTTCAGGCACTGGCGGACGTGGTTCACGATGCCCGTGATATCGCCGCCAGCATCTCCTCAGGCTCGTTTAAAACGGCCGGCATGGTTATCCTGCCCTGTTCCATTAAAACGCTCTCAGGCATTGTGAACAGCTATACCGACACTCTGGTAACGCGCGCGGCGGATGTCGTGCTGAAGGAGCGTCGTCCTCTGGTGCTCTGCGTGCGGGAAACACCGCTGCACCTCGGCCATCTGCGTTTAATGACCCAGGCCGCTGAGCTTGGCGCCATCATCATGCCGCCGGTACCGGCGTTTTATCATCGCCCGACCTCGCTGGATGACGTGATTAATCAGACCGTTAACCGCGTGCTGGATCAGTTTGACATCGACCTGCCTGAAGACCTCTTCACCCGCTGGCAAGGGGCCTGATTCTGTGCACAAACAGAGTGCATGAAAAGAGACGTTGCCCTGTTTCAGGGCAATTATGCAACGGCGATCATATCCTCGACATTTAATTCGTTTTTTCCCTTTTTCTCTTTCCGGTTCGTTCGGCAGACCTGCTATCTTTCACCATTAAGGCAATATCGCAACGTTTTATTAACATATTTAACGTCGAAGTTTTGACCAGACGGCAATGTGGCATAAGACCTGCAAGATGAAGCCTGCAACACAACACACAACACAATACATAATAAAATCACGGTACTTGAGGGTAAATGTATGAAGAAGACGGTTCTGGCTCTGTCTTTGCTCGTGGGGTTAAGTGCGGCAGCAGGTAGCTACGCAGCGCTTCCACAGACGGTTCGTATCGGTACAGACGCAACCTACGCGCCATTCTCTTCCAAGGATGCGAAAGGCGATTTCGTGGGGTTTGATATCGATCTGGGAAATGAAATGTGCAAACGCATTGCGGTGAAATGCACATGGGTGGGCAGCGACTTCGACGCGTTAATCCCGTCGCTGAAAGCCAAGAAAATCGACGCCATTATCTCTTCTCTCTCCATCACCGAAAAACGCCAGCAGGAGATTGCCTTCTCTGACAAGCTCTACGCCGCGGATTCTCGCCTGATTGCGCCGAAAGGTTCCCCGATTAAGCCAACCATCGACTCGCTGAAAGGCAAGCATGTTGGCGTGCTTCAGGGCTCGACCCAGGAAGGTTATGCCAATGCGACCTGGCGTGAGAAGGGTGTAGACGTGGTGGCTTACCAGAACCAGGATCTGATTTACTCTGACCTGGCCGCCGGTCGTCTGGATGCCGCATTCCAGGATGAAGTCGCCGCGAGTGAAGGCTTCCTGAAGCAGCCTGCGGGTAAAGACTATGCGTTTGCGGGCCCGTCGGTGAAAGACAAAAAATACTTTGGTGACGGCACCGGTATTGGCCTGCGTAAGGATGATACCGAGCTAAAAGCCGCCTTCGACAAAGCCTTTGCAGAGCTGCGTAAAGACGGTACTTACGACAAACTGGCGAAGAAATACTTCGACTTCAACGTATACGGTGAATAACACCTGGCGCTAACGCACCGTAAAGGTGCGTTACGGGGGCGGTTGACCCAATTCGGTGCATTTGGTGCACCGTATTGGATCGCTTTGTGCATACTTACGCATTTATAATGCAAAAATTCCCGCCTGAAGGGCATTAGTCTTTGCCTGACAGAGGGGATTGATGGCACATTAGCACCACCCCGTCGTCGTAAAAATCCCGTATGAAGACAGTTTGTTGAGGACAAATATGAAAAAACTCGTGTTGTCACTATCTCTGGTTCTGGCCTTTTCCAGCGCCACCGCGGCATTCGCAGCTATTCCGCAGAAAATTCGGATTGGTACCGATCCAACCTATGCGCCGTTCGAATCGAAGAATTCAAAGGGTGAACTGGTGGGTTTTGACATCGATCTGGCCAATGAGCTGTGCAAACGCATCAAAGCACAGTGTACCTACGTTGAGAACCCGCTGGATGCGCTGATCCCGTCCCTGAAAGCGAAAAAAATCGACGTGATTATGTCCTCGCTCTCCATCACCGAAAAACGCCAGCAGGAGATTGCCTTCACCGACAAACTCTACGCGGCCGATTCTCGTCTGGTGGTGGCTAAAGCTTCTGACGTTCAGCCAACGCTGGAGTCCCTGAAAGGCAAACGCGTCGGCGTGCTGCAGGGCACCACGCAGGAAACCTACGGCAACGAACACTGGGCGCCGAAGGGGATTGAAATCGTCTCCTACCAGGGCCAGGAAAATATCTACGCTGACCTGACGGCAGGCCGAATTGATGCGGCATTCCAGGATGAAGTCGCGGCAAGCGAAGGCTTCCTGAAAACGCCGGTGGGTAAAGATTACAAGTTTGGCGGCCCGTCTATTAAGGACGTGAAGTTGTTTGGTGTGGGCACCGGTATGGGCCTGCGCAAAGAAGACAACGAGCTGCGCGAGGCGCTGAACAAAGCGTTTGCTGAAATGCGCGCTGATGGCACCTACGACAAGCTGGCGAAAAAGTACTTTGATTTTAATGTTTACGGCGGCTAATCGCCCCGTCAAATAACGTGCGGCCCCTCCCGGTGCGGGAGGGGATAAGACACGGTTCCACCACTCACGATACGACAGGGCTCGCGGTATGCTGTACGGATTTTCTGGCGTTATTTTACAGGGCGCGCTTGTCACCCTTGAGCTGGCTATCAGCTCCGTGGTGCTGGCGGTGCTGATAGGTCTGGCAGGCGCAGGGGCGAAGCTTTCGGCTAACAAACCGCTGGCGCTAATTTTTGAAGGCTACACCACGCTTATTCGCGGCGTTCCCGATCTGGTGCTGATGCTGCTTATCTTTTACGGTCTGCAGATTGCGCTGAACAGCGTAACGGACGCGATGGGCATGGGACAAATTGATATCGACCCGATGGTGGCCGGTATTATTACCCTCGGTTTTATCTACGGTGCCTACTTCACCGAAACCTTCCGCGGTGCTTACATGGCCGTGCCGAAGGGCCACATTGAGGCGGCAACCGCATTTGGTTTTACCTCTTCACAAACGTTTCGTCGGATTATGTTCCCGGCCATGATGCGCTACGCGCTTCCGGGCATCGGCAACAACTGGCAGGTTATCCTCAAAGCGACAGCGCTGGTCTCGCTGCTTGGTCTGGAAGACGTCGTGAAAGCGACTCAGCTGGCGGGCAAGAGCACCTGGGAGCCGTTCTACTTTGCGGTGGTCTGCGGTGTGATTTATCTGGTCTTTACGACCGTCTCCAATGGTGTGCTGCTTCTGCTCGAGCGTCGCTACTCCGTGGGTGTGAAGAGGGCTGACCTGTGATTGAGATTATTCAGGAATACTGGAAATCGCTGCTGTGGACGGATGGCTACCGCTTTACCGGCGTGGCGATTACGCTCTGGCTGCTGATCTCCTCCGTGGTGACGGGCGGCATTCTGGCGGTATTTCTTGCCATTGGCCGCGTGTCGAACAATAAATTTATCCAGTTCCCGATCTGGCTGTTTACCTACGTGTTTCGCGGTACGCCGCTCTACGTGCAGCTGCTGGTGTTCTATTCGGGAATGTATACGCTTGAGATCGTAAAAGGCACTGAGATGCTGAATGCGTTCTTCCGCAGCGGTCTGAACTGTACGGTGCTGGCGTTGACGCTCAACACCTGCGCCTACACCACCGAGATTTTCGCCGGGGCAATTCGTTCCGTCCCTTACGGTGAGATTGAAGCGGCGCGGGCCTACGGCTTCTCGTCGGTGAAACTCTACCGCTGCATCATCCTGCCGTCGGCACTGCGTATTGCGCTACCGGCGTACAGTAACGAAGTGATTTTGATGCTGCACTCCACCGCGCTCGCCTTTACCGCGACGGTGCCGGATCTGCTCAAAATCGCGCGCGATATTAACTCCGCGACCTATCAGCCGTTTACCGCTTTTGGCATTGCGGCGGTGCTCTATTTAATTATCTCTTATGTTTTGATTAGCCTGTTCCGTAAGGCTGAAAAACGCTGGTTGCAGCATATAAAACCTTCTTCGACGCACTGAGAAAGATGATGGCTGAGAACAAATTAAACGTTATTGATTTGCACAAACGCTACGGCGAACATGAAGTGCTGAAAGGGGTGTCGCTGCAGGCTAACGCAGGCGATGTAATCAGTATCATCGGCTCATCCGGCTCGGGTAAAAGTACCTTCCTGCGCTGCATCAACTTCCTCGAAAAGCCGAGCGAAGGTTCGATTGTGGTGAGCGGGCAGAATATTAACCTGGTCCGTGACAAAGACGGCCAGCTGAAGGTCGCGGATAAACACCAGCTGCGCCTGCTGCGTACGCGCCTGACGATGGTATTCCAGCACTTCAACCTCTGGAGCCACATGACGGTGCTGGAGAACGTGATGGAAGCGCCGATTCAGGTGCTGGGGCTGAGCAAGCAGGAAGCCCGCGAGCGTGCGGTGAAATACCTGGCGAAAGTGGGTATCGACGAGCGCCAGCAGATGAAATACCCGGTGCATCTCTCCGGCGGTCAGCAGCAGCGTGTCTCCATCGCGCGTGCGCTGGCGATGGAGCCTGAAGTGCTGCTGTTCGATGAACCGACCTCCGCGCTGGACCCTGAACTCGTTGGCGAAGTGCTGCGCATCATGCAGAAGCTGGCCGAAGAGGGCAAAACGATGGTGGTGGTGACGCACGAGATGGGCTTCGCCCGTAACGTCTCGAACCACGTGATTTTCCTGCATCAGGGGAAAATTGAAGAGCAGGGCCACCCGGACGAGGTGCTGGCGAACCCGCAAAGCCCGCGTTTGCAGCAGTTCCTCAAAGGATCTCTGAAGTAAAGAGGGCATCAGCCCGCAGTGCAGCCCAATCGCCCGGTGGCGCTTCGCTTACCGGGCCTACAAATTCTATTGCCGTTCGGCACACTCCAGCCGATACACCCAGTCGTCATAGCGCACGCCGTCAATTTCATACGCCTTTTCCAGCACCTGCGTACGCACAAACCCCGCTTTCTCCAGCACCCGCACCGAACCGCCGTTATCCGCCAGCACATACGCGTTAATCGCTTTTACGCCGGTCTGGTTAAACGCATAGCCACATATCGCGCGCAGCGCCTCGCTGGCAATCCCTTTTCCCTGCGCGGCAGGCACAACCGTATAGCCGATGTCGGCCTCTTCACGATTCTCAGGGCTGATTTGCAGGCCAATATCACCCAGCGGCGTATCGTCCTCCAGAGAGCGGATCACGAAGACATGCTCCGCCATCAGGCGTGCGGCAAACGCGCGTCGGGTCTCTTTTTCCGGCGCGATGGCGGCCATGTAGCGCATGATGCGGCGATCTTCACGCAGCGAGCGAAAGAAGGCCCAGTCGGTGGGTTCGAAAGGAGTGAGGTGAAGTCGGGGAGTGGTGATGGTTGCCATTGTTACGCCATTTCTTCGGAACATGGCCTGTCACTGTAACATATTCACCGCACCACATCCCCCAGCGCCTCTTCTAATTCATACCAGCGGAACGCAAAGCCGGCCGCTTCCAGCCGTTTTGGCAGCGCCCGCTGTCCGCCTAATACCAGCACGGACGCTTCACCCATCATCAGGCGAATGACCGTGGCAGGCACGCGCAAAATCGCCGGGCGGTGCAGGGCATGCCCCAGCGCGTGGGCAAACTGTTCGTTACGCACCGGATACGGCGCAACCATGTTAAACGGCCCGCGGAGATCGTTATCCAGCAGCCAGAGAATACCGTTGACCATATCGTCGATATGGATCCACGCCAGGTACTGACGACCATTCCCAATGGGGCCGCCGAGCCCGAGCCGGAAAGGGGGAAGCATCTTCGCCAGAATGCCGCCTTTCGGCGCAAGCACGACGCCGGTCCGCAGCAGGCAGACGCGGGTACGATCGCTCTGCGCCGCAGAGGCGAGACGCTCCCACTGGGCGCAGAGTTTATGGGTAAATTCGTTATGGGGCGGCTCTTCCTCGGTCACCACCACCTCACCGAGATCGCCGTAATAGCCTACCGCTGAACCCGAAATCAGCACCGAAGGCGGGGTGTGGCTATTGCGGATCAGCTCGACCAGCTTTTCGGTAATGTTCCACCGGCTGCTGCATAACAGCTGTTTTTGCTCTTCCGTCCAGCGCTTATCGGCGATGGGTTCACCCGCGAGGTTAATGACGGCGTCGAAGCCGTCCAGATTTTGCTGATCGGCCAGATTTTTCCAGATATCGACACCTGCCCCCAGCACCTGACGCGCTTTCTCCGGGCTGCGCGTCACCACGGTAATGTCGTGATGCAAGGCCTGCAGACGCGCAATGAGGTGACGACCAATAAGGCCTGTACCGCCGGTCAGCAAAATCTTCATACAACCTCCAGGTTTACGCCTGGCGTCGCCAGCTTAACGTCATAGAGACGGAATCGGCGTAGCGCAGGGCGTGAAGTTTATCGATCTCAACTTCAGCATAAGTGACCCAGTGATGTTCGCGTGCGATATCGAGCACATCCTGAGTTAATTTTTCCAGCAGAGAGAAGCGGTTATTCTCCACGTACTGAATGATGTTTTTGGTAATTGTGCGGTAGTTCAGCGCGTCGTTGATGTCTTCGCTGGCCCGCGCTTTGTCTGCGGGATAGTGAATCACCACGTTAATGACAATATCCTGACGGTTGGCGATCTCTTCCTCTTTGATACCGATGAAGGTACGCAAGCGTAAATTTTTTATACGAATAACAGCATCTGGCTGTGACATTGCAGGTCTTCTCCGTGTCAGTATTTCCTGCTCATCATACATGAGAGGCTCGCGGGCACCCAGCCTCATAGAGGGTTAAATCTGCTGGATTTTTTGCATCGCTCGCTCGGTGGCCGGGCGGGTTCTAATGCGCTCAAACCAGTTGTTCACCGCCGGGTAAGAGGCCAGGTCAATGCGGTGTTTTTCATGCGTATTCACCCACGGCCAGCAGGCGATATCGGCAATACTGTAATGATCGCCCCCGAGCCACGGGGTTTTCTCAAGCCGACGGTTCAGAACGTCATAGAGCCGTTGAGTCTCAACCTGATAGCGTTCTATCGCATAAGGGATGGGCTGCGGGGCGTAAGCGGTAAAGTGATGGTTTTGACCCAGCATGGGCCCCAGCCCGCTCGTCTGCCAGAAGAGCCATTGCAGGGTATGGTGACGCTCGCGCAGTTCACCGCTCAGCAGTTTGCCGGTTTTCTCCGCCAGGTAGAGCAAAATTTCACCGGATTCAAACAGGCTCAGCGGTCTGCCCCCATCCGCAGGCCGGTTATCAATAATGGCCGGGATTTTATTATTCGGCGAGATAGCCAGAAAGAGAGGGCTGAACTGTTCGCCTTTGCTGATATCCACGCGAATGATCCTGTAATCCAGCTCGGCTTCTTCAAGAAAGAGGGTGATCTTATGGCCGTTTGGGGTAGGGGCATAATAAAGGTCGATCATTCTCAACTCCTGTCCATGCGAAGAGTGGTGCCATGACAAATGAGTATAGGTGGTTGTTGTAAATCGTGAGTTTTCATCAAGTGACAGCGAGACAAAGAGATTATATGTTGAGTAAAAACCGATCAGCCTATGAGGATGTTATGAACCAGCCCGCCATCACGTTGTGGTCCGATGCGAATTTCTTTTCTCCCTATGTTATGAGCGTATACGTTGCGCTGGCCGAAAAAGGGCTCACTTTTACGCTGAGGACCGTTGATCTTGACGGCGGTGAACACCTCAAACCGCAGTGGCAGGGCTACGACCTGACCCGACGCGTGCCTGTGCTGGAGATTGACGGTTTTGCCCTGAGCGAATCGTCGGCGATCGATGAATATCTGGAAGATCGGTTTGCGCCGCCTGAGTGGGAGCGTATCTATCCTCACGACCTGCAAAAACGCGCGCGGGCGCGGCAGATCCAGGCGTGGCTGCGAAGCGATCTGGTACCGATTCGCGTGGAACGCTCGACGGACGTCGTGTTTGCCGGGGTGAAAAAGCCAGCGCTCAGCGCAGAAGGCAGCGAAAGCGCGCAAAAACTGATTGAAGCCGCCACCTCGCTCCTCGCCCACGGCAACCCAAACCTGTTCGGCGAGTGGTGCATTGCCGACGCCGATCTGGCGCTGATGCTCAACCGCCTGATCCTCAACGGCGATGAGGTGCCGCAGCTGCTGGTGGATTATGCCGCGTTTCAGTGGCAGCGCGCCTCCGTGCAGCGCTATGTGGCACTCTCGGCCAAGCGCGCGGGCTGATAAGCCCTGACGCTTCAGGTATGATGGGGGCAGTCTGTTTTCCCGAGGAGTGACTGATGAAACTGATGTTTGCGTCGGATATCCATGGCTCGCTGCCCGCTACCGAGCGTGTCCTCTCCCTGTTTGCACAAAGCGGCGCGCAGTGGCTGATTATTCTGGGCGATGTACTCAATCACGGCCCGCGCAACGCGCTGCCGGAGGGCTACGCCCCGGCACAGGTTGCCGAAAAGCTCAACCCGTATGCCTCGCGTATCGTTGCCGTTCGCGGCAACTGCGACAGCGAAGTGGACCAGATGCTGCTGCATTTTCCCCTTACCGCGCCATGGCAACAGGTGCTGCTGGAACAAAGCCGCCTGTTCCTGACCCATGGGCATCTTTTCAGCCCGGATAATCTCCCGGCGCTCGCGGCTGGCGATGTCCTGGTTTACGGTCATACTCATATTCCGGTTGCTGAAAAGCGCGGTGAGATTTATCACTTTAACCCGGGTTCGGTCAGCATACCGAAAGGCGGATACCCTGCGAGCTATGGCATGCTGGATGGAAATACCCTGAGCGTTATCGCACTTAATGATCAGCAAGTTATTGCGCAGGTAGCGATTAATCCGTAAGTTACACCTCAACTGCAAACGCGCCGAAAGAGCGCTTAGAAGAGAAGGTTTCCCGATGGTGGAGCAGAGTCATTTGGCAAGTACAGAGTGGGTTGACATTGTCAGCGAAGAGAATGAAGTGATCGCGCAGGCCAGCCGCGAACAAATGCGTGCGGAGCGTCTGCGCCACCGCGCAACGTACATCGTTGTGCATGACGGTATGGGCAAAATTCTGGTCCAGCGCCGTACGGACACCAAAGATTTTCTCCCGGGCATGCTGGACGCCACCGCAGGTGGGGTTGTGCAGGCAGATGAAGTGCTGCTGGATTCCGCACGTCGTGAAGCGGAAGAAGAGTTAGGTATCGCCGGCGTGCCGTTTGCCGAGCACGGTCAGTTCTATTTCGAAGACGAAAACTGCCGCGTCTGGGGCGGGCTGTTTAGCTGCGTTTCTCACGGCCCGTTTGCACTGCAGGAAGAAGAGGTGAGCGAAGTCAGCTGGATGACGCCGGAAGAGATCACCGCGCGCTGCGACGAGTTTACGCCGGATTCGTTAAAAGCGCTGGCGCTGTGGATGACCCGCAACGCCAAAAACGAATCGACCAGATCAGAGAAAGAGGAAGAGGCTGAGTAAGATTCAGCAACTCTCTCTCAGACACAGACTGGACGCGATGGGCTTTTGATCGCGCCAGTCACCGTCATTCAGACGCTCCAGCAGCGCTTTCCCGGCTTCAATTCCAATCTTACGATGCGGCACCGCCATCGTCGTCAGCGGCGGCTGACAGACGCGGCTCACGTCGCTATCGCCAAAGCCGACCACCGCCAGATCGTCCGGCACCTTGATTCGCCTGCGCTGGCATTCGTACAGCGCGCCGCAGGCCAGCTCGTCAGACACGCAAACCAGCGCATCCAGCTCTGGCCATGCCAGCAAAAACTCAGGCAACTGCGCGGCACCCGTGGAGAAGCTCGGCGGCATCGCCGCGTTTATGACCCGGTTCGGCGACATATGGTGGCGAAGCATGGCTTTATACCAGCCCTGTAAATGCTGCTGGAAAATCCACTGCTCCTGGTTGGCGCACAGCAGCCCAATATTTTGATAGCCGCGCTTAATCACCATTTCCGTGAGCTCATACATGGCCGCTACGTTATCAATCCCGATATTCATATCAATCGGGTCGGCGCGCATGGCGCCCATCTCCATCACCGGAATAGAGGCATTTTTCAGCCAGTGGCGAACGGTGTCGGTATGTTCAACGCTAAGCAGGATAGCGGCGGCAATATTCGACGCCAGCAGCGTCTCCAGCAACTTCTCCTCCTGCTCAAGACGATGCTGGGATTCAGCCAGCATGATCTGATACCCGGCAGGCTGTAGCACCTGCTGTAGCCCGGCGAACATCTCCGAGCAGCCGGCTTCGGAGAGATTAGGCACCACCATGGCTATCGTCCATGACGACGCCGAGGCCAGCGCGCTGGCGGCTAGATTAGGCATATAGCCCAGCTCCTGCACGGCAGCTTCTATTTTTTCTCGTAGTTTATCGGAAACCTGTTCGGGCGTGCGGAGTGCACGGGACACGGTCATCGTGCCCACACCGGCAAGCTGTGCGACATCGGCGAGTGTCACTTTACCAGTACTGCGCCGTTTTCGGGTTAAAGACATACACCTTCCTGCTGACCAGACGCGTTCTTCATTTCCTTCGCTTCACGTGACAGGCAGTATACGCCTTAAATCCCTTTTTTTGCTGTGATTTAGCGTCGCGATTGCAATTTGATAGCGCTATCACATTTCTGCATGTTAACCGTTGGTAGCGCTATCTTTGTGATCGCGATCGCAGTCATCCAGCGATGTGTTGAATAAAGTTTGCTCATCTTTAAGCGTGTAGCGGGAGTGAAAAGTGCTCAAAAAATGGATATATGATACAACCATCACGCTGCAGGATAGCGTGGAAAACTGGCCGCAGGCGCTGGAGCTGTGCGCGAAGCCGCTTCTGGATTTGCAGGTGATTGAGCCTGAATACGTCACTGCCATCATCCAGCAGCACCACACGTTAGGACCCTATTATGTGCTGGCACCAGGGCTGGCTATGCCGCATGCGCGGCCGGAGGAAGGCGCCAAAGGACTGGGGTTGTCTTTATTAAAACTAAAACAGGGCGTCTCGTTTGGTGCCGGTGAGTTTGACCCTGTCGATGTCATTATTATGCTCGCGGCACCCGACAAAAATAGCCATATCGAGATGATCTCATCGCTGGCTGAATTATTTTCCAGCGATGCAGATATGGCTGAACTGCATCAGGCGAATACCCTGGAGGAAATTAAAACGATTATTGACCGCTTCTGATTTAATTCTTTAATCCGATTATTCACAACATTACGCGCCAGCGTGATGGGGCGTGCTCTACTCAAAATAAGGGGACAACAATGAAAATCATGGCTATTTGCGGTTCCGGCCTGGGCAGCAGTTTTATGGTCGAAATGAATATTAAAAAGGTGCTTAAAAAGCTGGAGATTGAGGCTGAGGTTGAACACTCCGATCTCTCCTCGGCCACGCCGGGCGCGGCCGATCTGTTCGTGATGGCAAAAGACATTGCGGCCAGCGCCAGCGTGCCGGAAAGCCAGCTGGTGGTGATTAATAACATCATCGACATCAACGAACTTGAAGCGCAGCTGCGCGCCTGGTTCGACAGACAATAACCCTGATAAGGCGAGGTGGATATGTTTATCCTTGAAACGCTGAATTTCGTTGTTGATATTTTAAAAGTCCCTTCGGTGCTGGTCGGTTTAATTGCGCTAATTGGTCTGGTTGCGCAGAAGAAAGCGTTTTCGGACGTGGTGAAAGGGACGATTAAAACCATTCTCGGCTTTATTGTGCTGGGCGGCGGCGCCACGGTTCTTGTGGGGTCGTTAAATCCTTTGGGCGGTATGTTTGAGCACGCCTTTACGATTCAGGGCATTATTCCAAACAATGAAGCGATTGTGTCAATCGCGCTGGAAAAATACGGTGCAGCGACCGCGCTGATTATGGCCTTCGGCATGGTGGCGAATATTATCGTCGCGCGCTTTACCCGCCTGAAGTACATCTTCCTGACCGGACACCACACGTTTTATATGGCGTGCATGATTGGCGTGATCCTGACGGTGGCGGGCTTTGAGGGCGTGGGTTTGGTCTTTACCGGCTCGCTGATCCTCGGCCTGATCATGGCCTTCTTCCCGGCAATTGCCCAGCGCTACATGAAGCGCATTACCGGCAATGATGAAATTGCCTTCGGCCACTTCGGCACGCTGGGCTACGTGCTGTCCGGCTGGATTGGCAGCAAGGTCGGCAAAGGTTCCCGCTCAACCGAAGAGATGAACCTGCCGAAGAACCTGAGCTTCCTGCGCGACAGCTCGATCTCCATCTCCCTGACCATGATGATTATCTACCTCATCCTGGCGGTGAGCGCCGGGCGCGAGTACGTTGAGGCCACCTTCAGCGGCGGCCAGAACTACTTGGTCTACGCCATCATCATGGCGATCACCTTCGCGGCGGGCGTGTTCATCATCCTGCAGGGCGTGCGCCTGATTCTGGCGGAGATCGTTCCGGCCTTTACCGGCTTCTCGGAGAAACTGGTGCCGAACGCGCGTCCTGCGCTGGACTGCCCGGTGGTGTATCCGTATGCGCCAAACGCGGTGCTGATTGGCTTCCTGTTCAGCTTCCTCGGCGGGATTGTGGGGTTATTGATCTGCGGTCAGTTTAGCTGGGTGCTGATCCTCCCGGGCGTCGTGCCGCACTTCTTTACCGGCGCAACGGCGGGCGTGTTCGGTAACGCCACCGGCGGACGTCGCGGGGCAATGATCGGCGCCTTTGCTAACGGCCTGCTGATCACCTTCCTGCCGGTTCTGCTTCTGCCGGTGCTGGGCGCCATTGGCTTTGCCAACACCACCTTCTCGGACGCCGACTTCGGCGCGGTCGGGATTGTTCTCGGCAACCTGGCGCGCTTCCTGTCGCCGCTTGCCATCACCGGACTGGTCGTTGCGCTGTTCGCGCTGCTGGTGGCGTACAACGTCTTCGCGAAAAACAAACCTGCGGGCGGTAACGCGCAGGAAAACACCGGAGCCAAATCATGAATGAGAAAGAGATAACCGAACTCGCGCGTCAGATCCGTCTTGAGACGCTGAAATCCCTGACGCAGCTGGGCTTTGGACACTATGGCGGCAGCATGTCGGTGGTTGAAACCCTGGCCGTGCTGTATGGCGCGGTGATGAAAATCGACCCGGCGGATCCGGACTGGCCGGAGCGAGACTATTTTGTCCTGTCGAAAGGTCATGCGGGCCCGGCGCTCTACAGCACGCTGGCGATCAAGGGCTACTTCCCGATAGAAGAGCTGAGCACCCTGAACCAGAACGGCACGCGCCTGCCAAGCCACCCGGACCGCCTGAAAACGCGCGGCGTGGATGCCACCACCGGTTCGCTGGGGCAGGGGATCTCCATTGCCGGCGGTATGGCGCTCTCGCACAGGCTGGCGGGGCGGCCGAACCGGGTCTTCTGCATCGTCGGTGACGGCGAGCTGAACGAGGGTCAGTGCTGGGAAGCCTTCCAGTTTATCGCCCACCATCGCCTGAATAACCTGACGGTGTTCGTGGACTGGAACAAACAGCAGCTCGACGGCGAGCTGGACGAGATCATCAGCGCGTTCGACCTGGAGGGGAAATTCCGCGCCTTTGGCTTTGACGTGGCGACGGTGAAGGGCGACGACGTTCCGGGTCTGCTGGCGGTAACGTCGCGGGTCCCGACTGCCGATGCGCGTCCGTTAGTCGTCATCCTCGACAGCATCAAAGGGCAGGGGGTGCCGTATCTGGAGCAGCTCAGCAACTCGCACCACCTGCGTTTAACGGAGGAGAGCAAAGCGGCCCTCAACGAGACGATTCGCCAACTGGAGGCTTCACATGATTAAGGTTGCACCGGCAGGAGAGAAAGACGCCGTTGAGATGCGTAAGGTCTACGCGGGCTTCGTGGCAAAGCAGATTGAGGCAGGAAGCGAGATTATCGCCCTGGAAGCGGATCTGATGAGCTCGATGGCGATGGACGGGGTGGCGCGCGATTACCCGCAGCACGTGATTAACTGCGGGATTATGGAGGCGAACGTGATCGGTACGGCTGCCGGGCTATCGCTCACCGGACGCAAGCCGTTCGTCCACACCTTCACCGCGTTTGCCAGCCGTCGCTGCTTTGACCAGCTGTTTATGTCCCTGGACTACCAGCGCAATAACGTAAAGGTGATTGCCTCGGATGCGGGCGTGACGGCCTGCCACAACGGCGGGACGCATATGTCGTTTGAGGATATGGGCATCGTGCGCGGTCTGGCGCACTCGGTGGTGCTCGAGGTGACCGACGCGGTGATGTTCGAGGACGTGCTGCGCCAGCTTATCGACCTCGAAGGTTTCTACTGGGTGCGGACTATTCGTAAGCAGGCGCCGAGCGTGTATGCCCCGGGCTCAACCTTCACCATTGGCAAAGGCAACGTGCTGCGCGAAGGAACCGATATTACCCTGATTGCCAACGGCATCATGGTGGCGGAAGCGCTGGAAGCGGCGCGCCAGCTGGAGCAGGAGGGGGTAAGCGCGGCGGTCATCGACATGTTTACCCTGAAGCCCATCGACCGGATGCTGGTGAAAAACTACGCCGAGAAGACCGGGCGTATCGTCACCTGTGAAAACCACAGCATTCACAACGGCCTGGGGTCGGCGGTGGCGGAAGTGCTGGTGGAAACCTGCCCGGTGCCGATGCGGCGGGTGGGCGTCAAGAAGCGTTACGGCCAGGTGGGGACGCAGGATTTCCTGCAGAAGGAGTATGGCCTGACGGCACATGACATTGTGTCGGCGGCGAGAGAGCTGCTGTAAATAAAAAAGGCGACCGGTTAAGTGGTCGCCTTTCTTGCCGGATGGCGCTTCGCTTATCCGGCCTACAAAACCGTAGGCCCGGTAAGCGCTAGCGCCACCGGGCTTTTTAACATTACTGCTGCTGCGAAGACTGAATCGCGGTCAGTGCGATGGTGTAGACGATATCGTCAACCAGCGCGCCACGGGACAGGTCGTTCACAGGTTTGCGCATGCCCTGCAGCATTGGCCCGATGGAGATCAGGTCTGCAGAACGCTGTACCGCTTTGTAGGTGGTGTTACCGGTGTTCAGATCCGGGAAGATGAACACGGTAGCGCGACCTGCAACCGGAGAGTTCGGCGCTTTGGATTTCGCAACGTCGGCCATAACGGCGGCGTCGTACTGCAGCGGGCCGTCGATCATCAGGTCAGGACGTTTTTCCTGCGCCAGACGGGTCGCTTCACGCACTTTCTCTACGTCGCTACCTGCACCAGAGGTGCCGGTGGAGTAGGAGAGCATCGCTACGCGCGGTTCGATACCGAAGGCAATCGCAGAGTCCGCGGACTGGATAGCGATTTCTGCCAGCTGTTCTGCGGTTGGATCCGGGTTGATCGCGCAGTCGCCGTAAACGTAAACCTGTTCAGGCAGCAGCATGAAGAACACGGAAGAAACCAGAGAGCTGCCTGGCGCGGTTTTGATCAGCTGCAGCGGTGGACGGATGGTGTTCGCCGTGGTGTGAACCGCACCGGAAACCAGACCGTCAACTTCGTCCTGCTCCAGCATCAGCGTGCCCAGCACCACGTTGTCTTCCAGTTGTTCGCGCGCAACGGCTTCGGTCATGCCTTTGCTCTTACGCAGCTCAACCAGACGGGCAACGTAGCTTTCGCGAACCACTTCAGGGTCAACGATTTCGATGCCAGCGCCCAGCTCAACGCCCTGAGACGCCGCAACGCGGTTGATCTCATCAGGGTTACCCAGCAGCACACAGGTCGCGATGCCGCGCTCTGCACAGATAGCAGCCGCTTTAACGGTACGTGGTTCGTCGCCTTCTGGCAGAACAACGCGCTTGCCTGCTTTACGCGCCAGCTCGGTCAGCTGGTAACGGAATGCAGGAGGAGACAGACGGCGGCTGCGCTCGGAGGTTGCGGTCAGGGATTCGATCCAGTCTGCGTTGATGTAGCCCGCAACGTATTCCTGAACTTTCTCGATACGCTCGTGGTCATCAACCGGTACTTCCAGGTTGAAGCTCTGCAGGCTCAGGGAGGTCTGCCAGGTATTGGTGTTCACCATGAAGACCGGCAGGCCGGTAGCGAACGCGCGTTCGCACAGCTTGCTGACGCGTGGGTCCATCTCGTAGGCACCGGTCAGCAGGATCGCACCGATTTCCACACCGTTCATCGCGGCCAGGCAGGCTGCAACCAGCACGTCCGGACGGTCTGCGGAGGTCACCAGCAGGGAACCTGCACGGAAGTGTTCCAGCATATGCGGAATGCTGCGCGCACAGAAGGTCACGGACTTCACGCGGCGGGTGTTGATGTCGCCTTCGTTAACCACGGTGGCGTTCAGGTGACGCGCCATGTCGATTGCACGGGTGGCGATCAGATCGAAGCTCCATGGCACCGCGCCCAGTACTGGCAGCGGGCTGGATTCCTGCAGCTTAGCCGGGTCAACTTTGACAACTTTCGCTTTGGAAGAGTCGTCGAAGATCTCGGACAGGTCAGGGCGAGTACGGCCCTGCTCATCCACCGGTGCGTTCAGTTTGTTCACGATCACGCCGGTGATGTTGGTGTTTTTCGCGCCGCCGAAGCTGCTGCGCGTCAGTTCGATACGCTCGTTCAGCTGCTCTGGAGTGTCGGTGCCCTGAGACATCACGAAAACGATCTCTGCATTCAGGGTTTTCGCGATTTCAAAGTTCAGAGACTGGGCAAACTGGTGTTTGCGCGTCGGGACCAGGCCTTCAACCAGCACCACTTCCGCGTCTTGCGCGTTAGCATGGTAGTTGGCGATGATCTCTTCCATCAGCACGTCTTTCTGGTTGCTGGACAGCAGAGACTCAACGTGGCTCATCTTCAGCGGTTCAGCCGCTGGCAGATTGGAGTTCTTGCGAACGATAGTGGTGGTCTGGTCTGGCGCATCGCCACCGGCACGTGGCTGGGAGATTGGCTTAAAGACGCTCAGACGAACGCCTTTGCGTTCCATAGCACGGATAACGCCAAGGCTGACGCTGGTCAGGCCGACGCTGGTTCCGGTAGGGATCAGCATAATAGTACGGGACACGGTTTATCCTCTTTCGTTACCGCCCAAATGGGGCGGGTTACAAAACAGCACCGCCAGCATTGCTGGCGGTGTGGAATCAGGCAGTCAGGCGGTGCGCGTCTTGCGCAATGACCAGTTCTTCGTTAGTTGGGATAACGAGAGCAGGGCGGGTGCCTTCTTTGTTGATGAAGCCAGACTTGCCGAAGCGGGCAGCCAGGTTACGCTCGTGATCAACTTCGAAGCCCAGAACGCCCAGTTTGCCCAGGGACAGTTCACGAACCATTGCCGCGTTCTCACCGATACCACCGGTGAAGATAACCGCGTCCAGACGGCCTTCCATCAGCGCAGTGTAAGAGCCGATGTACTTCGCCAGACGGTGGCAGTAAACGTCCATTGCACGTTTAGCGTCTTCTTTCTCTGCGTAGTTGTCTTCAACGTAACGGCAGTCGCTGGTGACTTCGGTCAGACCCAGCAGGCCAGACTCTTTGGTCAGCATTTTGTTGATCTGGTCAACGCTCATGCCCAGGGTGTCGTGCAGGTGGAAGATGATCGCCGGGTCGATGTCACCGGAACGGGTACCCATCACCAGACCTTCCAGCGGGGTCAGACCCATGGAAGTATCAACACATTTACCGTTGCGGATAGCGGAAACAGAACCACCGTTGCCCAGGTGGCAGGTGATGATGTTCAGTTCTTCAACCGGCTTGTTCAGAACTTTTGCAGCTTCCTGAGTCACATAGAAGTGGCTGGTGCCGTGCGCGCCGTAACGACGTACGCCGTGTTCTTTGTACAGGCTGTATGGCAGGGCATAGAGGTAAGACTCTTCCGGCATGGTCTGATGGAACGCGGTGTCGAATACGGCCACGTTTTTGTCTTTCAGATTCGGGAAGGATTTCAGCGCTTCAGCGATACCGATCAGGTGAGCCGGGTTGTGCAGCGGTGCGAAGGACGCAGAGTCCTTGATGCCCTGGATCACAGATTCGTCGATCACGACGGAGCTGGTGTATTTTTCGCCGCCGTGGACGATACGGTGACCAATCGCAGTCAGCTGAGCAGACAGTTCTGGTTTTTGTGCCAGAATAGTGTTAACGATAAAGTTCAGCGCTTCACTGTGAGCGGCGCCTGCACCTAAAGCCGCTTCTTGTTTGCTGCCGTCCATCTTCCACTTGATACGTGCTTCAGGCAGATGGAAACATTCGGCCAAACCAGAGAGGTATTCGTCACCGTTGAGCGCATCGATGATGGCGAATTTCAGTGAGGAGCTACCGCAGTTCAGAACCAGTACTAACTTACTCGACATGGAAGTACCTATTATTGATACGTGGCTAAAAAAACGTCAGTGAGTCTAACAGCGTAACGCATGATGACTCAGACATTTATGATTAACATCATGCCAAACAAACATTGTGGCATGATGGAAGAAATAACTATGATTTTATGCCATTTTGCACAATTTTCAGCCAATGGCATAATATGCAATAATTTGACGAGTTAATGATTCTCGTCTATGGCCCTATCAGGCTGGCACAGGATACCCGATACGGGGTAGCGATGACAAAATATTTTGAACGTTGTCATAGCTTGTTGTGGTTTTGCACGAAAATTTTAATTTTTATATGTGAAGTTGAGGTACAGCCATGTCGACACCAGAAAACCCGTCCGTAAATTTCTTTAGTCTGTTTCGTCGGGGACAGCATTACGCAAAGACGTGGCCGATGGAAAAGCGCCTTGCGCCTATGTTCATTGAGAATCGCACCATCCGCGCCACGCGCTATGCGATTCGTTTTATGCCGCCTGTCGCTGTCTTTACGCTGTGCTGGCAGATTGCGTTGGGCGGGCAGCTTGGTCCTGCGGTCGCGACGGCGCTCTTCGCGTTAAGCCTGCCGATGCAGGGCCTGTGGTGGTTAGGTAAACGGTCCATCACTCCGCTTCCCCCTTCTATTTTACACTGGTTTTATGAAGTGCGCGGAAAACTGGAGGAGGCCGGACAGGCGCTCGCCCCGGTTGAAGGCAAGCCGGATTACCAGGCGCTGGCGGACACGTTAAAGCGCGCTTTTAAGCAACTGGATAAAACATTCCTCGATGACTTGTGATTGATCATCGAAACGACGACGAAAAGAAGGCACAGTAACAATCAGTTACCGTGTCTTTTTTTTAAAGTGCAATGCGCTACAGGAGTCGAAAGATGGAAATGACCCATGCTCAACGTCTGATTTTGTCTAACCAGTACAAGATGATGACTATGCTTGATCCCGATAACGCTGCGCGCTACAGCCGCCTGCAAACCATCGTAGAACGCGGTTTTGGTTTGCAAATGCGCGAACTGGACCGCGAGTTTGGCGAGCTGAAAGAAGAAACCTGTCGCATCGTGATCGACATTATGGAGATGTATCACGCCCTGCACGTGTCCTGGACGAATCTCAAAGATCAGCAGTCCATTGACGAGCGCCGCGTGACCTTCTTAGGCTTTGATGCCGCAACGGAAGCGCGTTATCTGAGCTATGTTCGCTTTATGGTGAACACAGAAGGGCGTTATACCCACTTTGATGCGGGCACCCACGGCTTCAACGCGCAGACCCCAATGTGGGAAAAATATCAGCGTATGCTGAGCGCGTGGCATGCCTGTCCGCGTCAGTACCATTTAAGCAGCAACGAAATTCAACAAATCATTAATGCCTGACGGAGGTGTGTGTGCAGTGTAGAGGTTTTCTGTTTGATCTGGACGGTACGCTGGTGGATTCGCTGCCGGTTGTGGAGCGTTCATGGTGCCATTGGGCTGATCGACATGGCATCGACCATCAGGACGTGCTGAATTTTATCCATGGCAAACAGGCCATCACCTCGCTACGGCACTTCCTTGCCGGACGCTCTGAGGACGAAATTCAGGCGGAGTTTAAATACCTGGAACACATTGAAGCCACGGATACGGACGGCATCACCGCCTTACCGGGCGCGCGCGAGCTGCTTGAGCATCTGAACGAAGCGCAGATCCCGTGGGCGATCGTCACCTCAGGCTCCATTCCCGTCGCCCACGCCCGTCATAAGGCGGCAGGTTTACCGAAGCCAGAAGTGTTTATCACTGCGGAGCGCGTTAAGCGCGGTAAACCGGAGCCCGATGCATTTTTACTGGGAGCTGAACTGCTGGGCCTCGCCCCCGCAGAGTGTGTGGTAGTAGAAGATGCGGCCGCTGGCGTACTGGCCGGGCTAAACGCCGGAAGCCACGTTATCGCCGTTAACGTTCCGGCGGGCTCCCCCCGGCTGGAGGAGGCAGACTTTGTGCTGGATTCACTGACGGCGCTGGCCGTTTCGAAAGCCTCTGACGGAGTTGTAACCGTCTCGCTAAAAATGTAATCACATGATATAGCCCCACATTGCTGGGGCTTTTTTATGGCACAATTTCTCCTCTCCCACTGACAAGGACATGTTGTGAACGGTGAACTGATTTGGGTCCTGAGCCTGCTTTTAATCGCCATCCTTCTTTTTGCAACGGGCAAGGTACGCATGGACGCCGTCGCCCTGTTTGTCATCGTCGCGTTTGTGCTGAGCGGTACGCTCACGCTGCCGGAAGCCTTCTCCGGGTTTAGCGATCCCAACGTTATCCTGATTGCCGCCCTGTTTATTATCGGTGATGGGCTGGTGCGTACCGGCGTGGCGACCATCATGGGGTCGTGGCTGGTGAAGGTGGCGGGCAGCAGCGAAACCAAAATGCTGATCTACCTGATGGTTACCGTCGCCGGGCTGGGGGCGTTTATGAGCTCAACGGGCGTGGTCGCCATCTTTATTCCGGTGGTGCTGAGCGTCTCCATGCGGATGCAGATCTCGCCATCGCGCCTGATGATGCCCCTGAGTTTTGCCGGTTTGATCAGCGGAATGATGACGCTGGTGGCAACGCCGCCGAACCTGGTCGTCAACAGCGAGCTGATTCGGGAAGGATTCCAGGGCTTCAGTTTTTTCAGCGTCACCCCGCTTGGGCTGGTCATTCTGGTGCTGGGCGTGGTCTACATGCTGCTGACCCGGTTTGCCCTGAAAGGTGAAAAACAGGACAAAAATAAAGAAGGGTGGAAGCGACGCACCTTCCGCGATCTGATTAAAGAGTACCGTCTCACCGGGCGCGCGCGCCGTCTGGCTATTCGTCCCGGCTCGCCGATGGTGGGACAGCGCCTGGACGACCTGAAGCTGCGCGAGCGCTATGGCGCAAACGTGATCGGCGTAGAGCGCTGGCGTCGTTTTCGCCGGGTGATCGTCAACGTCAACGGGGTGTCGGAATTTCGCGCGCGGGACGTCCTGCTGATTGATATGTCCACCGCGGACGTGGATCTGCGCGAGTTTTGCAGCGAGCAGCTGCTGGAACCGATGGTGCTGCGCGGGGAGTATTTCTCCGATCAGGCGCTGGATGTCGGCATGGCAGAAGTGTCGCTGATCCCGGAATCGGAACTGTTGGGTAAAACCGTGCGGGAAATGGGGTTCCGAACCCGCTATGGCCTGAATGTCGTGGGGCTGAAGCGCGATGGCGTAGCGATGGAAGGGGCGGTGGTGGATGAGCCGATCCTGCTGGGCGATATCTTCCTGGTTGTCGGTAACTGGAAGCTGATTAGCCAGCTCGGGCAAAAAGGGCGCGATTTTGTGGTGCTCAACATGCCTGTCGAGGAGAGCGACGCCTCCCCGGCGCACAGCCAGGCGCCCCACGCGATTTTTTGTCTGGTGCTGATGGTGGCGCTGATGCTGACCGATGAAATCCCCAATCCGGTCGCGGCAATCATCGCCTGCCTGTTGATGGGCAAATTCCGCTGCATTGACGCCGAAAGCGCGTATAAAGCCATTCACTGGCCGAGCATTATTCTCATTGTCGGGATGATGCCCTTCGCTCTGGCGCTGCAAAAAACCGGCGGGGTGGATCTGATCGTTAAAGGCTTAATGGACGTTGGCGGCGGGTATGGGCCGTACATGATGCTGGTCTGTCTGTTTATCATGTGCGCCACCATCGGTCTGTTTATCTCCAACACCGCGACGGCGGTACTGATGGCGCCGATTGCGCTGGCGATGGCCAAATCCATGGGCGTGTCGCCGTATCCCTTTGCGATGATGGTCGCAATGGCGGCCTCCGCGGCATTTATGACGCCAGTATCTTCACCGGTGAATACGCTGGTGCTGGGGCCCGGGAATTACAGGTTCAGTGATTTCGTGAAGCTGGGCGTGCCGTTCACCGTGCTGGTGATGCTGGTATGCGTGGTGTTGATACCGGTCCTGTTCCCGTTCTGAGCATTTTGCCGGGTGGCGGCTGCGCCTTACCCGGCCTACAAACTAAAAATTACAACGGTGAATCCTGGCTAATCTCATCCAACGATAAATGGAAGCTCGGCACAAACACCTGCATAAAGTAATCCATCTCTTCGCTGCGGCGTGATTCCAGCGTTTTTTCCAGACGCGTTTTCGCCAGTAAAAACTCGTTATTCCCCGCGGACAGCTCTTCCAGACACTTCAGGTAGGCGCAGAGCGCGTCGGCCTGTTTGACCAGCGACTTTTCATCTTCCGTGTACTGATGCTCATCAATGAGCGGCTCAAAGATGTCGCGCAACTCGTCCGGCACCATGTCAATCAGCTTCTGCTGGGCAATCTTCTCAATGGCCTTATATTCCTGCGCAATCTGCGAGTTGAAATATTTCACCGGCGTAGGCAGGTCGCCGGTCAGCACTTCTGACGCATCGTGGTACATGGCCAGCAGGGCAATGCGCTCTGGATTGACCTGACCGTTGAATTTGCGGTTTTTAATGGCGGCCAGCGCGTGAGCGACCATCGCAACCTGCAGGCTGTGCTCTGACACATTTTCCGTGCGGACATTGCGCATCAGCGGCCAGCGGTTGATGAGTTTCAGGCGGGAGAGGTGGGCAAAGAAATGACTCTGACTCATAGGTTACCTTTTGTCTTCACTGCGACAGGCGTTCATTGTGCGGGGAGGGGAGGGAAGATGCAAATCAGAAGGTGTTGTAGGCCGGGTAAGCGCAGCGCCACCCGGCAGAAAGCCAGCGTTACTGATGATAACCGGACAGGAAGCGCCCGAAGCGGCTGATGGCCATTTCGAGGTCATCTTCGCGCGGCAGCGTTACGATACGCACGTGATCCGGCCACGGCCAGTTAAACGCCGTACCCTGAACCAGCAGCACTTTTTCCTGCAGCAGGAAATCGAGCACCATTTTCTGGTCGTCGTGAATATTAAAGCGCTTCGCGTCAATTTTCGGGAACATATAGAGCGCGCCATTCGGCTTCACGCAGGAGACGCCCGGAATATCGTTGATCAGTTCCCACGCACGGTTGCGCTGTTCGTACAGGCGACCGCCGGGAACGATGAACTCGCTAATGCTCTGATAGCCGCCCAGCGCGGTCTGGATTGCGTGCTGCGCCGGAACGTTGGCACATAAACGCATGGAGGCCAGCATTTCCAGCCCTTCGATATAGCCTTTGGCGTGCTTTTTCGGACCGTTCAGTACCATCCAGCCCTGACGGAAACCGGCCACGCGGTAGGTTTTAGACAGGCCGTTAAAGGTGACGGTCAGCAGATCCGGGGCCAGCGCAGCGATCGAGTGGTGCTGTGCCGCGTCGTACAGGATCTTGTCGTAGATTTCGTCGGCAAAGATGATCAGGTTGTGCTGGCGGGCGAGCTCGACGATCTCCATCAGCAGCTCTTTTGAGTATACCGCGCCCGTTGGGTTGTTCGGGTTGATGATCACGATGCCGCGCGTGCGGGGCGTAATTTTTGCGCGAATATCATCGAGGTCCGGGAACCAGTCAGAGGACTCGTCGCACAGATAGTGCACGGCCTTACCGCTGGACAGTGATACGGCAGCCGTCCACAGCGGATAATCCGGCGCGGGTACCAGCATTTCGTCCCCGCTGTTCAGCAGCGCCTGCATTGCCTGCACAATCAGTTCGGAGACACCGTTGCCGATATAAATATCTTCAACGGTAACATCACGCATACCGCGTGCCTGGTAGTGCTGCATGATGGCTTTACGCGCGGAGTACAGTCCTTTTGAATCGCAATAGCCTTGTGCAGTAGGAAGGTTGCGGATCACATCAACCAGAATTTCATCCGGCGCTTCAAAACCAAATGGCGCAGGGTTACCAATGTTGAGTTTCAGAACCTTGTTGCCTTCTTCTTCAAGGCGTTTTGCCTCTTTCAGAACCGGGCCGCGGATGTCATAACAGACGTTATCTAGCTTGCTGGATTTTTCGATAGGGGACATGAACCTTTAACCTTTTCGCTATTATTGCCACTCCCTGCCGTGGAAGTCAGCACGGAATAATGTACTCCCACCTCGCTTCGTTTTGAAGGGTGTGCAGTAGAAGATTTTGTGCCGGGAGGAAAATTTTGATAAATCTTTTTCGCTGTGCGGGCGCTTTTATGCTGGCGTAAAGTTGTGCGCACGGCGTCGTGTTAGGTTAAATGTGCTATTCATTTGTCAAAATTGTGTATATTGTGCTGGTGAAAATAAGTGGTAAGCAGGACAAAGGTAGCAATCACCCTGAGTGACATTTCGTTAAACCTGAATGCTTGATACCTGTTCCTGTAATAGCATACTGTGGCTAAAAGTTACTCATGTGAAATTAATGTTAAGTGCCATTAATGAATGGTCTTAATCTAAATTAAAATTTATTTATTATTAACCTAAAAAATGCAACTTTAGTTAATTCTAATAAAATTAGTTTAGAAGCTTAACATTCTTCTTTAATCCTCAATATTGCAATAAGACTTATAAATAAAGTGGATTTGGGTTAAGATGTCTTTCAGGAAAGCAGAGGTCAGATGCCCGCTTTTTGTATATCTGACACTGATTTTCCGAATTAATTGATTGTTATTGTTGGAGTTATCTCTGGCTGGGATGTGTCGAACATCTCCTGCTACGTTGACAGCGCTGCGATAAAGATGGCAGAAAAGGTGTTACACCTTTAATGTAATTTACATAAACCTGCGAACATCTAAATATCCTGAACGTTTAAGAGAATAAAAATAACGTCATGAAACGTGCTTTCTGACTGTTGATATAAAGCAGCACAATAACTATCTGTCAGGCAGTCTGCCGGGCCGGGATGCGAGGGAAAATCTTCAGAGGGAATTGCTTAACTGTACACACACAGCTTCAACCCGGGCAGCTCCGCACGAGCAACCTGAAAGTGAATAGATATGATAAATGCAAATCGTCCGATAATGAATCTCGACCTCGATCTGCTGAGAACGTTTGTTGCGGTCGCCGATCTCAACACTTTTGCAGCAGCTGCTGCCGCCGTTTGTCGAACTCAGTCCGCCGTCAGCCAGCAAATGCAGCGGCTGGAGCAACTGGTTGGTAAAGAGCTTTTTGCGCGTCATGGGCGTAATAAGCTCTTAACGGAACACGGTATTCAGCTTCTGGGTTATGCCAGGAAAATTCTTCGCTTTAATGATGAAGCATGTATGTCATTAATGTTTAGCAACCTTCAAGGGGTGCTAACGTTAGGCGCATCTGATGAGTCAGCGGATACAATATTGCCGTTTCTTCTCAATCGTATTAGTTCGGTTTATCCGAAGCTTGCGCTGGACGTTAGCGTAAAACGTAATGCCTTTATGGTTGAGATGTTAAATGAGAATAAAGTGGACCTGGTGGTGACAACGCATCGTCCCGGGCAGTTTGATTGCCTGACGCTGCGTACATCGCCTACGCACTGGTATTGCGCAGCCGAATACGTGCTGCAAAAAGGGGAGCCGGTTCCACTGGTCTTACTGGATGACCCGAGCCCGTTCCGCGACATGGTGCTCACGGCGCTGAACGAGGCGAACATTCCGTGGCGTCTGGCGTATGTGGCTTCCACGCTTCCAGCGGTCCGTGCCGCCGTGAAGGCCGGTCTGGGTGTAACGGCCCGTCCGGTAGAGATGATGAGCCCCGATCTGCGCGTTCTGGGGAAATCCGATGGCCTTCCTGCGCTGCCGGATACGGAGTATCTGCTCTGCCACAATTCGTCCAGTCATAACGAGTTGGCCAAAGTGGTGTTCGAGGCGATGGGAAATTACCATAACCCATGGCAGTTCGAGCGCGTTACCTCCGAAGGGGGGGATGACTCCCTGATCGTTGAAGGGGATTTTGAGTGATCGATAGCTCAAAATTCTGGTAACAAAATGTAAATGTAAAAAAAAGCCACTCGTGTGATTTTCACATGCAGTGGCTTTTTTTTAGCAATAATACCCGCTTATGGCGCATGGATTTTCAGGATATTCTATGTTTATCAACAATCTAAATGCTTTTGCTTAAAACTTGTCCGTTTTCCGTTCTAACTTCATCCACATCCCTCTCATGTTAAAAAAACAGGAAATATGTTGCCGTTTTCCAGGTTGAATTAACAAAAGCGTGTCTCAGATCAAGAAAATACTCCTATTTGGGGGGAGGAATCGTTGGCAAATCCTGTCAAAATAGGAGGGTTATTTTTTTTACTTCCGAAACGGACACGATTCAACAACATACATTTGACGGAAAGTCATGCACCCACCAGGGTTAAAGGGCACCAAATGTTAATGAGAATCGCTCGATGTAATTTAATGTGAAGAAACCTTTGTTAAAGTTGACAATAGGTTATAGAAAGGAGTAAAAAACCCCATCATTTTGCTGTCTACGTCTCATTTATGACAGTTAGTGTAAGGTTATTTGTTCCTCCCCATGAATCGATGTGATGCCCATCTGCCAGCAAGAGCAGTGTCGTTGGTATCACTTTTGATGAGTAAGCAATGAGTATGTCAACATCCACAGAAGTCATCGCTCATCACTGGGCATTCGCAATCTTTCTTATTGTAGCCATTGGCCTGTGCTGCCTGATGTTAGTCGGCGGCTGGTTCCTGGGCGGTCACGCCCGCGCAAGGCACAAAAACACACCTTTCGAATCAGGTATTGATTCAGTAGGTACCGCTCGCTTACGCCTGTCTGCCAAGTTCTACCTGGTAGCCATGTTCTTCGTCATCTTCGACGTGGAAGCGCTTTACCTCTTCGCGTGGTCTACCTCCATTCGCGAAAGTGGTTGGGTGGGCTTTGTCGAGGCCGCAATTTTCATTTTAGTGCTACTGGCCGGTCTGGTTTATCTGGTGCGTATTGGCGCGCTGGACTGGACACCTGTGCGTTCACGCCGTGAACACATCAACCCGGAAAACAGTATCTCTAATCGTCAGCAGTAACAGCGAGGCAATAAGATGGATTATACGCTCACCCGCATAGATCCTAACGGTGAGAATGACCGTTACCCCCTGCAAAAACAGGAGATCGTAACCGACCCCCTGGAGCAAGAAGTCAACAAAAGCGTGTACATGGGCAAACTCGAACATGCCATGCACGATATGGTCAACTGGGGTCGTAAGAACTCCATCTGGCCGTACAACTTTGGTCTTTCTTGCTGCTACGTTGAAATGGTGACGTCATTCACTGCGGTGCATGACGTTGCGCGTTTTGGGGCTGAGGTACTGCGTGCTTCCCCACGTCAGGCTGACCTGATGGTGGTAGCCGGTACGTGCTTTACTAAGATGGCACCTGTCATTCAGCGTCTTTATGACCAGATGCTGGAGCCTAAATGGGTTATCTCCATGGGCGCATGTGCAAACTCTGGCGGTATGTACGACATCTATTCCGTCGTGCAGGGCGTAGATAAGTTTATTCCAGTGGATGTATACATCCCGGGTTGTCCGCCACGTCCGGAAGCTTACATGCAGGCGCTGATGCTGCTGCAGGAGTCTATCGGTAAAGAACGTCGCCCACTGTCGTGGGTTGTTGGCGATCAGGGTGTGTATCGCGCGAACATGCAGTCTGAGCGCGAGCGTAAACGTGGTGAACGTATTGCCGTCACCAATCTGCGTACGCCTGACGAAATTTAATTTGCGCCTGTAGGCCTGGAGAACACCTTCGCATATCACTACTCAAATAGCGCGAAGCCAGGCTCAACAGTCACCACGGACCATTTGCAATGGTGAACAATATGACCGACTTAACCGCGCAAGAAGCCGCCTGGCAGACCCGGGATCATCTGGATGACCCAGTCATTGGCGAACTGCGCAACCGTTTTGGGCCGGATGCCTTTACTGTTCAGGCTACCCGCACCGGGGTACCCGTTGTTTGGGTGAAGCGTGAGCAATTGCTGGAAGTTGTCGATTTCCTCAAGAAATTGCCAAAACCGTACGTCATGCTGTTTGACTTACACGGCATGGATGAACGTCTTCGTACCCACCGCCAGGGTCTCCCTGCTGCGGATTTTTCCGTTTTCTACCACCTGATCTCAATAGACCGTAATACGGATATCATGCTCAAGGTGGCATTGTCTGAAAACGACATGCACCTGCCGACTATCACCAAACTGTTCCCGAACGCCAACTGGTACGAGCGTGAAACCTGGGAAATGTTCGGCATGACCTTCGACGGCCACCCGCACCTGACGCGCATCATGATGCCGCAGACCTGGACCGGCCACCCGCTGCGTAAAGACTACCCGGCACGTGCAACCGAATTCGATCCGTTTGAGCTGACCAAAGCCAAGCAGGATCTGGAAATGGAAGCGCTGACCTTCAAGCCGGAAGACTGGGGCATGAAGCGCGGTACCGACAACGAGGACTTCATGTTCCTCAACCTCGGTCCGAACCACCCGTCTGCGCACGGTGCATTCCGTATTATTCTTCAGCTTGATGGCGAAGAGATTGTCGACTGCGTGCCTGACATCGGCTACCACCACCGTGGTGCTGAGAAGATGGGCGAGCGTCAGTCCTGGCACAGCTACATTCCGTATACCGACCGTATCGAGTACCTCGGCGGCTGCGTCAACGAGATGCCATACGTGCTGGCCGTTGAGAAACTGGCGGGAATCGTTACGCCGGATCGCGTTAACGTGATTCGCGTTATGCTGTCAGAACTGTTCCGTATCAACAGCCACCTGCTGTACATCTCCACGTTCATTCAGGACGTCGGCGCGATGACGCCGGTCTTCTTTGCCTTTACCGACCGTCAGAAAATCTACGATCTGGTGGAAGCGATTACCGGTTTCCGTATGCACCCGGCCTGGTTCCGTATCGGCGGCGTGGCACACGATCTGCCGCGCGGCTGGGACCGCCTGCTGCGTGAATTCCTCGACTGGATGCCAAAACGTCTGGCGTCATACGAGAAAGCCGCGCTGCGTAACACCATCCTGAAAGGCCGTTCCCAGGGCGTTGCCGCCTACGGCGCGAAAGAAGCGCTGGAGTGGGGTACGACAGGTGCAGGTCTGCGTGCGACCGGTATTGATTTCGACGTGCGTAAAGCCCGTCCTTACTCTGGCTACGAGAACTTCGACTTTGAAGTCCCGGTGGGCGGCGGTGTTTCCGACTGCTACACCCGCGTGATGCTGAAAGTAGAAGAGCTGCGCCAGAGTCTGCGCATCCTTGAGCAGTGCCTCAACAACATGCCGGAAGGCCCGTTCAAGGCGGATCACCCGCTGACGACGCCGCCACCGAAAGAGCGCACGCTGCAACATATCGAAACCCTGATCACCCACTTCCTGCAGGTTTCCTGGGGTCCGGTCATGCCGGCGCAAGAATCCTTCCAGATGATTGAAGCGACCAAGGGTATTAACAGTTACTACCTGACCAGTGACGGCAGCACCATGAGCTACCGTACCCGCGTGCGTACGCCGAGCTTTGCGCACCTGCAGCAGATCCCGTCCGCCATCCGCGGCAGTCTGGTCTCCGACCTGATTGTGTATCTGGGTAGTATCGATTTTGTTATGTCAGATGTGGACCGCTAATTATGCACGAGAATCAACAATCACAAACCGAGGCTTTTGAGCTGAGTGAAGCAGAACGTGCCGCCATTGAGCATGAGATGCACCACTACGAAGACCCGCGTGCGGCGTCCATTGAAGCGCTGAAAATCGTACAGAAACAGCGTGGTTGGGTGCCGGATGGGGCGATCTATGAGATCGCGAAAGTGCTGGGTATTCCGGCAAGCGACGTAGAAGGCGTAGCCACGTTCTACAGCCAGATCTTCCGTCAGCCGGTTGGCCGCCATGTGATCCGCTACTGTGACAGCGTTGTCTGCCACATCACCGGTTATCAGGGCATCCAGGCTGCGATTGAGAAGAAGCTCAATATCAAGCCGGGCCAGACCACGTTCGATGGACGCTTTACTCTGCTGCCAACCTGCTGCCTGGGTAACTGCGACAAGGGGCCGACCATGATGATTGATGAGGACACTCACAGCCATCTGACGCCGGAAGCGATTCCTGACCTGCTGGAGCAGTACAAATGAAAACTGTAATTCGTACTGCTGAGACGCATCCGCTGACCTGGCGTCTGCGCGATGACAAACAGCCGGTATGGCTCGACGAATACCAGAGCAAAAACGGCTATGCCGGCGCGCGTAAAGCCCTCGGCGGCATGGCGCCGGATGACATCGTTAATGCGGTGAAAGACTCCGGCCTGAAAGGGCGCGGCGGTGCGGGCTTCTCCACCGGTCTGAAGTGGAGCCTGATGCCGAAAGACGAATCCATGAACATCCGTTACCTGCTGTGTAACGCCGATGAAATGGAGCCGGGCACCTATAAAGACCGCCTGCTGATGGAACAGCTGCCGCACCTGCTGGTGGAAGGCATGCTGATTTCCGCGTTCGCGCTGAAAGCCTACCGTGGCTACATCTTCCTGCGCGGTGAGTACATCGAAGCGGCGGAAAACCTGCGTCGCGCGATTGCCGAAGCCACCGAAGCGGGACTGCTGGGTAAAAACATCCTGGGCACCGGGTTTGACTTCGAACTGTTCGTGCACACCGGCGCCGGGCGTTACATCTGCGGTGAAGAAACCGCGCTGATTAACTCCCTGGAAGGCCGCCGCGCGAACCCGCGTTCCAAGCCTCCGTTCCCGGCAAGCTCCGGCGTATGGGGTAAACCGACCTGCGTAAACAACGTTGAAACCCTGTGTAACGTTCCGGCTATCCTCGCCAACGGCGTGGAGTGGTATCAGGGCATCTCCTCAAGCAAAGATGCCGGTACCAAGCTGATGGGCTTCTCTGGTCGCGTTAAAAATCCTGGCGTCTGGGAACTGCCGTTCGGTACCACCGCACGTGAAATTCTTGAAGACTACGCGGGCGGCATGCGCGATGGCCTGAAATTCAAAGCCTGGCAGCCGGGTGGGGCAGGGACTGACTTCCTGACCGAAGCCCACCTTGACCTGCCAATGGAATTCGAAAGCATTGGTAAAGCAGGCAGCCGTCTGGGTACGGCGCTGGCGATGGCCGTCGACCACGAGATCGGCATGGTCTCGCTGGTGCGTAACCTGGAAGAGTTCTTCGCCCGCGAGTCCTGCGGCTGGTGTACACCGTGCCGTGATGGTCTGCCGTGGAGCGTGAAGATCCTGCGTGCAATCGAACGTGGCGAAGGCCAGCCTGGAGATATCGAGACGCTTGAGCAGCTGTGTCGATTCTTAGGCCCGGGTAAAACCTTCTGTGCCCACGCACCGGGTGCCGTCGAACCTCTGCAGAGCGCGATCAAATATTTCCGCGACGAGTTCGAAGCAGGCATCAAGCAGCCGTTCAGCAATACCCATGCGATTAATGGGATTCAGCCGAACCTGCTTAAAGCGCGCTGGTAACGACAAGAATTTTGATTAACGCTCGGTTTCGACCGAGCCAACTGGAAGCATGCTAATGGCTACGATTCATGTAGACGGCAAAGAATACGAAGTCAACGGGGCGGACAACCTGCTGGAAGCTTGTCTGTCTCTTGGCCTCGATATTCCGTACTTTTGCTGGCATCCGGCGCTGGGCAGCGTCGGTGCTTGCCGCCAGTGTGCGGTGAAGCAATATCAAAACGCGGAAGACACGCGTGGTCGCCTGGTGATGTCCTGTATGACGCCAGCCACCGAAGGCACCTTTATTTCGATTGATGACGAAGAAGCGAAACAGTTCCGCGAAAGCGTTGTGGAATGGTTGATGACCAACCACCCGCACGACTGTCCGGTCTGTGAGGAGGGCGGTAACTGCCACCTTCAGGATATGACCGTGATGACCGGCCACAGCTTCCGTCGCTATCGTTTTACCAAGCGTACCCACCGTAACCAGGACCTGGGGCCGTTCATCTCTCACGAAATGAACCGCTGCATCGCCTGCTACCGCTGCGTGCGTTACTACAAAGACTATGCAGACGGTCAGGATCTGGGCGTATATGGCGCGCACGATAACGTCTACTTCGGTCGTCCGGAAGACGGCGTGCTGGAAAGCGAATTCTCCGGTAACCTGGTAGAAATCTGCCCGACCGGCGTATTCACGGATAAAACCCATTCCGAGCGTTACAACCGTAAATGGGACATGCAGTTTGCGCCAAGCATCTGCCAGCAGTGTTCCCTCGGCTGTAACACCAGCCCGGGTGAGCGTTACGGCGAACTGCGCCGTATCGAAAACCGTTACAACGGCACCGTTAACCACTACTTCCTCTGCGACCGCGGTCGTTTCGGCTATGGCTATGTGAACCTGAAAGACCGTCCGCGTCAGCCGGTTCAGCGCCGTGGCGACGACTTCATTACCCTGAACGCTGAACAGGCGATGCAGGGCGCGGCAGACATTCTGCGCCAGTCGAAGAAAGTGATCGGTATCGGCTCCCCGCGTGCCAGCATCGAAAGCAACTTCGCGCTGCGCGAGCTGGTTGGCGCGGAAAACTTCTATACCGGTATCGCCCAGGGCGAGCAGGAACGTCTGCAGCTGGTACTGAAAGTGCTGCGTGAAGGCGGTATTCACACCCCTGCGCTGCGCGAAATTGAATCTTATGATGCGGTCCTGGTGCTGGGTGAAGACCTGACGCAGACGGGCGCACGCGCGGCTCTGGCGGTTCGTCAGGCGGTGAAGGGTAAAGCACGTGAAATGGCAGCGGCTCAGAAAGTGGCTGACTGGCAGATTGCGGCAATCCTGAACATCGGCCAGCGCGCGAAACATCCTCTGTTTGTGACCAACGTCGATAACACCCGTCTGGACGATATCGCGGCGTGGACCTACTGCGCACCGGTTGAAGATCAGGCGCGCCTCGGCTTTGCGATTGCCCACGCGCTGGATAGCAGCTCGCCAGCGGTTGAACTGGATCGTGACCTGCAGAACAAGGTCGACGTGATTGTCCAGGCCCTGGCGGGTGCGAAGAAACCGCTGATTATTTCCGGGACCAACGCCGGCAGCGCCGAGATTATTCAGGCTGCAGCCAACGTTGCCAAAGCCCTGAAAGGCCGCGGTGCGGACGTCGGCGTGACCATGATTGCCCGTGCGGTAAACAGCATTGGTCTGGGTATGATCGGCGGCGGCTCGCTGGAAGAAGCGTTAAGCGAACTGGAATCCGGTTCTGCCGACGCCGTTGTGGTGCTGGAAAACGACCTGCATCGCCACGCCTCTGCCGCTCGCGTTGACGCCGCGCTCTCCAAAGCGCCGCTGGTGATGGTCATTGACCATCAGCGAACCGCGATCATGGACAAAGCGCACCTGGTGCTCTCTGCGGCAAGCTTCGCAGAAAGCGACGGTACGGTGATCAACAACGAAGGCCGCGCACAGCGTTTCTTCCAGGTTTATGACCCGGCGTACTACGACAGCAATACCGTGATGCTGGAAAGCTGGCGCTGGCTGCACTCCCTGCACAGCACCGTGCAGAGCCGTGAAGTGGACTGGACGCAGCTCGACCACGTTATCGACGCGGTAGTCGAAAAACTGCCTCAGCTGGCAGGCATTAAAGATGCCGCGCCTGAAGCAAGCTTCCGCATTCGCGGCCAGAAACTGGCGCGTGAACCGCACCGTTACAGCGGTCGTACCGCGATGCGCGCCAATATCAGCGTACACGAACCGCGCCAGCCGCAGGATAAAGACACCATGTTCGCCTTCTCTATGGAAGGGAACAACCAGCCGTCTGCGCCGCGTTCGCAAATCCCATTCGCATGGGCTCCGGGCTGGAACTCCCCGCAGGCATGGAACAAGTTCCAGGCTGAAGTGGGTGGCTCCCTGCGCCACGGCGATCCGGGCGTGCGTCTGATTGAAGCCTCCGAAACCGGTCTGGACTTCTTCACGACCGTTCCGGCGAGCTTCCAGGCGCAGGATGGCAACTGGCGTATCGCGCCGTACTACCATCTGTTCGGTAGCGACGAGCTGTCCCAGCGTTCACCGGTCTTCCAGACCCGCATGCCGCAGCCGTACATCAAGCTCAACCCGGCGGATGCCGCGAAGCTTGGCGTTAACGCGGGCGCAAACATTGCCTTTAGCTATGACGGCCAGACAATCAGCCTGCCGCTGATTATCTCCGAAGGTCTGACAGCAGGGCAGGTGGGTCTGCCGATGGGTATGCCTGGCATCGCGCCGGTTCTGGCGGGTGCGCGTCTTGATAACCTGCAGGAGGCAAAAGCATGAGTTGGTTAACGCCGGATCTTATCGACATCCTGCTGAGCATTCTGAAAGCGGTTGTTATCCTGCTGGTGGTGGTCACCTGCGGCGCGTTCATGAGCTTTGGTGAACGTCGTCTGCTCGGTCTGTTCCAGAACCGTTACGGACCGAACCGCGTGGGCTGGGGTGGTTCACTCCAGCTGGTTGCGGACATGATCAAGATGTTCTTTAAAGAGGACTGGATCCCGCGCTTCTCGGACCGCGTGATCTTTACTCTGGCACCGATGATCGCCTTCACCTCGCTGCTGCTGGCGTTTGCTATCGTTCCGGTCAGCCCGACCTGGGTGGTCGCTGACCTGAACATTGGCATTCTGTTCTTCCTGATGATGGCAGGCCTCGCGGTTTACGCGGTGCTGTTCGCAGGCTGGTCCAGTAACAACAAATACTCCCTGCTGGGTGCGATGCGTGCTTCCGCGCAGACGCTGAGCTACGAAGTGTTCCTGGGTCTCTCCCTGATGGGCGTGGTGGCGCAGGCCGGTTCATTCAACATGACCGACATCGTCAATAACCAGGCCGACATCTGGAACGTTATTCCGCAGTTCTTTGGGTTTATTACCTTTGCAATCGCGGGCGTGGCCGTGTGTCACCGTCACCCGTTTGACCAGCCAGAAGCCGAACAGGAACTGGCCGACGGTTACCACATTGAATATTCCGGTATGAAGTTCGGTCTGTTCTTCGTGGGCGAGTACATCGGTATCGTCACCATTTCCGCGTTGATGGTAACGCTGTTCTTCGGTGGCTGGCATGGCCCGTTCTTACCGCCGTTCATCTGGTTCGCGCTGAAAACCGCGTTCTTCATGATGATGTTCATTTTGATTCGCGCAGCGTTACCGCGTCCGCGTTATGACCAGGTAATGTCCTTCGGCTGGAAAGTGTGCCTGCCGCTGACGCTCGTCAACTTGTTGGTAACGGCGGCTGTCATTCTCTGGCAGCAGCCATAAGGGGCTATAGACCATGACCTTAAAAGAATTACTGGTAGGCTTCGGTACCCAGGTACGCAGTATCTGGATGATCGGCCTGCACGCGTTTGCCAAACGCGAAACCCGGATGTACCCGGAAGAGCCGGTATATCTGCCGCCGCGCTACCGTGGCCGTATCGTGCTGACGCGCGACCCGGACGGTTCCGAGCGCTGCGTTGCCTGTAACCTGTGTGCGGTAGCGTGTCCGGTAGGCTGTATCTCTCTGCAGAAAGCAGAGACGGTAGACGGCCGCTGGTACCCTGAGTTCTTCCGCATCAACTTCTCACGCTGCATCTTCTGCGGTCTGTGTGAAGAAGCGTGCCCAACCACGGCGATTCAGCTGACTCCAGACTTCGAGCTGGGTGAGTACAAGCGTCAGGACCTGGTGTACGAGAAAGAGGATCTGCTGATTTCCGGTCCGGGCAAATACCCGGAATATAACTTCTACCGGATGGCGGGTATGGCAATCGACGGCAAAGATAAGGGCGAAGCAGAGAACGAAGCTAAGCCTATCGACGTCAAGAGCCTGTTACCGTAAGGAGAGGGCAATGGAATTCGCTTTTTATATCTGTGGCCTTATCGCCATCCTGGCTACGCTACGAGTGATTACGCACACCAATCCGGTGCATGCGCTGCTGTACTTAATCATCTCGCTGCTGGCCATTTCCGGGGTGTTCTTCGCACTGGGCGCGCACTTCGCCGGTGCGCTGGAAATCATCGTCTACGCCGGGGCCATCATGGTGCTGTTCGTGTTCGTGGTGATGATGCTGAACCTGGGCGGCTCTGAAATTGAGCAGGAACGTCAGTGGTTAAAACCGCAGGTGTGGATTGGCCCGGCAATTTTGTCGGCCATCATGCTGGTGGTGATCGTTTACGCCATTCTGGGCGTGAACGATCAGGGTATCGACGGAACGCCAATCAGCGCTAAAGAGGTCGGTATCACGCTCTTTGGCCCATACGTTCTGGCGGTTGAACTGGCCTCAATGCTGCTGCTGGCAGGTCTGGTTGTTGCTTTCCACGTTGGCCGCGAAGAGCGTGTTGGTGAGGTGCTGAGCAACCGCACTGACGACCGCGCGAAAAGAAAAATGGAGGAGCGCGCATGATCCCCTTAACACATGGACTGATCCTCGCTGCGATTTTATTCGTCCTGGGTTTGACCGGTCTGGTTATCCGCCGCAATCTGCTGTTTATGCTGATCGGGCTGGAAATCATGATTAACGCCTCCGCGCTGGCCTTCGTGGTCGCCGGAAGCTACTGGGGCCAGACCGATGGTCAGGTGATGTACATTCTCGCCATCAGCCTCGCGGCTGCCGAAGCGAGTATTGGCCTGGCGCTGTTGCTGCAGCTCCATCGTCGCCGCCAGAACCTGAACATCGATTCAGTAAGTGAGTTGCGTGGATGAACATGCTTGCCTTAACCATTATTTTTCCGCTGATTGGCTTCGTGCTGCTGGCGTTTTCTCGCGGCCGCTGGTCTGAGAATCTGTCTGCGACCGTGGGCATTGGCTCCATCGGCCTGGCTGCGCTGGTCACAGCGTATGCGGGTATCGACTTCTTTAACAACGGACGCCAGCCTTTCAGCGTGCCGCTGTGGACCTGGATGTCGGTCGGTGATTTCAACATCGGCTTCAACCTGGTGCTGGACGGCCTCTCGCTGACCATGCTCTCCGTGGTCACCGGCGTTGGCTTCCTGATCCACATGTTCGCCTCCTGGTACATGCGCGGTGAAGAGGGTTACTCCCGCTTCTTCGCCTACACCAACCTGTTTATCGCCAGCATGGTGGTTCTGGTGCTGGCCGATAACCTGCTGCTGATGTATCTGGGCTGGGAAGGCGTGGGTCTGTGTTCTTACCTGCTGATCGGTTTCTACTATACCGATCCGAAGAATGGCGCAGCGGCCATGAAAGCGTTCGTCGTGACCCGCGTGGGTGACGTCTTCCTCGCTTTCGCGCTGTTCATTCTTTACAACGAACTGGGCACGCTGAACTTCCGCGAAATGGTGGAACTGGCGCCGGCGCACTTCGCTGCAGGCAACAATATGCTGTGGTGGGCAACGCTGATGCTGCTGGGTGGTGCCGTGGGTAAATCCGCGCAGCTGCCGTTGCAGACATGGCTGGCCGACGCGATGGCGGGTCCAACCCCTGTCTCCGCGCTGATCCACGCCGCGACCATGGTAACCGCCGGTGTCTACCTGATTGCGCGTACCCATGGCCTGTTCCTGATGACCCCGGAAATTCTGCATCTGGTGGGTATCGTTGGTGCGGTAACGCTGGTGCTGGCAGGCTTTGCCGCGCTGGTGCAGACCGACATCAAACGCGTTCTCGCGTACTCCACCATGAGCCAGATTGGTTACATGTTCCTGGCGCTGGGCGTCCAGGCGTGGGACGCAGCCATTTTCCACCTGATGACGCACGCGTTCTTTAAAGCGCTGCTGTTCCTCTCATCCGGTTCTGTGATTCTGGCCTGCCATCACGAGCAGAACATCTTCAAGATGGGCGGACTGCGTAAGTCCATCCCGCTGGTTTATATCTGCTTCCTGGTGGGCGGCGCGGCGCTGGCGGCACTGCCGCTCATCACCGCGGGCTTCTTCAGTAAGGACGAAATCCTTGCGGGCGCCATGGCGAATGGTCATATCAATCTGATGGTTGCGGGTCTGGTCGGTGCGTTCATGACCTCCCTGTATACCTTCCGTATGATTTTCATCGTATTCCACGGTAAAGAACAAATTCACGCTCACGCAGGGAAGGGGATCACCCACCACCTGCCGCTGATTGTGCTGCTGGTACTGTCCACCTTCATTGGCGCGATGATTGTGCCGCCGCTGCAGGGCGTACTGCCAGACACCACCGAGCTTGAGCACGGTCGCGTTCTGACGCTTGAAATCACCTCCGGCGTGGTCGCTATTGCGGGCATCCTGATTGCAGCATGGCTGTGGCTGGGCAAACGTACGCTGGTGACTGCCGTTGCCAACAGCGCCCCGGGCCGTCTGCTGGGCACCTGGTGGTACAACGCGTGGGGCTTCGACTGGCTGTACGACATGATCTTCGTTAAGCCGTTCCTGGGCATTGCGTGGCTGGTGAAGCGCGACCCTCTGAACAGCCTGATGAATATCCCGGCGATCCTCTCCCGCTTTGCAGGTAAAGGCCTGCTGTACAGCGAGAACGGTTACCTGCGCTGGTATGTGGCGTCCATGAGCATCGGTGCGGTTGTCGTACTGGCGCTGCTGATGGTGTTGCGATAGTGGTTTTGCCCGGTGGCGCTGCGCTTACCGGGCCTACGAGACAGTAGGTCGGGTAAGCGTGAGCGCCGCCCGACACCACAAACCGCACTAACGCGTGAATTTTGTCGAATTTGTTGAAAATCGGTCCCTTAGGGACTTTAACAAGGAATAAAAATCGCCATGTTACTACCCTGGCTAATATTAATTCCCTTCATCGGCGGCTTCCTGTGCTGGCAGACTGAACGCTTTGGCGTGAAGATGCCGCGCTGGATCGCGCTGATCACCATGGGATTGACGCTCGCGCTTGGCCTGCAACTGTGGTTGCAGGGCGGTTACTCACTGACCCAGTCTGCGGGTATTCCGCAGTGGCAGTCTGAGTTCATCCTGCCGTGGATCCCGCGTTTCGGGATTACGATCCACCTGGCGATTGACGGTCTGTCGCTGCTGATGGTGGTGCTGACCGGTCTGCTCGGCGTTCTGGCGGTACTTTGCTCCTGGCGAGAAATCGAAAAATACCAGGGCTTCTTCCACCTGAACCTGATGTGGATCCTGGGCGGCGTGATCGGCGTGTTCCTTGCCATCGACATGTTCCTGTTCTTCTTCTTCTGGGAGATGATGCTGGTGCCGATGTACTTCCTGATCGCGCTGTGGGGCCACAAGGCGTCCGACGGTAAAACGCGTATCACGGCGGCAACCAAGTTCTTCATCTATACCCAGGCGAGTGGTCTGGTGATGTTGATTGCCATTCTGGCGCTGGTGTTTGTTCACCACAACGCGACCGGCACCTGGACCTTCAACTACGAAGATCTGCTGAAGACGCCAATGTCCCACGGCGTTGAATACCTGCTAATGCTGGGCTTCTTCATCGCGTTCGCGGTGAAAATGCCGGTCGTTCCGCTGCACGGCTGGCTGCCAGACGCGCACTCTCAGGCACCAACGGCGGGTTCCGTTGACCTGGCGGGCATCTTGCTGAAAACGGCGGCCTACGGTCTGCTGCGTTTCGCACTGCCGCTGTTCCCGAATGCCTCCGCTGAGTTCGCACCGATTGCCATGTGGCTGGGTGTGATCGGTATCTTCTACGGTGCCTGGATGGCCTTCACGCAGTACGACATCAAGCGTCTGATTGCGTACACCTCCGTTTCCCACATGGGCTTCGTGCTGATTGCTATCTACACCGGCAGCCAGCTGGCGTACCAGGGCGCGGTGATCCAGATGATTGCGCACGGTCTGTCCGCAGCCGGCCTCTTCATCCTGTGTGGTCAGCTGTATGAACGTCTGCATACCCGCGACATGCGCATGATGGGCGGTCTGTGGAGCAAAATTAAGTGGCTGCCAGCGCTGTCCATGTTCTTCGCGGTGGCTACCCTGGGGATGCCGGGCACCGGTAACTTCGTCGGCGAATTTATGATTCTGTTCGGCAGCTTCAAAGTGGTCCCGGTGATTACCGTGATCTCCACCTTTGGTCTGGTGTTCGCTTCCGTGTACTCGCTGGCGATGCTGCACCGCGCTTACTTCGGTAAAGCGAAGAGCGAAATTGCTGCACAAGAACTGCCGGGGATGTCGCTGCGTGAGCTGTTCATCATCCTGCTGCTGGTCGTACTGCTGGTGCTGCTGGGCTTCTTCCCGCAGCCGATTCTGGATACCTCGCATAGCGCGATGGGTAACATCCAGCAGTGGTTTGTTAATTCTGCTTCTACTACAAGGCCGTAATTCGCCATGACAATAACTCCACAACAACTGATCGCGCTGCTACCGCTGCTGATCGTCGGATTGACGGTGGTGGTTGTGATGCTCTCCATTGCGTGGCGACGCAATCACTTCCTGAATGCCACGCTGTCGGTCATCGGCCTGAATGCCGCGTTAGTCTCTCTCTGGTTTGTTGGCCAGGGTGGGGCGATGGACGTCACCCCGCTGATGCGCGTTGACGGTTACGCCATGCTGTATACCGGTCTGGTGCTGCTGGCGAGCCTGGCAACCTGCACCTTTGCGTACCCGTGGCTCGAAGGCTACAACGACAATAAAGAAGAGTTTTACCTGCTGGTTCTGATTGCCGCGCTGGGCGGCATTCTGCTGGCGAATGCGAACCATCTGGCCGCGCTGTTCCTCGGTATTGAGCTGATCTCTCTGCCGCTGTTCGGTCTGATTGGTTACGCCTTCCGTCAGAAGCGCTCGCTGGAAGCAAGCATCAAGTACACCATCTTGTCTGCTGCTGCGTCCTCGTTCCTGCTGTTTGGTATTGCGCTGCTGTACGCACAGTCCGGTAACCTCTCCTTCATGGCGCTCGGCAAGAGCCTCGGTGACGGCATGCTGCATGAGCCGCTGCTGCTGGCGGGTCTGGGCATGATGATCGTTGGCCTCGGCTTTAAACTCTCTCTGGTGCCGTTCCACCTGTGGACGCCAGACGTATACCAGGGCGCTCCGGCTCCGGTGTCGACCTTCCTGGCGACGGCGAGCAAAATCGCTATCTTCGGTGTGGTCATGCGTCTGTTCCTGTACGCACCGGTAGGTGACAGCGAAGCGGTTCGCGTGGTGCTGGGCATTATCGCGTTCGTCTCCATCATCTTCGGTAACCTGATGGCGCTGAGCCAGACCAACATCAAGCGTCTGCTGGGCTACTCGTCTATCTCTCATCTGGGCTACCTGATGGTGGCGCTGATTGCGCTGCAGAGCGGTGAGATGTCGATGGAAGCCGTAGGCGTGTATCTGGCCGGCTACCTGTTCAGCAGCCTCGGCGCCTTCGGCGTGGTGAGCCTGATGTCCAGCCCGTACCGTGGTCCGGATGCCGATTCACTGTTCTCCTACCGTGGTCTGTTCTGGCACCGTCCGATCCTGTCCGCGGTGATGACCGTGATGATGCTCTCTCTGGCGGGCATCCCGATGACGCTTGGCTTTATCGGTAAGTTCTACGTGCTGGCCGTCGGTGTGCAGGCGCACCTGTGGTGGCTGACTGCGGGCGTGGTTATCGGCTCCGCGATTGGTCTCTACTACTACCTGCGCGTGGCCGTGAGCCTGTACCTGAGCGCGCCTCAGCAGCTCAACCGTGATGCCCCAACCAACTGGCAGTACAGCGCCGGTGGTATCGTCGTGCTTATCTCCGCGCTGCTGGTGTTGATCTTCGGTATCTATCCGCAGCCGCTGATTGATATCGTGCAGCGAGCGATGCCGCTGATGTAAAACAAAAAACCCGCCTCGGCGGGTTTTTTTATGATTTTCGCCCTCTCCCTGTGGGAGAGGGACGGGGTGAGGGCACCAGCCCGCACCAGACTTAAGCCAGCTGCTTCCGGCTAATCAACGGCCCGTCAATCTTCTTCATCGAGCGGTCAAGCACTTCCTCAATCACCGACGACAGCTCGTTCAGCTCAAACTTCGCGACATACCCGTCCGCCTTCACCTTGCGAATATGGTCTTCGTTGGCGTTGCCGGAAAGGGAAGAGTGGATCACCACCGGAATGTCTTTCAGGAACGGGTCGGTTTTAATTTTGCGCGTCAGCGTAAAACCGTCCATCTCCGGCATTTCGAGGTCGGTCAGCACCAGAGCGATCTTATCGGTGATGGGAACCCCTTCAGCCTGGGCCTGTGCCGCCAGCACGCCAATTTTTTCCCACGCCTCTTTGCCGGTGATATGCAGCTGCGCCGGGATCTCCATCGCCTGCAGACCTTTCTCCAGCATCGAGCGCGCCACTTTGGAATCTTCCGCGACGATGGCGACAGCGCCTGGTTTGATATGGAATTTGGTGGTCTTCAGGTTCGTGGCGTGCAGATCGTGATTGGCAGGGGTGATGTCATACAGGATCTGCTCAACGTCCAGCACCATCGCCAGATCGTTGGTATCGGTCTTCTCGTCCAGGCACGCAATGCTGGTGATGTAGCGACCGCTGACGGCGGTTTCCGCCGCGTGCACCTGCTTCCAGTCCAGACGCATGATGTTCTCAACCGATTCCACGGCAAACGCCTGCACGCTGCGCGCATATTCGGTAATCAGCAGGATGTTCAGTCCGGTGGTGGGCTTACAGCCCGCCACGGCGGCCAGGTCAATCACCGGGATCACCTGATCGCGAATATTCACCATTCCCATCAGCGGTGACTTCATCCCGGCGGGTTTCGTGAACTCCGGCATCGGCACAATTTCACGCAGCTTAAAGACGTTAATGCCAAACAGCTCGGATTTATTTTCGTTCAGAGAGGTGCCAAGACGGAACAGCAACAGTTCAAAACGGTTCGACAGGGTCAGATTCGCCCTGTCATCAATATCTTTCTGGAAATTATCCATTCTACCCTCGAGAGAAATGCTGACCTTTTAATCGTTATCGGCATCCTGAGGGAAAAATGAAGGACTAAACGCTGACCTGAGCGAAATCTTCGGCCAGCTCACATTCCGGAAACAGCGTGCGGCACTCTGCCAGCAGGCTTGCGCATCCCCGCGCGTCGTAGCGCGAGCTGACGTGGGTGACGATGAGCCGCCCGACGCGCGCGTCACGGGCAAGCTGCGCCGCCTGACGCGTGGAGCTGTGGCCCCGGCTGTTGGCTTTCTCTTCCATCGCCGCTTCAAGCGTCGCTTCATGCACCATTACGTCCACGCCCTGGGCCAGCGTGAGCGCCGCCGGGCAAGGGGCCGTATCGCCAAAAATCGCCAGTTTTTTGCCGGGCTGCGGTGCAGCGAGATAATCCTGGCCGTTGATGACGCGTCCGTCCTCCAGCGTGACGGTCTCTCCGTGCTTCAGACGCTGGAACAGCGGCCCGGGCTTTACGCCGTCGGCGATCAGCGCGGCGGCATCCAGCGCGCCGGGTTTGTCATGCGCCTCAATGCGGTAGCCATAGCACTCCACAGGATGATTGAGCGGTTGAGCAGTCACCCGATAATCCCCGTCGTCGAAAACCAGGCCTTCGGTTATCTCAACGACCTCCAGCGGATAATCGGTCCATGACCCGCTCAGGCGCAGCGTAGCTTCAACAAATTCACGAATACCCGCTGGCCCGTAAATCGTCAGCGGGTTGGCGTTACCGGCCATCGAGCGGCTGCAGAGCAGGCCGGGAAGGCCAAACAGATGGTCGCCATGCAGATGGGTGATAAAAATTTTATCCAGCTTGCCTGGGTGATAAACGGTGTGTAACAGCTGATGCTGCGTCCCTTCACCACAGTCAAACAGCCACAGCCCGCCACGGGTGGGGTGCTTAAGATCCAGCAGGATCGCCGTCACGTTTCGTGAGCGGGTTGGCACGCCAGCGGACGTACCCAGAAAAATCAGTTCCATAACGCAATCAGCCCTTTGCCGAACGGGGAGGGGTTTAGTATAACGTGATGAACCCCAGGAAGGAGACTGACATGATCCAGTGGCAAGATTTACATCATAGTGACCTCACCGTTAATGCACTTTACGCCCTGCTGAAGCTGCGCTGCGAAGTGTTTGTTGTGGAACAGACCTGCCCGTATCAGGATATCGATGGCGATGACCTCGTTGGCGAGAACCGCCATATCCTCGGCTGGCGGGATAACGAGCTGGTGGCGTATGCGAGGATTCTGAAAAGCGAAGACGATTTTGAGCCTGTCGTCATTGGCCGCGTCATCATCAGCGGCAAGGCGCGCGGCGAAAAACTCGGCTATCAGCTGATGGAAAAAACGCTGGAAGCGTGCCGGAAACAGTGGCCGGACAAGGCGTTATACCTGGGCGCGCAGGCGCACCTGCAGTCGTTCTATGCCCACTTTGGCTTCACGCCGGTAACGGAAGTGTATGACGAAGATGGCATTCCCCACATCGGCATGGCGCGGGAAACGAAACAGGCGTAATGGCGGCACGTTGGCTATAGTTAGCGGACTGGTGTACTAACATGGAGAAAAATATGTCATTTCAATCCTGGGATACCCGTATCGACGACGATCTGGCCTTACTGAGCGAAACGCTTGAAGAGGTGTTACGTTCCTCGGGCGACCCTGCCGATCAGAAATATATTGAGCTAAAGGCCCGTGCCGAGCAGGCGCTGCATGAAGTGAAAAACCGCGTCAGCCACGCGTCAGATACTTACTACTACCGTGCCAAAAAAGCGGTCTATCGTGCCGATGATTACGTGCATGAAAAACCGTGGCAGGGCATTGGAGTGGGTGCTGCCGTAGGTCTGGTACTGGGGCTGCTGTTAGCCCGTCGTTAAGCCGCTTAACCACTCCCTATACGTGGGTACTGCTATTTATGGTCAGTACCCCGTATAATACGAGGTTTTAACAGGGAGAGGTTCGCGTGAATTCGATTTTCCTCGCGCTGGAGCAACTGCGTAGCCAGCTATCGCAAGCGTTACCCGCAGCACCCGGCATACGTCATTTCGACGTCTCTTTCCCGTTAAACGACGCCTTCGATCCCCTCGCCTGGCTGGGCGAGCAGCAGTGTTATCCGCAGTTTTACTGGCAGCAGCGTAACGGCGATGAAGAGCTGGCCGCGCTGGGGGCAGTCACCCAATTTTCCTCTCTGGCGTTAGCCTCGCAGTTTTTGCGCGAGCAAAACGCAGCAGGTGATACCCGTATCTGCGGCCTGAACGCCTTTAATCCGGAGCAGGGTAGCCTCTTTTTACCGCGACTGCTCTGGCGACGCACCGCCGGTAACGCCACGCTGCGCCTGCAGCTGTGGAGCAACCGCTCGCTTCAGGAGGATGCCCGCGCCGCGCTGGATTTTTTACAGCAGCTCCGTCCTGCGAGATCTATCCGTCCGCTGTCCGTTCAGGTTGAGCACGAAACCCATCAGCCGCAGCAGGCCGAATGGCTGAAGCTTATCCGCACGGCGACGGAGACCATCGCGCGCGGTGATTTTGAAAAGGTCGTCCTCGCGAGGGCAACCGATCTGCAGTTCACGCAGCGCGTTAACCCCGTCGCGCTGATGGCGGCCAGCCGCGCCCTGAATTTACACTGCTACCATTTCTGCATGGTATTCGACGCCAGCAACGCGTTTCTTGGCTCTACGCCCGAGCGTCTCTGGCGGCGGCGCGGCAAGCTGCTGCGCACCGAAGCGCTGGCGGGCACCGTCGCCAGCCACAATGATGATAAACAGGCGCAGCGTCTCGGCGAGTGGTTGCTTAACGACGATAAAAACCAGCGCGAAAATATGCTGGTCGTGGAAGATATCTGCCAGCGACTTCAGCACCATACGCAGACGCTTGAGGTACTGCCTGCCCAGGTGGTACGCCTGCGTAAAGTGCAGCATTTGCGCCGCTGTATCTGGACCGAGCTCAAACAGGCCGATGATGAGCAGTGTCTGCTCATGTTACAGCCGACCGCGGCCGTTGCCGGATTACCCCGACAGCCTGCGCGCGAGTTTATCCAGAAGGTTGAACCCTTTAACCGCGAATGGTACGCCGGTTCGGCCGGGTATTTATCTCCTGAACAGAGTGAGTTCTGCGTGGCGTTGCGCTCCGCGCGGGTTCTGGAGGATTCTCTGCGGCTCTACGCCGGTGCCGGTATTGTCAGCGGGTCTGACCCGGAGCAGGAGTGGCAGGAGATTGAAAACAAAGCCGCCGGATTGCGCTCTCTGCTCCTAAGGGATTAATACTGAATCGCGCAATCCCGATTCATATCAAAATTCCATTTTTTTCTATTATTTATACTGTGTCGCATTCTTGATACCGGACAATCTCATGTCAGTAAGTTCTTTTAACCGACGCTGGGCGGCGGTGATCCTTGAAGCCCTGACGCGCCATGGCGTCAGGCACGTGTGTATTGCACCGGGTTCTCGCTCAACGCCGCTGACGCTGGCGGCCGCTGAAAACCGGGCGTTGATTCACCACACCCACTTTGATGAACGCGGTCTCGGCCATCTTGCGCTTGGGCTGGCGAAAGTCAGCAAAGAACCTGTAGCGGTGATCGTCACCTCCGGTACCGCCGTGGCGAACCTCTATCCGGCCCTGATTGAAGCCGGGTTAACCGGTGAAAAACTGATCTTACTGACGGCAGATCGCCCCCCTGAGCTTATCGACTGCGGCGCCAATCAGGCCATTCGCCAGCCGGGGCTCTTTGCTTCGCATCCTTCGCAGACGATTTCGTTACCGCGTCCCACCCAGGATATTCCGGCAAGCTGGCTGGTCTCCACCGTCGATCACGCCATGGAGACGTTGCGCAGCGGGGCGTTGCATATCAACTGTCCGTTTGCCGAGCCGCTGTACGGTGAGCTGGACGACACGGGTCTTGACTGGCAGCAGTCCCTTGGCGACTGGTGGGAGAGTGAAAAACCGTGGCTGCGTGAGCAGACGCATCTTGAGAGCGCGAAGCAGCGCGACTGGTTCTTCTGGCGGCAGAAGCGCGGCGTGGTGATTGCCGGGCGCATGAGCGCCGCCGAAGGCAAGCTGGTTGCCGAATGGGCGCAAACCCTTGGCTGGCCGCTGATAGGCGACGTGCTTTCCCAGACCGGTCAGCCGCTGCCGTGCGCCGACCTCTGGCTGGGTAATGCCAAAGCGGTCACCGAGCTGGCGCAGGCGCAGATTGTGGTTCAGCTTGGATCGAGTTTGACCGGCAAACGGTTACTGCAGTGGCAGGCCACCTGCGAGCCGGAAGAGTACTGGCTGGTGGATGCGCTGGAAGGGCGGCTTGACCCGGCGCACCATCGCGGTCGTCGTCTGGTCAGCAGTATCGACGCCTGGCTGACGCTTCATCCGGCTGAAAAACGCAAGCCCTGGGCGGTGGCCATCCCTGACCTTTCGCGCCAGGCGTGGGAACTGACCAAAGCGCACTGTGAAGCGTTTAGCGAGGCCGGGCTGGCGCACCGTATTCGCCAGTGCCTGCCTGAACAGGGGCAACTGTTTGTCGGCAACAGCCTGGTCGTGCGGCTGATTGACGCGTTTTCGAAGCTGCCCGTGGGCTACCCGGTGTACAGCAACCGCGGTGCCAGCGGCATCGACGGGCTGATCTCCACGGCGGCGGGCGTGCAGCGCGCCAGCGCGAAATCGACGCTGGCGATCGTGGGCGATCTCTCCGCGCTCTACGATCTCAACGCGCTGGCGCTGCTGCGTCAGGCGTCAGCCCCGTTTGTGCTGATTGTGGTCAACAACAACGGCGGGCAGATTTTCTCCCTGCTGCCAACGCCGCAGAGCGAGCGCGAGCGCTTCTATCTGATGCCGCAGAACGTGCAGTTCGAACACGCCGCGGCAATGTTTAGCCTGAAATACCATCGCCCGGAAAGCTGGGAACAGCTGGACGCGGCGTTAAGCAGCGCCTGGAAGCAGCCGGGTGCGACGCTGATTGAGCTGGTGGTGAACGATGCTGACGGTGCGCAGGCCCTGCAAAGCCTGCTGGCGCAGGTGAGCCAGCTGTGATCCTCTCTGGCGTGCAGCGGGCTGGAAAACCAGGCTATCCCTGGCTGGTCTTTTTGCACGGTTTTTCCGGGGACTGCCGCGAGTGGCAGAGGGTCGGTGAAGGGCTCAGCGATTACCCCCGGCTGTACCTGGAACTGCCGGGTCACGGTGGATCCCGGGATCTGGGCGTGGCGGGGTTTGACGAGATGAGCAAGTTGCTCACCCGAACCCTTCTTAGTTACAACATACTGAAATTCTGGCTTGTCGGGTACTCCCTCGGCGGCCGCATTGCGATGTTCCATGCCTGCCAGCAGCCGAAGGGTCTGCTGGGCGTGATGGTGGAGGGCGGTCATCCGGGCCTGCAGGATGCCGATGCGAGAAATGCGCGGCGGGCATCCGACCGCGGCTGGGCGACGCGTTTTCGCACCGAACCGCTGGAGAAGGTGTTCACGGACTGGTATCAACAGCCCGTGTTCGCCTCCCTCACGGACGCCCAGCGCGATGCGCTGATTACCCTGCGCAGCCAGAACAGCGGCGCGACGCTGGCGATGATGCTCGAGGCGACCTCGCTGGCCGTGCAGCCTGATTTGCGTGCCGCGCTTAGCGCACGCGATTTCTCTTTTGACTATCTCTATGGCGAACGGGATGAGAAGTTCGCGGCCCTTGCCGCGGAAGTGAACGCCGTTCGCCATGTAATTCCCAATGCCGGACACAACGCCCACCGGGAAAACCCCGATGCGGTTATCGCGAGTCTGGCTCAGATACTGCGTTATCGAATAAAGGACACTCTATGATCTATCCTGATGAAAACATGCTCTACGCCCCGGTTGAATGGCAGGACTGCTCCGAAGGCTACACCGACATTCGCTACCACAAATCCACCGACGGCATTGCCAAAATCACCATTAACCGCCCGCAGGTGCGTAACGCCTTTCGTCCGCTGACCGTGAAAGAGATGATTCAGGCCCTGGCGGATGCGCGCTACGACGACAACATCGGCGTGATTGTCCTGACCGGCGAAGGCGATAAGGCGTTCTGCTCCGGTGGCGATCAGAAAGTGCGCGGTGACTACGGCGGATACCAGGACGATGCGGGCACGCACCACCTGAACGTCCTCGATTTCCAGCGTCAGATCCGCACCTGTCCAAAACCGGTGGTGGCGATGGTGGCGGGCTACTCCATCGGCGGCGGTCACGTGCTGCACATGATGTGCGATCTGACCATTGCCGCCGAGAACGCCATCTTCGGCCAGACGGGCCCTAAAGTGGGGTCTTTCGACGGCGGCTGGGGCGCCTCGTACATGGCGCGCATCGTCGGGCAGAAAAAAGCCCGTGAAATCTGGTTCCTGTGCCGTCAGTACAACGCTCAGGAAGCGCTGGATATGGGCCTGGTGAATACCGTAGTACCGATTGCCGATCTCGAAAAAGAGACCGTACGCTGGTGTCGCGAAATGCTGCAAAACAGCCCAATGGCGCTGCGCTGCCTCAAAGCCGCTCTCAACGCCGACTGTGACGGTCAGGCGGGTCTGCAGGAGCTCGCGGGCAACGCCACCATGCTGTTCTACATGACCGAAGAGGGTCAGGAAGGGCGCAACGCGTTTAACGAAAAACGCCAGCCGGACTTCAGCAAATACAAACGGAACCCGTAATGCGTCGCGCGCAGGTTTACCGCTGGCAGATACCGATGGACGCGGGCGTGGTGCTGCGTGAACGGCGGTTAAAAACCCGTGACGGCTTCTTCGTCCATCTACAGCAGGACGAGCGGGAAGGCTGGGGCGAGATTTCGCCTCTGCCGGGCTTTAGCCTGGAGTCGCTGGATGACGCGCGGTCAGCATTGCTGGCGTGGGCGGACGCGTGGCGCGAGGGCGAGAACCCGGCGCTGCCGGACGTGCCTTCCGCGGCTTTTGGTCTCAGCTGCGCGCTGGCGGAGCTGGACGGTAGCCTGCCTGAAGAGGCTAACTACCGCGCGGCACCGCTCTGCACGGGCGATCCTGACGAGCTGTTCGCGCTGCTCTCCGCCATGCCGGGCGAGAAGGTGGCGAAAATTAAAGTCGGTCTCTACGAGGCGGTGCGCGACGGCATGGTCGCCAACCTGCTGCTTGAAGCGATCCCTGACCTTCATCTGCGTCTGGACGCTAACCGCGCCTGGACGCCGCTCAAGGCGCAGCAGTTTGCAAAGTACGTCAACCCGGCGTACCGCAGCCGCATTGCCTTCCTCGAAGAACCGTGCAAAACCCGCGACGATTCGCGCGCGTTCGCCCGCGAAACGGGGATAGCCATCGCCTGGGATGAAAGCCTGCGCGAGGATGATTTTGAATTTGTCGCCGAGCCCGGCGTCAGCGCGGTGGTGATTAAACCGACGCTGACCGGCAGCCTGGCGAAGGTGCGCGAGCAGGTCGCGGCAGCGCACGCGCTTGGACTGACGGCGGTCATCAGCTCGTCGATTGAGTCCAGCCTTGGGTTGACCCAGCTGGCGCGCATTGCCGCCTGGCTAACGCCGGACACGATCCCTGGCCTCGACACGCTGAACCTGATGCAGGCTCAGCTTATCCGCACGTGGCCGGACAGCGCGCTGCCGTGCCTCGACGTCGCGGCGCTGGAGCCGCTGCGATGAGTTTTACCGACTGGCCGTGGCGGCACTGGTGCGCGCAGTTTGCCGATAAGCCGGCCCTCAGGCTGGACGACGAGGTGCACAGCTGGCAGCAGCTGTGCACCCGCATCGACCGCCTGGCGGCAGAGTTTCATCTGCAGGGCGTGGAGGAGGGCGACGGCGTGCTACTGCTGGCCCATAATCATCCGCAAACCCTGCTGGCGTGGCTGGCGCTGCTCCAGTGCGGGGCGCGTATTCTTCCCGTTAATCCGCAGCTGCCGCGCCCGCTGCTGGACGTGTTGCTCCCGCAGATGACGCTGCGTTTTGCGCTGGTGCTGGACGGTACCTGTGAGGGGCTTCCTGCCCTGCGCATGCGCGAGCGCACGGGTGAATATTGCGTTGCGTGGCAACCGTCGCGGCTCGCGTCCATGACGCTGACCTCCGGCTCCACCGGGCTGCCGAAAGCGGCGGTGCATACCTGCGAGGCTCATCTCGCCAGCGCGCGCGGCGTGCTGGCGCTGATGCCCTACGGTGAAGACGATGACTGGCTGCTTTCGCTGCCGCTGTTTCACGTTTCCGGGCAGGGGATTTTATGGCGCTGGCTGCAGGCCGGGGCGCGGTTAACCGTGCGCGAGAAACAGCCGCTGGCGCAGGCGTTGCTCGGCTGCACCCACGCCTCGCTGGTGCCGACCCAGCTCTGGCGCCTGCTTAATACCCACCAGCCTGTCGCACTGAAAGCGGTGCTTCTGGGCGGAGCCGCCATCCCTGTTGAATTGACGCAGCAGGCGCGCGAGCAGGGGATTCGCACCTTCTGCGGCTACGGCCTGACCGAGTTTGCTTCTACCGTCTGCGCGAAAGCGGCGGACGGCGCGCCGGACGTAGGCGATGCGCTGCCGGGCAGAGAGGTGCAGGTGGTTAACGGTGAGGTCTGGATCCGGGCGCAAAGCATGGCCTCAGGCTACTGGCGGGACGGCGAACTAGTTCCGCTGACCAACGCGCAGGGATGGTTCGCTACCCGCGATCGCGGCGAATGGCATGACGGCCGACTGACGATCCTGGGCCGCATGGACAACCTCTTTTTTAGCGGCGGAGAAGGGATCCAGCCGGAGAGCCTTGAGCGTGTTATCGCCCGCCATCCGCAGATTAACCAGGTGTTTATCGTCCCGCTGGACGACGCCGAGTTTGGGCAACGTCCGGTGGCGGTGGTGGAGTGCGAGCCGGGCACGGATATCACCTGTTTACCTGACTGGGTCAGGGATAAGGTGGCGCGTTTTGAGCAACCCGTCCGCTGGCTGCTGTTGCCGACCGAACTCAAAAATGGCGGCATTAAAGTCTCGCGCCGCGCGTTGCAGCAGTGGGTGAACGCATCGCTGAAGGGATAATCGCCGTTTCAAATAGTTACAATCTACCGTTCTGCCGCACGCAGAGTGCTTGATCCCCGGGAGACTCCGGTTAAAATCTCGCGGTTTTGGGACTTCTTTATAATAATTGTGCGGGATCACGACAATGAAAAAAGTGGCATTACTGGGCTTCGGCCTGATGGTTGTATCTGCGGCGGCTAACGCCATTAGCATTAACGGCTCGGCGGGTCAGGATTACACCCACCTGGGGTTTGGCATGGGTACCGAGACTTCCGGTCTGGCGATGACCGGCGGCTGGACGCATAACGATGACGACGGCGACGCGGCGAGCCTCGGCCTGGGTCTGAACGTTCCTCTTGGCCCGTTCCTGGCCACCGTCGGCGGTAAAGGTATCTATACCAACCCAAATGACGGTGACGAAGGGTACGCGGCCGCAGTGGGCGGCGGGCTGCAGTGGAAAATTGGCGACAGCTTCGGCCTGTTTGGTGAGTATTACTATTCGCCGGATTCCCTCTCAAGCGGTATCGAAAGCTATGAAGAGGCCAACGCCGGCGCGCGCTGGACCATCATGCGTCCGATTACCATCGAAGCGGGCTATCGCTATCTGAACCTGGCCGGCAAAGACGGCAACCGCGATAACGCGCTGGCCGACGGCCCGTACGTGGGCGTCAGCGCAGGCTTCTAATCACTCCGGCGCGGCGTTCTGCCGCGCCAGTTTCTCTCTTCTCCACCCCGCGTTTGCGCTATAGTGTTTTGACCAAATAAGCGGGAGAACATAATGATTAACGTGGAGATGTTATCCACCGGCGACGAAGTGCTGCATGGACAAATTATTGATACCAATGCTGCCTGGCTTGCCGATCTTTTCTTTGAGCAAGGATTACCGTTAACGCGCCGCAATACGGTGGGCGACAGTCTGGAGTCGCTGGTCGCTATTCTGCGCGAGCGCAGCGAGCACTGCGACGTGCTGATTGTGAACGGCGGGCTCGGCCCCACCAGTGACGATCTCAGCGCGCTGGCCGCCGCTACCGCAAAAGGCGAAGGGCTGGTGCTGCACGAGGCGTGGCTTTCGCAGATGGAGCGCTTTTTCTCCGAACGTGGCCGCGTCATGGCCCCCAGCAACCGCAAACAGGCTGAAATTCCCGCCAGCGCCGAGCTGGTCGATAACCCGGTCGGGACCGCGTGCGGGTTTGCCATGCAGCTGAACCGCTGCCTGATGTTCTTCACGCCGGGCGTGCCCTCAGAATTTAAAGTGATGGTCGAGCAGCAGATCCTGCCGCGCCTTCGCGATCGTTTTACCCTGCCTGAACCTCCGCTGTGCCTGCGTCTGACCACCTTTGGCCGCTCGGAAAGCGATCTGGCCCAGAGCCTAGACCCTCTCCCGCTGCCGCCGGGCGTCTCCATGGGCTATCGCTCCTCCATGCCGATCATTGAACTTAAGCTGACAGGCCCGGCCGAGCAGAAAGCGGCGATGCTGGCCCTGTGGCCCGAGGTGCAGCGCGTGGCGGGCGAAAGCCTGATCTTTGAAGGAACGGAAGGGCTACCCGCGCAGATTGCGGCGCATCTGCAGTCGCGTCAGCTGAGCGTGACCTTAAGCGAGCAGTTCACCGGCGGCCTGCTGGCGCTGCAGCTGTCGCGCGTCAACGCGCCGCTGCTGGCCAGCGAAGTGGTGCCGTTCCAGCAGGAGACCCTGGCGCAAACCGCCCGCTGGGCTTCCGAAAGAAGGGTAAAACATTTTGCCGGTCTGGCGCTGTTTGTCGGGGGGCTGGATGAGGAATACCTTAACTTCGCGCTGGCGACGCCGGAAGGCACCTGGGCGCTGCGGGTTAAAATGAGCATCACCCGCCATAGCCTGGCGGTGCGTCAGGAGGTTTGCGCCATGATGGCGTTGAACATGCTGCGCCGCTGGCTGAATGGTAAAGAGGTTGCCAGCGAGCACGGCTGGATCCATGTGGTCGAGTCGCTGTTCATCGAGTAAAACCTGTGCCGGGGCGTTTCGCCCCGCCATGTTCAGCCCAGCGCCTTCGCCAGCAGGGTAATCGGATGTTCACAGCGCTTGCTGGTGGACATCTCAATCTGCCACTTGCAGGTTTCGCAGTCGGTCACCACGATATCCGCGCCGCTCTCTTCAATCTGACGGAACAGCGGGGCGCCAATCGCCTGTGACGTTTCGTAGTTTTCACGCTTGAAGCCGTAGGTTCCCGCAATCCCGCAGCAGCGCGAATCCAGCACCGTCAGCTCCAGGCCGGGAATAAGCCGCAGCAGCTCAAGCGTATAGAGCGACCAGCCCATTTTCTCCATGTGACACGGCGTGTGGTAGACCACTTTCAGCGGTAATGTCCCCAGCGGCAACGTCTGCCCGCTATCGAGTTTGCGCCACAGGAAGCGTGTCGCCAGCTCGATGTGCTCGCGCAGGCCGGTGTTATCCACGTCCAGCAGATGCGGGTACTCGTCGCGCAGGGTGAAGGTACAGGTGGACGAGGTCGCCAGCACCGGAATACCTTTATCGACAATCGCTTCGCGCAGGGAAGTGACATTGCTCTGAGCCTGCCTGCGCGCTTTATCGGTAAACCCGTTGGCAATCAGCGGTACGCCGCAGCATTTCTCTTTGTTCAGTAACTGAACGCCCGTTCCCATGGCGTTCAGCACCTTCAGCAGATCTTTACCCAGCTGCGGGTGGTTGTAGTTCACATAGCAGCCGTGGAAAAAGGCCACCTGGTCGGCATACTTCGCCTGTTCCGCCGCGACGGATTTGTACCAGCGGCGGAAGGTGCCGTGAGAATATTTCGGCAGGCTGCGGTGATGGTCTATCTTCAGCGTCGCATCCAGCAGCTGGCGCACCGGTTTGAGCGAGGTCGCGGCATTCACCAGCGGGGCAAACGGCGTCGAGACACTGCCCATCAGATCGGTATGGCTCAGGATCGCGTCCCGCAGCGTCGGCTTTTGCGTGCTGTAGCGCGCCCGGGCGCGCTGGATGATATCGCCGATTTTAACATCCGACGGGCAGGCAACTTCGCAGCGTTTGCAGTTGATGCAGTATTTCAGCGCCTCGTCGTACAGCTTGCCGTCCTTCAGACGCAGACGCTCGCCGTCCGGCCCGGCCTGTTTTGGCCCGGGATAGCGTGGGTTCACGCCGCTGACCGGGCAGACGGTGGTACACACCGTGCATTTAATGCAGCTTTCAAAACGGGTGTCGTTCATTGTTCAGCCTCCGTACGCTGGCTAATCTGCTCTGCCACATACAGCGCCGTGATGGCGCAGACCCCGCCACCGCATCCCTGGGTAATGGGATCGTACCCGCCCAGCAGCGAGCCGATGGCAAAGAGATTACTGACGGGCCTACCGGAAAGCTGCGGATGCAGCTGGCTATCGACAATCACGCCGAACTGCTGCCAGGGCTGCGGCGAGAAGAAATCACTCTGATACCAGTCCGCGCGTGAGGCACGCTGGCGAACATCCAGCCCCATAATGGCTTCCCGGATGCCCTCCCGGCTGCTCAGCAGCCCGTTGCTGAAGAAGCTGCCGCTTGCCAGCACCGTATAGCGGGCACGAAGCGGAATATCGTCGTGGTTGCGCGTCCAGATTTCGCTCACCGCGCCGTCGGTCAGGGTGATTTTTTTCACCTCATCACCCGCCATCCACACGCCGCCCTGCGCGGCAAACTGGCGCTGGAGCTGGGTATGCAGGCGTATGCCGGGTACGGAAGGGGGCAGCGTGGGCAGCAGGCCGAGCGAGCAGGGCAGCCGATCCGAGAGCCAGCGCCAGAGCCGGTTGTCGCGTAAACCAAAGCAGGCGGGCATCAGCAGGGCGTCGCAGCCGTCGCCGAGCGGCCTGAGCGCGTCATACAGCAGCGGCCATTTGTCCTCGTTATCCAGAAAGCGGGCGATATTCACCGCGCGAAACTCGCTCGGGTTATCGCGCAGGACATCAAGCTCGGGCAGCTCTATCTCTGCCGTTTCGGCGTTAACGCCCTGGCGACAGAGCGACGCCGCCGCGAGATGGGGCTGAAAATCCAGAAAGCCGCTAATACCCACGACCCGCACGCGCGCGGCATTGAAGGGAGCAACGGGTACCTCCTCCGGGCTGAGCCAGGCAGAGCGTAGGGTGCCGAGCGGCGTGACGCGCTGGTGATTGAGCCGGGCGCTCCCCTTCAGACGCGCGCCGCAGTCCGCCAGCAGCGCTTCGGTTTCCAGCGCAAAGCGGTCAATATGCTGCGCGCCAATCAGGTGATACGGGTGCTCCGGCGGCAGCTTGTCGCGGTACGCTTCGTCCACCAGATCCAGCGAGCCCGACGAGAAGTGCAGGGCGCTCTGGCCCCGGGTGATAATGGCGCAGCGCAGCCCCTGCTTCGTGAGCTTGATGCCGCAGAGCAGGCCTGCCAGCCCGCCGCCGACGATGACGGTATCAAATTTCATCGCGTTGCTCCTTCTCAAGACCGCAAAGCCCCTGGTAGACCCAGCGGGTAAATTCGCTTTCGCGCAGGGCATCGCCCCACGCGACAGGCTGAATGCCTTTCCAGCGCTCGTTTAAAAACGCGCTGAGCTGATCGAGCGACTGGGTGGCGGTGGTGGTGTGAAAACGCTGCAATAGTCCGGCGGCACGACAGGCGCACAGCTCGCCCTGACAGGTCCCCATTCCAACGCGGGTACGGCGGCGAAGATCGAGCAGGCTTTTGACCGTCAGGCTCTCCACCGCGTACTGCACCTCACCGGCGGTGACGGCTTCGCACTCGCACACCAGGCTGCGGCTCAATCTTCCTTCACCGAGCCACTGTGGCGTTCTGTCGCCGTGGCGGTAAATAGCGGATCCGCGCAGCGGCGCGGGCAGGGAAATAATTTTTTGCAGCGTTTTTTCGGTGGACTGACGCGAGCCGGGCAGGGCTTGTTCTGCCGTCACGCACCGTTCGGTATTGCCCAGCTTGCGGCAGACGGCATCGGTCGCCCACTCGGCCATCAGGCGGTAGGTCATCAGCTTGCCGCCGGTGATGGTGATAAACCCGTCCATGCCGTCGCGCTCGGCGTGATCGAGCAGCACGATGCCCCGGCTAACGTTACGCCCGCTCGGGTCGTTATCGCTGGCGACCAGCGGGCGCACGCCCGCGTAGGCGCGCAGAATACGCGTCTGCGCCATCACCGGGGCCAGTTTTTCCCCTTCGCGCAGCAGGATGTCGACCTCTTCGGCGGTCACGCGGTTGTAGTCAATCTCGCTGTAGTCCACGTGGGTTGAGGTGGTACCGATTAACGAAATGGTGTCGCCCGGGACGAGGATATCGGCATCAGACGGTTTGCGGCAGCGGTTGATCACGTGGTTATTGATGCGGTGGTCGAGGATCAGCAGCGAGCCTTTCGCCGGGAACATGCGCACCGACAGGTCCGCGTATTCTGCGATGCGCTGCCCCCAGATCCCCGCCGCGTTGACTACTACGGCGGCATACAGCTCGCTGTGTTCGTTATATTGTGTATCAAGGATCCGCACGCCGCAGATGCGATGACCTTCGCGGATAAGCCCGGTCACCTCGTGCCCGGTCAGGATGTGCGCGCCATGCTCGCGTGCGTCCAGCATATTGGCGGCGGTCAGGCGGAAGGGGTCAACGGTGCCGTCAGGCACTTTCACCGCGCCAATAAGCGCCGGGTTAACCGACGGCTCCAGCCGCCGCGCCAGCGCCGGGTCCATGGCCTCCGCCTGAATGCCTGCCGCAGTGCAGGCGGTAATAAAGGTGTCCTGAAAGGCGAGGTCATCTTCTGGAAGGGTAATAAAGAGGCCGTCGGTCGGCTCAATGCAGTGGCGGGCGATACGCTTGAGGATCTGGTTTTCAGCAATACATTCGCGCGCGGATTCACCGTCGGTAACCGCGTACCGCGCGCCGCTGTGCAGCAGGCCATGGTTACGCCCGGTTGCGCCCGTGGCGATATCATGGCGCTCCAGAAGCGTGACGCTTAAGCCGCGAAGGGCGCAATCGCGTGCGATCCCGGCGCCGGTTGCGCCACCGCCAATGATTATCACATCGCTGTAGCGAGGATCGTGAATGGTCATTGTTTACCCTCTATGTTCGTTTTTTTATCATTTAGCCATATCAATAGTGTGGTTTGTTTGATTTCGAACATAAACGCGCGAAATTCGAAAGTGAAACGTGATTTCATGCGCTTTTTTGCGCATTCTGTCATATTTCTGTAACAATCTGTGCGTTGATTCACAGTAACAATCACCGTGATTTCTTAACATCCCCGCCTCTGGAATTCAGGTGCGAGCCACCTGCTCATTCAATTCAAGGCCACGGAGGCTGTTATGCTCAGTATCTTCAAACCTGCGCTGCATCGGGCGCGTCTGCCAGAGGCAGAAATTGATCCGCTATACCGCCGTCTGCGCTGGCAAATTTTCCTGGGGATCTTCTTCGGGTACGCGGCGTACTACCTTGTACGTAAAAACTTTGCGCTCGCCATGCCGTATCTGGTGGAGCAGGGCTTCTCCCGCGGCGATCTGGGGTTCGCGCTGTCGGGGATCTCAATCGCCTACGGTTTTTCCAAATTCATCATGGGTTCCGTGTCGGATCGCTCGAATCCGCGCGTGTTCCTGCCCGCCGGCCTGATCCTGGCGGCCGCGGTCATGCTGTTCATGGGCTTTGTGCCGTGGGCAACCTCCAGCATTGCCGTCATGTTCGTGCTGCTGTTCCTCTGCGGCTGGTTCCAGGGGATGGGGTGGCCGCCGTGCGGACGCACCATGGTGCACTGGTGGTCGCAGAAGGAGCGCGGCGGCATCGTGTCGGTGTGGAACTGCGCGCATAACGTGGGTGGCGGTATTCCGCCGCTGCTGTTCCTGCTGGGGATGGCCTGGTTCAACGACTGGCACGCTGCGCTGTATATGCCTGCCTTTGGCGCCATCGTCGTGGCGATTATCGCTTTCGCGCTGATGCGCGATACGCCTCAATCCTGCGGCCTGCCGCCGATTGAAGAGTACAAAAACGACTATCCGGATGATTACAGCAAAGAGCACGAAGAAGAGCTGACCGCAAAACAGATCTTCATGAAGTACGTCCTGCCGAACAAGCTGCTGTGGTACATCGCGGTGGCGAACGTGTTCGTTTACCTGCTGCGCTACGGCATCCTCGACTGGTCGCCAACCTACCTGAAAGAGGTGAAGCACTTCGCGCTGGATAAATCCTCGTGGGCCTATTTCCTGTATGAATATGCCGGGATCCCGGGCACGCTGCTGTGCGGCTGGATGTCGGACAAGGTGTTTAAAGGTAACCGCGGCGCGACGGGCGTGTTCTTTATGACCCTGGTCACCATCGCGACCGTGGTGTACTGGCTTAACCCGCCGGGTAATCCGGGTGTGGACATGGCCTGCATGATTGTTATTGGCTTCCTGATTTACGGTCCGGTGATGCTGATCGGTCTGCACGCGCTGGAGCTGGCACCGAAAAAAGCGGCAGGCACGGCGGCAGGCTTTACCGGTCTGTTCGGCTATCTGGGCGGTTCGGTCGCGGCGAGCGCCATCGTGGGCTACACCGTTGACTTCTTCGGCTGGGACGGCGGCTTTATGGTGATGATCGGCGGTAGCGTGCTGGCGGTACTGCTGCTGATTGTTGTGATGATCGGTGAGAAACGTCACCACGCGGAAGTGCAGGCGCGTCGTCAATAAGGAGCAATGCCATGAAATTATCTTACGTAACAACCGGCCTGCTGCTGGCGGGCCTGATGACCGGCTCCGCGCTGGCGGCGGATAAAATCGTTATCGCCCACCGCGGTGCCAGCGGGTATCTGCCGGAGCACACGCTGCCGGCAAAAGCGATGGCCTATGCCCAGGGCGCGGATTATCTGGAGCAGGATCTGGTGATGACGAAGGACGACCAGCTGGTTGTCCTGCATGACCACTATCTGGACCGCGTGACGGACGTGGCGGAGCGCTTCCCGGACCGCGCGCGAAAAGATGGCCGCTACTACGCCATCGACTTCACGCTGGCGGAGATCCGTTCCCTGAAGTTTACCGAAGGCTTCGAGATTGAAAGCGGCAAGAAGGTGCAGGTCTATCCGGGGCGTTTCCCGATGGGCAAATCTGACTTCCGCATTCATACCTTCCAGGAAGAGATTGAGTTTGTTCAGGGGCTGAACCACTCAACCGGCAAAAACATCGGTATCTACCCGGAGATCAAAGCGCCGTGGTTCCACCATCAGGAAGGAAAAGACATTGCTGCGAAGACGCTGGAGGTGCTGAAACAGTACGGCTACACCAGCAAGAAGGACAAAGTTTACCTGCAGTGTTTTGACGCCGCCGAGCTGAAGCGCATCAAAACCGAGCTGGAGCCGAAGATGGGGATGAACCTCAATCTGGTGCAGCTGATTGCCTATACCGACTGGAATGAAACCCAGGAGAAGCAGCCGGACGGGAAGTGGGTGAACTATAACTACGACTGGATGTTTAAGCCGGGCGCGATGAAGCAGATTGCGCAGTACGCCGACGGCATCGGGCCGGATTACCACATGCTGGTGGCGGAAGGATCGGCCCCGGGCCACGTGAAGCTGACGGCGATGGTGAAAGAGGCGCACGCCAGCAAGATGCAGGTGCATCCGTACACGGTGCGTGCAGACCAGCTGCCGCCGTATGCCACGGATGTGAATCAGCTTTATGAGGTGTTGTATAACCAGGCGGGCGTGGACGGACTGTTTACGGATTTCCCGGATAAAGCGGTGAGTTTTTTGAAGGATAAACGCTGAAATTGCCGGGTGGCGGCTGCGCCTTACCCGGCCTACGAACTGCGGTTTTGTAGGTCGGGTAAGCGAAGCGCCACCCGACACAATCACATCTCGATCTCTATATCGCCTTTTGCCCGGCAGCAGCAGGGCAAAATTTCCCCTTCGTTGATAAAGGCCAGCGGTTCGGTCAGCCAGTCCACCTGGCCTGCGACCAGACGGCAGCGGCAGGAGCCGCAGTAGCCGGAACGACACTGGTACTCTACTTCTACCTGATGCGCCTCAAGCGCCACCAGCAGAGAAGGGTGCTCCTCCCGACACAGTACCTCAGTGCCGGAAAGGCTTAACGTGACGCGTGACATCAGAGCTGGAAGTCGCTCAGGTCGTCGGTGTTGACTTCAGAATCAATCTGACCGACCAGGTAAGAGCTGACTTCCACTTCCTGCGGCGCAACCTGCACGTTATCGGACACCAGCCAGGTGTTGATCCACGGGATTGGGTTAGAGCGCGTCTGGAACGGCAGGTCGAGACCGACGGCCTGCATACGGATGTTGGTAATGTACTCAACGTACTGGCACAGGATGTCTTTGTTCAGGCCAATCATGGAGCCGTCGCGGAACAGATAGTCCGCCCACTCTTTCTCCTGCTGAGCCGCCAGCACGAACAGGTCGTAGCACTCCTGCTTGCACTCTTCGGCGATTTCCGCCATCTCCGGATCGTCCGTACCGCTGCGCAGCAGGTTCAGCATGTGCTGGGTACCGGTCAGGTGCAGGGCTTCATCGCGGGCAATCAGGCGGATGATTTTGGCGTTGCCTTCCATCAGCTTGCGCTCGGCAAAGGCGAAGGAGCAGGCGAAGCTCACGTAGAAGCGGATCGCTTCCAGCGCGTTGACGCTCATCAGGCACAGATACAGCTGTTTTTTCAGCGCGCGCAGGTTCACGGTAACGGTTTTACCGTTCACGTTGTGCGTGCCTTCACCCAGCAGATGCCAGTAGCTGGTCATCTCGATCAGCTCGTCGTAGTAGTGGGAAATGCCTTCCGCGCGCTTCTGGATCTGCTCGTTGGTGACGATATCGTCAAACACCACCGCCGGATCGTTCACGATGTTGCGGATGATATGGGTGTAAGAGCGGGAGTGGATCGTCTCGGAGAACGCCCAGGTTTCCACCCAGGTTTCCAGCTCAGGAATGGAGATCAGCGGCAGCAGCGCCACGTTTGGGCTACGGCCCTGAATGGAGTCCAGCAGCGTCTGGTATTTCAGGTTGCTGAGGAAGATATGCTTTTCGTGATCCGGCAATGCCTGGAAATCAATACGATCGCGGGAAACGTCCACTTCTTCCGGGCGCCAGAAGAAGGAGAGTTGCTTTTCGATCAGCTTTTCGAAGATGTCATATTTTTGCTGATCGTAGCGTGCCACGTTGACCGGCTGGCCGAAGAACATCGGCTCTTTGAGCTGGTCGTTTTTCGTCTGTGAAAAGGTGGTATATGCCATGAGTGTGTCCTGTGAGAGATTTTGTCAGTCGGGCAAACAAAATCGTAGGCCGGGTAAGCGTAGCGCCACCCGGCATTTACATTAGATCTTACATGCGCCGCTTTCGCAGCCATCGTCCTGAATTGACGGCACCATGTCGTCCTGCGCGTCTTCCGCACCGTCACGGGTGTTGTGATAGTACAGCGTTTTCACGCCAAATTTGTAGGCGGTGAGCAGGTCTTTCAGCAATTGCTGCATCGGTACCTTGCCGGACGGGAAGCGCGTCGGGTCATAGTTGGTATTGGCAGAAATCGACTGGTCGATAAACTTCTGCATGATACCCACCAGCTGCAGGTAGCCGTCGTTGTTCGGCATTTCCCACAGCAGCTCGTAGTTATTACCCAGCGTTTCGTAGTCCGGTACGACCTGACGCAGCACGCCGTCTTTCGACGCTTTGATGCTGACGTGGCCGCGCGGCGGCTCAATACCGTTGGTGGCGTTGGAGATCTGCGAAGAGGTCTCGGACGGCATTAGGGCAGAGAGCGTCGAGTTACGCAGGCCGTGGGTCTTGATGGACTCGCGCAGGCCTTCCCAGTCGAGATGCAGCGGCTCGTTGACAATCGCATCCAGGTCTTTCTTGTAGGTGTCGATTGGCAGAATGCCTTTCGCGTAGGTGGTTTCGTTGAACCACGGGCACGCGCCTTGCTCTTTCGCCAGCTCGTTAGAGGCTTTCATCAGGTAGTACTGAATCGCTTCGAACGTCTGGTGCGTCAGGTTGTTGGCGCTGCCGTCAGAGTAACGCTTGCCGTTTTTCGCCAGCCAGTAGGCGAAGTTGATTACGCCGATACCCAGGGTACGGCGGCCCATTGCACCGCGTTTGGCGGCCGGGATTGGGTAATCCTGGTAGTCCAGCAGGGCGTCGAGCGCGCGAACCGCCAGCACGGCCAGCTCTTCCAGCTCGTCCAGGCTCTTAATCGCGCCCAGGTTAAACGCGGACAGCGTACACAGCGCGATTTCGCCGTTTTCGTCGTTCACGTCTTCCAGCGGTTTGGTCGGCAGGGCGATCTCCAGGCACAGGTTAGACTGGCGCACCGGGGCGACGACCGGGTCAAACGGGCTGTGGGTGTTGCAGTGGTCCACGTTCTGGATGTAGATACGGCCGGTAGAGGCACGTTCCTGCATCATCAGGGAGAACAGGTCTACCGCCTTCACGCGCTGCTTGCGGATGCTGTCGTCTTTTTCGTATTTGGTGTACAGACGCTCGAACTCGTCCTGATCGGCAAAGAACGCGTCATACAGGCCCGGCACGTCGGACGGGCTGAACAGCGTGATGTCTTCGCCTTTCAGCAGACGGGTGTACATCAGCTTGTTGATCTGCACGCCGTAGTCCATGTGACGCACGCGGTTGCCTTCCACGCCACGGTTGTTTTTCAGGACCAGCAGGCTTTCCACTTCCAGGTGCCACATCGGGTAGAACAGGGTCGCAGCACCGCCGCGCACGCCGCCCTGAGAGCAGGATTTTACTGCCGTCTGGAAGTGTTTATAGAACGGGATACAGCCGGTGTGGAACGCTTCACCGCCGCGAATCGGGCTGCCCAGCGCACGGATGCGACCGGCGTTGATGCCGATACCGGCACGCTGGGAAACGTATTTCACGATGGCGCTGGAGGTGGCGTTGATGGAATCCAGGCTGTCACCACACTCGATCAGTACGCAGGAGCTGAACTGACGGGTTGGGGTACGCACGCCGGACATGATTGGCGTCGGCAGAGAAATCTTGAACGTGGATACCGCATCGTAGAAACGCTTCACGTATTCCAGACGGGTGTCGCGCGGATAGTTAGAGAACAGGCAGGCGGCCACCAGAATATAGAGGAACTGGGCGCTTTCGTAGATCTCACCGGTTACACGGTTCTGAACCAGGTATTTGCCTTCGAGCTGCTTCACCGCCGCGTAGGAGAAGTTCATGTCGCGCCAGTGATCGATAAACCCGTTCATCTGCTCGAACTCTTCTTCCGTATAGTCTTCCAGCAGATGCGTGTCGTATTTGCCCAGCTCAACCATTTTCACCACGTGATCGTAAAGCTTCGGCGGCTCAAACTGGCCGTAGGCTTTTTTACGCAGGTGGAAAATCGCCAGACGCGCAGCGAGGTACTGATAATCCGGTGCTTCGCGGGAGATGAGGTCAGCCGCTGCTTTAATGATCGTTTCGTGGATATCAGACGTTTTGATGCCGTCGTAGAACTGAATGTGGGAACGCAGTTCGACCTGGGAGATAGATACGTTGTTCAGTCCTTCTGCTGCCCAGTCGAGAACTCGATGGATTTTGTCCAGATTGATACGCTCGGTAGTACCGTCGCGCTTTGTCACCAGCAGACTCTGATTCATGTGGGTTTTACCTGTCCGTGAAATAAAAAATATCCCCCGCTTATCCACAGAACCGTCTTGTGACTAACTCTGTGGATAAATACTACATATAGGGGGTTTGCGATAAGAAAAACGCTATATGGTGAGTATTCTAGTATCGAATCTTTTCAGCACAAGGGTTGATTTTGACGTTAAATTGAGGTTGTGAAAGGGTAAAAAAGGCTAAGTCCTCGTACCGTAAGGCCTGGAAGACATGTCAATAATTAAGAAAAAAAATTCAAAATTTGATCGAGTGCTGATTTCTTCAACGGGAGGTCAGAATTGCGCAACATGATGTCGCGCAATCTTTATAAGAATAACGAATGACGTTAGTCGTTTTTGGCGGTGGTGTGCAACATATAGTTAACATCAACGCCCGGTGCGAGCTTGAATTTATCGGTCAGCGGATTGTAGTGCAGGCCGGTGATGTGCTGCTCTTTGAGCCACGTCTGATCAACCCAGCTTAACAACTCCGCAGGCTTGATGAATTTCTTCACGTCGTGGGTGCCTTTCGGCACCATGCGCAGGACATACTCTGCGCCGACGACGGCCATCAGCCAGGCTTTACCGTTGCGGTTGATGGTCGAGAAGAAGACCTGACCGCCCGGTTTCACCAGTTTTGCACAGGCGTGCACCACCGACTGCGGATCGGGAACGTGCTCCAGCATCTCCATGCAGGTCACCACATCGTACTGATGGGCGTGTTTTGCCGCGTGCTCTTCCACGGTTTCCTGCACGTATTCCACCTGTATACCGGACTCCAGCGCATGAAGGCGGGCCACCTGCAGCGGTTCAAAGCCCATATCCAGGCCAGTGACGTTCGCCCCTTCGCGCGCCATGCTCTCAGCCAGGATGCCGCCGCCGCAGCCGACGTCGAGCACTTTCTTACCGAACAGACCGCCGGAACGCTCCGCGATATAGCCCAGACGCAGCGGGTTAATGCGATGCAGCGGTTTGAACTCACCTTCGAGATCCCACCAGCGGGACGCCACCGCTTCAAATTTGGCAATCTCTTCGTGGTCAACGTTGTGAACCACCGGGGATTTTTCGGCATTCATGGGCGCTTTTACTCCTTATTTAGCAAGACAAAGGAGTATATCAGGCAATCCCCGTGAATAAAGCGTATAGGTTTACCTCAATCACCTCGGCTGTGTTATAATTTGCGACCTTTGAATCCGGGATACAGTAGAGGGATAGCGGTTAGATGAGCGACCTTGCGAGAGAAATTACACCGGTTAACATCGAGGAAGAGCTGAAGAGCTCCTATCTGGACTATGCGATGTCGGTCATTGTTGGCCGTGCGCTGCCGGACGTCCGCGATGGCCTTAAGCCGGTACACCGTCGCGTACTATACGCCATGAACGTATTGGGCAATGACTGGAATAAAGCCTATAAAAAATCTGCCCGCGTCGTCGGTGACGTCATCGGTAAATATCACCCGCATGGTGATACCGCCGTGTATGACACCATCGTTCGTATGGCGCAGCCATTCTCCTTGCGTTACATGCTGGTAGATGGTCAGGGTAACTTTGGTTCAGTCGACGGCGACTCCGCTGCGGCGATGCGTTATACGGAAATCCGTATGTCGAAAATCGCTCATGAGCTGATGGCCGATCTGGAAAAAGAGACCGTTGATTTCGTCGATAACTACGACGGCACCGAGCGAATTCCTGATGTGATGCCAACCAAGATCCCGAACCTGTTAGTGAACGGTTCGTCCGGTATCGCGGTCGGTATGGCAACCAACATTCCGCCGCACAACATCACCGAGGTGATCAACGGCTGCCTGGCCTATATCGACGATGAAGACATCAGCATTGAAGGGCTGATGGAACACATCCCGGGTCCGGACTTCCCGACGGCGGCGATCATCAACGGTCGTCGCGGTATTGAAGAAGCGTACCGCACCGGCCGCGGCAAGATTTACATCCGTGCCCGCGCCGAAGTGGAAGCGGACGCTAAGACCGGCCGTGAAACCATCATTGTTCACGAGATCCCGTATCAGGTGAACAAAGCGCGTCTGATTGAAAAAATCGCCGAGCTGGTAAAAGAAAAACGTGTTGAAGGCATCAGCGCGCTGCGTGACGAGTCTGACAAAGACGGTATGCGCATCGTGATTGAGATCAAACGCGACGCGGTGGGCGAGGTTGTGCTGAACAACCTGTACTCCCAGACTCAGCTTCAGGTCTCCTTCGGTATTAACATGGTTGCACTGCACCATGGTCAGCCGAAGATCATGAACCTGAAAGAGATCCTGAGCGCGTTCGTGCGTCACCGCCGTGAAGTGGTGACCCGTCGTACCATCTTCGAACTGCGTAAAGCGCGCGACCGTGCGCACATCCTTGAAGCGCTGGCGGTTGCGCTGGCCAACATCGACCCGATTATCGAGTTGATTCGTCGTGCGCCAACCCCGGCGGAAGCGAAAGCAGCGTTAGTGGCTCGGCCATGGGCGCTGGGTAACGTTTCTGCGATGCTCGAACGTGCGGGCGACGACGCTGCGCGTCCTGAGTGGCTGGAACCTGAGTTTGGCGTGCGTGACGGTCAGTACTACCTGACCGAGCAGCAGGCCCAGGCGATTCTGGATCTGCGTCTGCAGAAACTGACCGGCCTTGAGCACGAAAAACTGCTCGACGAATACAAAGAGCTGCTGGAACAGATCGCCGAGCTGCTGCACATCCTGGGTAGCGCAGAGCGTCTGATGGAAGTGATCCGTGAAGAGCTGGAACTGGTCCGCGATCAGTTCGGCGATGAGCGCCGCACCGAAATCACCGCGAACAGCTCTGATATCAACATTGAAGATCTGATCAACCGCGAAGACGTGGTGGTCACCCTGTCTCATCAGGGCTATGTGAAGTATCAGCCGCTGACCGACTACGAAGCACAGCGTCGTGGCGGTAAAGGTAAATCGGCAGCACGTATTAAAGAAGAAGACTTTATTGACCGCCTGCTGGTGGCAAACACCCATGACACGATCCTCTGCTTCTCAAGCCGCGGTCGTCTGTACTGGATGAAAGTCTATCAGCTGCCGGAAGCAAGCCGCGGCGCGCGTGGTCGTCCAATCGTGAACCTGCTGCCGCTGGAAGCGAACGAACGTATCACCGCCATCCTGCCGGTACGCGAGTACGAAGAGGGCGTGAACGTCTTCATGGCGACCGCCAGCGGTACCGTGAAGAAAACCGAGCTGACCGAGTTCAGCCGCCCACGTTCCGCCGGGATCATCGCGGTGAACCTGAACGAAGGCGACGAGCTGATCGGCGTGGATCTGACCTCCGGTTCTGATGAAGTGATGCTGTTCTCTGCCGCCGGTAAAGTGGTGCGCTTTAAAGAGAACGCGGTCCGTGCAATGGGTCGTACCGCTACGGGCGTTCGTGGTATCAAACTGGCTGGCGAAGACAGCGTTGTTTCCCTGATCGTTCCGCGTGGTGAAGGCGCAATCCTGACCGTTACGCAGAATGGCTACGGTAAACGTACAGCAGAAAGCGAATACCCGACCAAGTCTCGCGGCACGCAGGGCGTTATCTCTATCAAAGTGACCGAGCGCAACGGTTCCGTTGTGGGCGCGGTGCAGGTGGACGATGCCGACCAGATCATGATGATCACCGATGCCGGTACGCTGGTGCGTACCCGCGTGTCTGAGATCAGCGTGGTGGGGCGTAACACCCAGGGCGTAATCCTCATCCGTACAGCGGAAGATGAAAACGTGGTGGGTCTGCAGCGTGTTGCTGAGCCGGTGGATGACGAAGAGCTCGATTCCATCGACGGTAGCGTTGCGGAAGGCGATGATGATATCGCGCCGGAAGCCGACACTGACGATGACGCAGCGGATGACGCTGACGAGTAATGTCTCCTGATGCAAAAAAGGGCCGGATTCCGGCCCTTTTCTTTTGCACAAGCAGATAAGTCAACGTTGCGACCTGGCGCGTTTACCGCTACCTTAACCACATTCTTTTGACCCCGACGGCGGAGCCTCGCCCCCTTGAAATACCTCGTCTCCTTTCGTACTACGCTGAAAGTCTCTCGCTATCTGTTTCGGGCGCTGGCGCTCTTGCTCTGGCTGCTGGTGGCCTTGTTCTCGGTGTTTTACATCGTTAACGCGCTGCACCAGAAAGAAGCGGAGATCCGCCAGGAGTTTAACTTAAGCTCTGACCAGGCCCAGCGCTACATTCAGCGAACGTCTGACGTGATGAAGGAGCTGAAGTATATTGCCGAAAATCGTCTGACGGCGGAAAACGGCATCCTTGCGCTTCGCGGGCGTAATGATAAAACCGAAGTCCCGGACTTCCAGCCGCTGTTCCCGGACTCCGATTGCTCCACCATGAGCAACACCTGGCGCGGGTCGCTGGAATCCCTTGCCTGGTTTATGCGCTACTGGCGCGACAATTTCTCCGCCGCCTACGACCTGAATCGCGTATTCCTGATTGGCAGTGAAAATCTCTGCATGGCTGACTTTGGCCTGCGCGATGTGCCCGTTGAGCGTGACAATGCGCTGAAAAGCCTGCATGAGCGTATTGTGAAATATCGCAATGCGCCGCAGGACGAGCGCGGGAATAACATCTTCTGGGTTAGCCAGGGCCCGCGCCCGGGCGTGGGCTATTTCTACGCCCTGACGCCGGTGTATCTCGGCAATCGCCTGCAGGCGCTGCTGGGGATTGAGCAGACCATTCGCATGGAAAACTTCTTCACCCCAGGCAGCCTGCCCATGGGGGTGACCATTCTGGATGAAAACGGTCATCAGCTGATCTCGCTCGCCGGGCCGGATAGCCGGTTAAACGTCGAACCGCACTGGATGCAGGAGCGGTCGTGGTTTGGCTATACATCAGGTTTCCGCGAGCTGGTGCTGAAGAAGAGCCTGCCGCCTTCGTCGCTGAGTATTGTCTATTCGCTGCCGGTGGATATGGTGCTTGAGCGGATCCGCATTCTTATCATGAATGCCATTCTGCTGAACCTGATCGCGGGTGGGGCGCTGTTCACCCTGGCGCGCATGTATGAGCGGAAAATCTTTATTCCCGCCGAAAGCGACGCCCAGCGGCTGGAGGAACACGAGCAGTTTAACCGGAAGATCGTCGCTTCGGCGCCGGTGGGGATCTGTATTCTGCGTACTCAGGACGGGACCAATATCCTGAGTAACGAACTGGCGCATAACTACCTGAACATGCTGACGCATGAGGATCGGCAGAGACTGACGCAGATTATCTGCGGTCAGCAGGTTAACTTTGTCGACGTGCTCACCAGCACGCACACCAACCTGCAGATTAGCTTTGTCCATTCCCGCTATCGCAATGAAAACGTGGCGATTTGCGTTCTGGTGGATGTCTCCGCGCGCGTGAAGATGGAAGAGTCGCTGCAGGAGATGGCGCAGGCCGCGGAGCAGGCCAGCCAGTCGAAATCCATGTTCCTTGCCACCGTCAGCCACGAGCTGCGAACGCCGCTGTACGGGATCATCGGTAACCTCGATCTGCTGCAGACGAAAGAGCTGCCGAAAGGGGTCGACAGGCTGGTGACGGCGATGAACAACTCCTCCAGCCTGCTGCTAAAAATCATCAGCGATATTCTCGACTTCTCTAAAATCGAGTCTGAGCAGCTGAAAATCGAGCCGCGGGAGTTCTCGCCGCGCGAGGTCATGAACCACATCAGCGCCAACTATCTGCCGCTGGTGGTGCGTAAACAGCTGGGGCTCTACTGCTTTATCGAACCGGACGTGCCGCTTACGCTGCACGGCGATCCGATGCGCCTGCAGCAGGTCATTTCTAACCTGCTCAGCAACGCCATCAAATTCACCGATGTTGGCTGTATTGTGTTGCACGTCTGCCGGGCGGGGGATTACCTGAGCATTCGCGTGCGCGACACGGGCGTCGGCATCCCGGCGAAGGAAGTGGTTCGCCTGTTCGACCCGTTCTTCCAGGTCGGGACCGGCGTGCAGCGTAACTTCCAGGGCACCGGGCTGGGGCTGGCGATCTGTGAGAAGCTCGTCAGCATGATGGACGGTGATATCTCCGTGGATACCGAGCCCGGCATGGGCAGCCAGTTCACCATCCGCATTCCGCTCTATTCGGCGCAGTATCCGGCAAAAGCGACGGTGGACGGACTGAGCGACAAGCGCTGCTGGCTGGCGGTGCACAACGCCTCGCTGAATGACTACCTGACGGCGCTGCTTGCCCACAGCGGCGTGAGGGTGTGTCGCTATGAAGGTCAAACACCGGATGTGGACGATGTGCTGATCGCCGACGAGATGCCGGAACAGCCGTGGCAGGGGAGAGGGTCGGTGCTCTTCTGTCGTCGCCACATTGGCATTCCTGTCGAGCGTGCGCCTGGGGAATGGGTACACAGCGTCGCTACGCCGCACGAGCTGTTGAGCCTGCTGGCGCGCATCTACAAAGTGGAGCTGGAAGAGCGCGACGGCGCGGGCGGATTGCCGTCACCGGACTCTCTGGCGTCGGTGAATGACGATATGATGATTCTGGTGGTGGATGACCATCCGATTAACCGCCGCCTGCTGGCTGACCAGCTTGGATCGCTGGGCTACCAGTGCAAAACGGCCAATGACGGCGTGGATGCGCTGAATGTGCTGAGTAAAAATCATATTGATATCGTGCTTAGCGACGTGAACATGCCAAACATGGACGGCTACCGTCTGACGCAGCGCATCCGACAGCTGGGCCTGACGCTGCCGGTGGTGGGCGTAACGGCGAACGCGCTGGCGGAAGAGAAACAGCGTTGTCTGGAGTCAGGCATGGACAGCTGTCTGTCGAAACCGGTGACGCTGGACGTGCTGAAACAGACATTGTCGATTTACGCGGACCGCGTGAGAAAAACCAGAATATAAAAAAGGCCCGCAAGGGCCTTTTTATTTGCCCGGCGGCGCTGCGCTTGCGCGGGCCTACGGGCTCTGTAGGCCGGGTAAGCGCGAGCGCCACCCGGCATTTACAGTGGGGATCAATCCTTGTCCGTTGCGCTCAGCGTAACGGAGGAGAGATAGTTCAGCAGTGCAATATCGTTGTCCACACCCAGCTTCATCATCGCTGATTTCTTCTGGCTGCTGATGGTTTTAATACTGCGGTTCAGCTTCTTGGCAATCTCGGTCACCAGGAAACCTTCTGCGAACAGGCGCAGAACTTCACTCTCTTTCGGGGACAGGCGTTTGTCACCGTAGCCACCCGCGCTGATTTTTTCCAGCAGGCGAGAGACGCTCTCAGGCGTGAACTTCTTGCCTTTCTGCAGCGCAGCGAGCGCTTTTGGCAGATCGGTCGGCGCGCCCTGTTTCAGCACAATCCCTTCGATGTCCAGATCCAACACCGCGCTCAGGATCGCCGGGTTGTTGTTCATGGTCAGAACGATGATCGAGATGTCCGGGAAGTGACGTTTAATGTATTTGATGAGCGTGATCCCATCACCGTACTTATCTCCTGGCATGGAGAGATCGGTAATGAGCACGTGTGCATCAAGTTTTGGGAGGTTATTGATCAGTGCTGTAGAGTCTTCAAATTCACCGACTACATTCACCCACTCGATCTGTTCAAGTGATTTGCGAATACCGAACAGTACAATCGGATGGTCATCGGCAATAATTACGTTCATATTGTTCATGTATAAGGCTACCTTGCTACAGCAAGCTTTTGACGTAGGCGTCAATGTCGCTGATGTATTTTTCAATGCCAGAGGCATCTTTCTCACGAATTAGATGTTCCAGCGTTTCACATAACTGCTTGCCGGGAACCAGATTAAGCATGGCAAACACCCCTTTAAGCCGGTGTGCTGTCTGTGCCAGCGCTGCAAAATCATTCGCAGCGGACTCAGTATACAACCGCTTAACATCATCTGGTACTGTATCAACAAAGAGTGAATAGTATCCGCTGGCGTGAAGCTCGGCATTTTCATTGCCGCCTAACGGCGATTCCGCTATCTCTTCCTGCGCCAGCTGCTCTTCTATTAGTTGTAGTACAGCTTCCTGCATCGCATTGCTTATATTAAAGTTGACGCGCAGCTGGCCAGGGCCGATTTTCCGCACGCCTGACTCATCATCGCTTAAAAGCAAGCCGGAGGCAGTAAGATTAGACGGATTATCAGTTAAAAACAGATCAAATTCTTGACTTGCAAGTCTTTCATCCGGCGTGATGCAGGCCGCACCCCAGTTTTCTAACTGGCGAACAACAATATTGCGGATCTCGTTCGAGGTCACATCGACCATCACCACGACATCATCCAGCAGACGTTCTTCATCTTCTTCCTGCGGATTGGCCGCCATTTTCACGTGCAGAGAATAGCGGGTGCCGAGGGATTCACGGGCTTTGATATTCAGATGGCCGCCGAGCTTACGCGCCAGCTGATCGCATAGCCAGAAGGTCAGGGCATTGGCCTTGCCGTAGCGATCGCTTTGCGTGTCATTCAGGAACGGGAAGTGCAGATTATCAATTTCACTCGTTGTGACGCCTTCCCCGGTGTCCAGGATGCGGAACGCCAGGCGGTCTTCTGCCGACTCCTCCGCGCTGACTTCAAGGGTGATCTTGCCGATCTGCGTGGTGGTTACGGCGTACTGAATAATCATCAGCAGAATGCGGCGCAGCGCTTCGCGATCGCCGTGGCGTTTGTCATTCGCAGGGAGATTGTTATTGATCAGCAGCTGCAACCCTTTGCGCTTAATCACGGGCAGCACGTCCGGCACCACTTCATCAATCAGATCCTGAATGGAGAAGAGGGTTGGGGTTCCCTTCCAGAAATCATTCTCCAGCATGTTCGCCAGCTGGATCTCATCAACCATTCTGACCAGCGAATCGGCCTGGCAGGCAAGCTGGTGGCTTTCAGCGGTGTTTAACGCTGCCGCCTGGGTCGCCAGCGTTTTTAACGGCTGCTTGAAGGCATCGCCAATGTTCTGCATGAATGCGGCGCGCCCCTGCTGGTTTTTCTCATACAGTCTTTGTGCCTGCTTGAGCTTTTTATTGACCAGCACTTCGCGATCCTGGTCGCGAATAATGAAGATTTGCGTGCGGGGAGCCACCTGGCTGCGGAACTGACGGATCTCGTACAGTTCATTGTTAATGGTGGCCTGAATCACCCCCTGGTGTTGGTCCGCCATGGTGGTGATGTTCTGCAGGTTAAGATGCGGCAGCAGATGGTCGGCAATTTTGTTGCTCATCACCGTACGATTCGCTTCCTGATCGTGAACCAGGACCCCAAGCGGCAGCACGGAAACAATCTCTTCATTCAGTGCGCGCAATACGCGTAGCTCATTGCTGGTGCCGGCCGGAACCGCAGACGCGTCGCTCTGACGCCCCGACTGGAAACGGAAGGTGCTGTAGCCAAACAGCGCCAGCGCCAGCAAACCGATATTCAACAGCAGAGGCAGCAGGATATTTTGCAGGGTGTCGAGCAACAGCGTGCCAAACGGCACCTGCCACACCAGACGCATACCGGTCGAATTCAGCGATGAGGCAATTTCGATTTTCGAGCCGTTAAAGGAGATCGATACGCTCTCGGCGGCCTCTTTGTCCGACGCCGCACGCATGTTCTGGGTGCTGCTGTCTGGCTCCATACGGAAGCTGTCGAGCGGCATGTCCGGCGGGATTAAATCATTAATCGGTAAATCGAAGGCCACCACCGTCGCCAGATGTCCTGGCTGGTTGAACGTGGTGCGCAGGGTAAAATAATGACCGTTTTGCCAGGCCAGACGGCGCAGGGAAGAGAAGCTCTCACGTTCATCAAGAGCATTCGCCTGCTGCAGCATCTCTGCCCGGCGGGAATCGACGATGCTGCCCACGGTTGTCTCTTTAAAACCGGAAGAGAGATCTTTTAACGGCAGCGTTGAGATCAGGATCATGCTGTTGTCCTGACCGTTCAGATAGTACATCGACCACGGCACCGTTTCAGCGCCCCAGAGGGTATCCAGATAGGTCGAAATACGCTGCGTCATCTCAAGCGTCGCGCTGTCGTGAGAGCCAAAGATAAGCGCCTCGGTCTTACGCTGCGGTTTTTCGAGATAATAGACATCCTGCTTAAGCCGCGTCTCCTGAAGTCCATCCCCGGACGAGGAGGTCGGGGCAGCCGCGATATTGTCGTAAATCTGCCAGGTGGCGTAGCGCCAAGTATCTATGCGCTTGTGCACGGCATGGGTGATATCAACGACCTGATAGCTCTTATCCTTCAGCCAGGCGTTAACCGCGCTTTGTACCATCACCCCCATGGTGACTAACAGCACAACAATCAAAAGAAGAAAGAAACGGGTGATGCTCCCGGGAAGGAGGGAAAATTTGCTCGGGGCGGTAGTTTCAGTCTGACTCATTGATATCTTTAACCCGTTATGGTCGTGCTCTGTGGCGATAGGGCAGTATAAAGGGTAATAACTGAATTTCCAGCGCCACCGTCCGGGAAGAGGCGACTTTTTCACTGGACAATATTGGCAGCGAGGCGTGCAGTAAACATGTACAAACTCGCCACAGGCGTACAAATAACAGGCGCATGCAGCCAGAAAATAGCACGAATTAACAAGAAATTAAGTTTTGCCTCAATTTTATCCCCTCGCAGGATACCCGATGAGAATTTAGTTAATAGTCGTTACAATTACGGAGCGGTAGCACAAAAAAAGAGAAGTTACGTAAAGAAAGGTAAAAAAAAACCGAATGCGAAGCATCCGGTTCAATTAGGGATAAACAGACATTCAAAACTGAATGACGGTAATAAATAAAGTTAATGATGATAGCGAGAGTTATTTTAGAGATTAGGTGCGATCTTGTTTTGTCATTCAGTGCTGTAACGGATTTTATTGTAACTCTTTGATGTTTATATGGTGATTTTTCTGTTTGATTATAAATGCTAATTTTCTAAGCTATTTGTGCTTTGTAAAAGTTCCTTGATATTTACATTTTGAAACATGTTGATAGATAAATGAAACATCTTCAAAGTTTTCGTATCATATTCGCATTGGATTATTCTGTAATTTTGCGGAGAATGAAATTGCCGACTGGTTAATGAGGGTTAACCAGTAAGCAGTGGCAATTATAAGGCATATAACAGAGGGTTAATAAAATGAAAGTTAAAGTACTGTCCCTCCTGGTACCAGCACTCCTGGTGGCAGGCGCAGCAAATGCGGCCGAAATTTATAACAAAGATGGCAACAAATTAGATCTGTACGGCAAAGTTGATGGTCTGCACTATTTCTCTGACGACAAGAGTGCCGACGGCGACCAGACCTACATGCGTCTTGGCTTCAAAGGCGAAACTCAGGTTAACGATCAGCTGACCGGTTACGGCCAGTGGGAATACCAGATCCAGGGCAACACCTCCGAAAGCGAAAATGATGCCTGGACGCGTGTGGCGTTCGCGGGTCTGAAATTCGGTGACGCGGGTTCTTTCGATTACGGTCGTAACTACGGCGTAATCTACGACGTAACCTCCTGGACTGACGTTCTGCCAGAATTTGGCGGCGATACCTATGGCGCAGACAACTTCCTGCAGTCCCGTGCTAACGGCGTGGCGACCTACCGTAACCAGGACTTCTTTGGTCTGGTGGATGGTCTGAACTTTGCCCTGCAGTATCAGGGTAAAAACGGCAGCGTAAGCGGTGAAAACGTCGGTGGACGCAGCCTGCTGAAACAGAACGGCGACGGCTACGGTGCATCCGTGACCTATAACCTGGGCGAAGGTTTCAGCGTGGGCGGCGCGATGTCCTCCTCCAAACGTACTGCCGATCAGAACGGCGCAAGCGTTTATGGTCATGGCGATAACGCAGAAGTCTATTCTGGCGGCCTGAAATACGATGCCAACAACATCTATCTGGCAGCGCAGTACTCTCAGACCTACAACGCAACCCGTTTCGGTACCTCTAACGGCAGCAGCCCGACTACCGCTTACGGCTTCGCTAACAAAGCGCAGAACTTCGAAGTGGTTGCGCAGTACCAGTTCGACTTCGGCCTGCGTCCATCCGTGGCTTACCTGCAGTCTAAAGGGAAAGACATCGAAGGTTACGGCGATCAGGATCTGCTGAAATATGTTGATGTTGGTGCGACTTACTACTTCAACAAAAACATGTCCACCTACGTGGATTACAAAATCAACCTGGTTGATGAAAATGAATTCACCCGTCAGGCGGGTATCGGTACTGACGATATCGTCGCGCTGGGCCTGGTTTACCAGTTCTAATCGCTTCACCGTGTGACGTAAGGGGCCTGATGGCCCCTTTTTTGTGCCTCTCAGATTCTCACAACTCACCCGTTTTGGTGTACTCTTGCCGCCCTGGCATGAGGATAATAATGAATGGACATGACTTTTTTACGCGCCAGCTTTCTGGCTATGCTTTTTTTCCTGACCGCATGTAACGATCCCACCCCCGTGGCGAAAACCGACGCACCTGCCGCGACGGTGCTCGAAGGCAAAACGATGGGGACCTTCTGGCGCGTCAGCGTGATGAACCTCGATAAAACACGCGCAGATGAACTTCGCGGCAAAATTCAGTCGCAGCTGGACGCCGACGATCAGCTGCTGTCGACCTATAAAAATGACTCGGCGCTGATGCGCTTTAACCTCTCAACCAGCACCTCCCTATGGCCGGTGAGCGAGGCGATGGCCGATATCGTGACCGAGGCAATGCGTGTGGGTTACAAAACCAACGGCGCGATGGATGTGACCGTCGGACCGCTGGTCAACCTCTGGGGATTTGGCCCTAACAAACAGCCGGTGACCACGCCCGAACAGGCGGCCATTGATGATGCCCGCGCCAGGACAGGGTTGCAGCATCTGACGGTGATCAATCAGTACGGGCAACAGTACCTGCAAAAGGATATCCCCGATCTGTTTGTCGATCTGTCGACGGTTGGGGAAGGCTATGCGGCGGATCATCTTGCCGCGCTGATGGCCCAGGAAGGGATTTCCCGTTATCTGGTCTCCGTGGGCGGCGCGCTAGTTAGCCGGGGCATGAACGCCAGCGATAAGCCGTGGCGCGTAGCGATTCAAAAGCCGACCGATCGGCAAAATGCCGTGCAGGCGATAGTGGATATCAACGGTCATGGCATCAGTACCTCCGGAAGCTACCGTAACTATTACGAGCTTGACGGGAAGCGTATTTCGCATGTTATCGATCCGCAGACCGGACGTCCCATCGCGCATAACCTGGTCTCGGTGACGGTCATTGCCCCCACCGCGCTGGAAGCGGATGCCTGGGATACCGGATTAATGGTTCTCGGCCCGGAAAAAGCCAAAGAGGTGGTTCGTCAGGAAGGGCTGGCGGTGTATATGATCACCAAAGAGGGCGACGGGTTCAAAACCTGGCATTCACCGCAGTTCGACAGCTTCCTGGTGCGTGACAAAAATTAAAAAGCAAGGTTGCGGGTTTTTTATCAGTGGCACTCAGGCAGGCTCTATGTATGCTTACAAGAGGAGCCGATAATGAGAAACTCGACCTTTATTACCGATGAGGATCGCTGGCAGGCCGTGCTGGCCCGCGATCCGCACGCTGACGAACAGTTTGTCTTCGCCGTGCAGACCACGGGTATTTTCTGCCGCCCGTCATGCCGCGCCCGCCACGCGCTGCGTAAAAACGTCCGCTTTTATCCCGATGCCCACCATGCCGTACAGGCAGGGTTTCGTCCGTGCAAGCGCTGCATGCCGGACAAACGCAATCCGCAGGAACAGAAGCTGGCAAAAGTGGAACACGCCTGCCGTCTTCTGGAGCAGGAACCTACGCTAACCCTGGAGGGGCTGGCGCAGCAGGTTGCCATGAGTCCTTTCCATTTCCACCGTCTGTTTAAGGCCGTCACCGGCATGACGCCAAAAGCCTGGCAGCAGGCCGCGAGAGGCCAGCGCCTGCGCACCGCGCTGGCACAGGGAGACAAAATTACCGACGCCGTGCTGGCGGCGGGGTTTCCCGACAGCAGCAGCTATTATCGTAAAGCCAACGATGCGCTGGGCATGACGGCGAAGCAGTACCGCAAAGGGGATGTGGCAGTGCGTTATGCCATCAGCGACTGTTCGCTAGGACGCTGTCTGGTTGCAGAAAGCGAGCGGGGGATCTGCGCGATCCTGCTGGGTGACAGCGATGCTGAATTAGCCGAGGAGCTTGCCGCGCAATTTCCAAAAGCAACGCATGCGCCGCTGGAAGAAGACTTCGCGCAGCGGATCCAGCAGGTGATTGCCAGTATTGATAACCGCGACGTACCGCTTGCGCTGCCGCTGGATATTCGCGGAACCGCGTTCCAGCAGCGCGTCTGGCAGGCCCTTCGCAACATTCCCTGCGGCGAAACGGCAAGTTACCAGCAGGTGGCGCAGGCGATTGGCCAACCCAATGCGGTACGCGCCGTTGCCGGAGCCTGTGCGGCAAACACGCTGGCGATTGTGATCCCCTGCCATCGCGTGGTTCGTCACGACGGCGCGCTGTCGGGTTACCGTTGGGGGACGGCGCGAAAAGCGCTATTACTGAAACGTGAGGCGAAACGCCAGGAGGGATAATGCTCGATCTTTTTGCGGATGCTGAACCCTGGCAGGAGCCGCTAGCGCCGGGGGCGGTGATCCTGCGTCGCTTTGCACTCTCCCGTGCGGCGGCGCTGCTTGAGGGTATCGACGAGGTGACGGCGGTTTCGCCGTTTCGCCATATGGTGACGCCGGGCGGCTACACCATGTCGGTGGCCATGGCCAACTGCGGCGAACTGGGCTGGGCGACGAACGAGCGGGGCTATCTGTATGCCCCGAACGATCCCGCGACCGGCCAGCCGTGGCCGCCGATACCTGCCGTTTTTCAGGCTCTCTGCCACGAGGCCGCCGTAGCAGCGGAGTATCCTGACTTTCGGCCGGATGCCTGCCTGATTAACCGCTACGCCGTCGGCGCGAAGCTCTCGCTGCATCAGGACAAGGATGAACCCGATCTGCGCGCGCCTATCGTCTCGGTATCGTTAGGTCTGCCCGCCGTTTTCCAGTTTGGGGGATTACGCCGCAACGATCCGCTCAAACGCATCATGCTGGAACATGGCGATGTGGTGGTGTGGGGCAGGGCGTCGCGGCTTTATTATCACGGCATTCAGCCGCTGAAGCCCGGAGTCCACCCCCTTACGGGCGAATACCGTTTTAACCTGACCTTCCGTCAGGCGGGGGCGAGTAAACTAAAATAAGAATTATTCTTGATGTCCGCGCAGGGCAGTTTACACTGCTGGCTGTTTTTTATTGTCCGGATTGCCTGCATGCAACTACTTCTCCTCGTCTGGCGTCAGTACCGCTGGCCCTTCATTGCCGTAATGGCATTAAGCCTTGCCAGCGCCGCGCTGGGTATTGGCCTGATCGCGTTTATTAACGTGCGGTTGATCGAAATGGTCGACACCTCGCTCTCCGTATTGCCGGAGTTTCTCGGCCTGCTGCTCCTGTTGATGGCGGTTACGCTCGGTTCCCAGCTTGCGCTGACCGCGCTCGGACACCATTTCGTTTTCCGTTTGCGCAGTGAGTTTATCAAGCGGATCCTGGACACCCAGATAGAGCGCGTTGAGCAGCTCGGCAGCGCTTCCCTGCTGGCGGGGCTGACCAGCGACGTGCGCGCCATTACCATCGCGTTCGTGCGTCTGCCGGAGCTGGTGCAGGGGATCATTCTGACCTTTGGCTCGGCCGCATATCTCGCCTGGCTCTCCAGCAAAATGCTGGCGGTGACCGCGCTGTGGATTGCCATTACCATCTGGGGCGGTTTTATGCTGGTGTCGCGCGTCTACAAACACATGGCGGTGCTGCGCGAAACCGAAGATAAGCTCTATAACGATTACCAGACGGTACTGGAAGGGCGCAAAGAGCTCACCCTGAACCGCGAGCGCGCCGAGCATATCTTTAATCACCTCTATATCCCGGACGCGCGCGAATACCGTCACCATATTATTCGCGCCGATACCTTCCACCTGAGCGCGGTGAACTGGTCAAACATCATGATGCTGGGGGCCATTGGCCTGGTGTTCTGGATGGCGAACAGCCTGGGCTGGGCGGACACCAACGTAGCGGCAACCTACTCGCTGACGCTGCTGTTTTTGCGCACGCCGCTGCTCTCGGCGGTCGGTGCATTGCCCACCTTACTGAGTGCGCAGGTGGCATTTAATAAGCTCAAAAAATTCGATCTCGCGCCGTTTAAAGCCGAATTCCCGCGCCCGCAGGCCTTCCCGAACTGGCAGACGCTGGAGCTGCGTAACGTCACGTTCCGCTATCAGGACAGCGGCTTCTCCGTGGGGCCGGTCAACCTGACGATCCACCGCGGTGAACTGCTGTTCCTCATCGGCGGCAACGGCAGCGGTAAATCTACGCTGGCGATGCTGCTGACCGGACTCTATCAGCCGCAGTCGGGCGAGATTTTGCTGGATGGCACGGCGCTGAGCGCGGAGAAGCCCGAGGATTACCGCAAGCTTTTCTCGGCGGTGTTCACCGACGTCTGGCTGTTTGACCAACTGCTGGGGCCGGAAGGGCAGCCGGCCAATCCTGCGCTGGTGGAAAAATGGCTGGCGCAGCTGCAGATGTCGCACAAGCTGGAGCTACAGGACGGGAAGATCCTCAACCTGAAGCTTTCCAAAGGGCAGAAAAAGCGCGTGGCGCTGCTGCTGGCGCTGGCGGAAGAGCGTGACATCATCCTGCTGGATGAGTGGGCGGCCGATCAGGACCCGCATTTCCGCCGCGAGTTTTATCAGGTGCTGCTGCCGCTGATGCAGGCGATGGGCAAAACCATTTTCGCCATCAGCCACGACGATCACTACTTTATTCATGCTGACCGCCTGCTGGAGATGCGCGACGGCAGGCTGAGCGAGCTGACCGGTGAAGAGCGCGATGCAGCCTCGCGTGACGCGGTGGCGCGTACGGCCTGATGCCAATGTGCCGGGTGTCGGCTTCGCCTTACCCGGCCTACGATTTTGTAGGCCCGTGCAAGCGTAGCGCCGCCGGGCATGCCGCTTTTTTCTCCATCCCGTCCCGTTGTTTATTCTTATTTACATATCCCCGCGCTATGCTTAACCCCAACTCATTTAATGGATTTATGATTGATGTCGGTATTAAAGAAAAACAGCGCCAGGCAGCGTGACCAGGAGCGCGCGCGACTCATCTGGCTTCTCACGACCGATAAAGCGGTCACTTCTACGCTATTAGGCAAACTGACCCTGGCTGAGCAATATGATGTCGGCACCCTGGCCGACGATATTGCTGAGGTAGGCGCGCTGGTTGCTCATTTACCCCCGCCGGATCTCGCGGATACCCTTGAAGCGCTTCCTTCGGAAGAACGTCACGCCCTGTGGCGTCTGGTGCAGGATCACGAGCGCGGGCAGGTATTGCTTGAAGCTTCTGAAAACGTCTGGGATGACCTGATCGACGAGATGAGCGACCGGGACATTCTCGACGCTGTGCAAACCCTGGATATCGACGAGCAGATTTATCTCGTTCAGCATCTGCCGCGCAACCTGACCGGTCGCCTGCTGGCGTCGCTGCCAGCGGAGGAGCGGGCGCGCGTGCGTCAGGTGATGCACTACGAGAAAAACAGCGTCGGCGCGATCATGGAGTTCGGCGTTATCACGGTGCGCCCGGACGTGACGCTCGGCACCGTGCAGCGCTACCTGCGTCGTCTGGGCAAGATGCCGGACAACACCGATAAACTGTTTGTCACCTCCCGGGATAAAACCCTGCTTGGCGAACTTGAGCTGAAAACTATCCTGCTCAACAGCACCCAGCGGAAGGTGAGCGAGGTGATGGAAAACGAGCCGATGGTCTTCTCCCCGGAAGACGATGCGGAGAAAGCGGCGCGTACCTTCGAACGTGACGACCTCGTCAGTGCCGCCGTCGTGGATTCTGTCGGCAAACTGATGGGGCGTCTGACCATCGATGAGATCGTTGATGTGGTCTACGAAGAAACCGACAACGACCTGCGCGCGCTCGGGGGGATCAGCGCCGAAGATGACGTCCATGCCTCCGTCGGCAAGGCGGTGAAAACGCGCTGGGCGTGGCTGGCCATTAACCTCTGTACCGCGTTTATCGCCTCCCGGGTGATTGACGGGTTTGAACACACCATTTCTCAACTGGTGGCGCTGGCCTCGCTGATGCCGATTGTGGCCGGAATTGGCGGCAACACCGGAAACCAGACCATCACCATGATCGTCCGCGCGCTGGCGCTGGAAAACATTCAGCCCGGTAACTTCGCCTTTCTGATCTTCAGAGAGATGGGCGTGGCGCTGATCAACGGCCTGGTGTGGGGCGGCATTATGGGCGGCATCACCTGGTGGCTGTATGACGATATGGCGTTAGGTGGGGTGATGATGCTGGCGATGGTGCTGAATCTGCTGGTGGCATCAATGATGGGGGTCATTATCCCGCTGACGATGACCAAACTGGGGCGCGACCCCGCGGTGGGGTCGAGCGTGATGATCACCGCCATCACCGATACCGGCGGTTTCTTTATTTTTCTTGGGCTGGCGACGATTTTTCTTCTTTAAGCCGACGCTTAATGCGGGCGGGGAGGAGCGCCATAACGATAATCCCGCCCAGCACGCCAATCGCCAGATTGCCGGTTGATACCGTGGCGGCTACGGTGACCAGCATGACTACCGTTTCTGCAATCGGGGCCGTTTTCACCGTGGCTGGCTGAAGGCTGTGCCAGCTGAAAGTTTTGACGGCGACAATCGCCATAATGCCTGCCAGCACCGCCATCGGGATTTTGGCCATCACTTCGCTGAGCGCCGTCACCAGGATAAGCAGCACAATGCCCGCCGCAAGGGTTGAAATGCGGCTTCGACCTTTCCCCATCTCCACGTTGACGATGGTTTGCCCAATCATCGCGCAGCCTGCAATACCGCCATAAAATCCGGCCAGAATATTGCCGACGCCTAATCCAATGCTTTCGCGGCGTTTACCTGACGGTGTCGCGGTCAGCTCATCCACCAGCTTTGCCGTCAGCAGGGATTCCAGCAGGCCGACAAAGGCGATGCTCAACGCGCACGGCCAGATAATGCTCAGCGTCTGTACGTTGAGGGGGACCAGAAGTTCGGTAAGGCCCGGCAAACCGCCGCTCATGGAGCCTTCATCGCCCACGGTCGGCAGGATTTGTCCGGTTGAAACGGTGAACACGGTAAGCACAACAATCGCAATCAGCGGGGAAGGGATGCTTTTGATATAGCGCGGCACCCACAGCACGATCGGCAGCGTCAGCACGAACAGGCCCACAATGAGCGGGCTTCGGCTCCAGAAATGCGGCACCTGAGCGAAGAAGATCAAAATGCCCAGGGCGTTAACAAACCCGGTCATGACCGACTGGGGTATAAAGCGCATCAGCCTTGCCATACCCAGCACGCCAAACAGAATCTGAATCACGCCAGCCATCAGCACGGCGGGAAGAATGTACTGTGCGCCGTGCTGATGCACCATCGGGCCAATGACCAGCGCCACGGAACCAGCCGCTGCCGTGACCATCGCCGGACGACCGCCCAGCACGGACAGGGCAAGACACAGCACCACGGAGGCGATCAGGCTGACCTTCGGATCAACGCCCGCCACCACCGAAAATGAGATGACTTCGGGGATCAGCGCCAGGGCGGTAATCACGCCTGCCAGCGTTTCACGCGTCAGCTGCTTAGGGGAACGCAGCACGTTGGCTACGCGGTTTTCGGGAGATACGGCAGAATGGGGTAAGGACATAACAGTTCGCTGGTTAGGGCAGGCTTCCGTGCGCGCGATCACAAAGTGCAGGATAGTAGCCAGAAAATGCCCCTATTGCCAGCCGCCAGAGTAATCCCCTACAAACAATCCATCATTAAATTTCACAATTACAATAATTTCGTAACCTTTAAACAATATTTAAAAGTTGTTACCGTGCCCCCGCAGCTTTTTTCACCTGCAATTTCCACGCATCAAGCACTTTTACACTAAGGCATAAATTATGAAAAAAATGACTGCCATGCTCTTTTCTCTGGCCGTGGGGCTTAACACCGTCTCCATGGCGGCGAAAGCTGACGCACCAAAAGAGCAGGAAACGGACGTCCTTTTAATTGGTGGCGGTATCATGAGCGCCACGCTGGGAACCTATCTGCAAGAACTGCAGCCGGACTGGTCTATGACCATGGTCGAGCGCCTTGATGGCGTGGCGCAGGAGAGTTCGAACGGATGGAATAACGCCGGTACCGGACATTCGGCACTCATGGAACTGAACTACACGCCGCAGAAAAAGGACGGTTCCATTAGTATCGAGAAGGCGGTAGAGATCAACGAAGCATTCCAGGTTTCTCGCCAGTTCTGGTCTCATCAGGTCAACAGCGGCGTGATGCACGATCCGCACTCCTTCATCAACACCGTGCCGCACATGAGCTTTGTGTGGGGCGATCAGAACGTCAACTTCCTGCGCGCGCGCTACGCCGCTCTGCAGCAGAGCACGCTGTTCCGCGGGATGAAATACTCCGAAGACCACGCGCAGATTAAAGAGTGGGCTCCGCTGGTCATGGAAGGTCGTGACCCGAACCAGAAAGTGGCGGCGACCCGTACCGAAATTGGTACCGACGTTAACTACGGCGAAATTACCCGTCAGCTGGTGACGTCTCTGAAGAAAAAAGAGAACTTCAACCTGCAGCTCAGCACCGAAGTGCGCGGTTTCAAGCGCAACGCGGATAACAGCTGGAGCGTGACCGTTGCCGATCTGAAAAACAACGAAGCCGAGCACGTCATCAAGGCGAAGTTTGTCTTTATCGGTGCGGGCGGCGCGGCGCTGAAGCTGCTGCAGGAGTCCGGTATTCCGGAAGCTGACGACTACGCGGGCTTCCCGGTGGGCGGCCAGTTCCTGGTGTCGGATAACCCGGAAGTGGTGAACCGTCATCTGGCAAAAGTGTACGGCCAGGCTTCCGTTGGCGCACCGCCGATGTCTGTTCCGCACATCGACACCCGTATGCTTGACGGCAAACGCGTGGTGCTGTTTGGGCCGTTCGCGACCTTCTCCACGAAGTTCCTGAAAAATGGCTCCCTGTGGGATCTGCTCAGCGCCACAACCACCTCTAACGTCAAGCCGATGATGGACGTGGGTCTGGATAACTTCGACCTGGTGAAATACCTGATTAGCCAGGTGATGCTCTCTGACGACGACCGTTTCGAGGCGCTGAAAGAGTACTATCCGCAGGCGAAGAAAGAAGACTGGCGTCTGTGGCAGGCGGGTCAGCGCGTACAGATCATCAAGCGCGACCCGAAAGAGGGCGGCGTGCTGCGTCTGGGTACCGAAGTGGTGAGCGATAAGGATGGCACCATCGCCGCGCTGCTGGGCGCGTCACCGGGCGCGTCTACCGCTGCGCCAATCATGCTGCACCTGATGGAAAAAGTGTTTAAAGATAAAGTCGCCAGCCCGGAATGGCAGGCGAAGCTGAAAACCATTATTCCATCCTACGGCACGAAGCTGAACGGCAACGTGAGCGCGACGGAGCAGGAGCTGGAATACACCAGCCGCGTACTGCAGCTGCAGTACATCAAACCGCAGGCTGCGGATGCTGCGCCAAAAGCGGAGCTGAAGCCTCAGCCGGAAAACAAACCGGTTGCGGATATCGCGCTGTAAGGTAAAAGCAAAACGGTAACATCCGTTACCGTTTTTAGTGTTTTCTCCCTCTCCCGGTGGGAGAGGGTTGGGGTGAGGGCACCAGAGCGCACCCTTTCCGGGTCGGGTAAGGCGAAGCCGCCACCCGACTTAATTTCAACGTACTACGGCTTGACCGACAGTCTCATCGGCCTTCCACACGCGATACTTCACTTCCACGTTTTCAGGCGTATATACCACGATCGGCAGCTTGCTGTTGTAGCGCAGCAGAGTGTTGTCGCCCAGATACGCCGTCACAAATTTCTTCTCTTTTTTGCCGTCCGGGCAGGCCATCATGGTGGAGACCGGAGAAGTCACTTTATCAAAGACGTAATAGTCGTAACCCCAGCCTTCCAGGGTTTTGCTTTCCAGCTGACCGCCCAGACGGTGCTGGTTGCAGTCCACTTCCAGCGTCTTGCCAATTAACAGTTCCACTTTGAAGTTCGCTTCATCCTGCTGAACCGGCAGCTGAATCACCTGACGCTTCATCCCTTTGTCCGCCTGCGGGTACGGAGCCACTTTTTCCAGCGGCTGCTCTTTTGGGGTTTCGCTGGCAAAAGCACTGCTGCTGACGCACGCGGCGGCGATGAGGGCGATGGCAAATTTAGGTGCGTTTTTCATTGTCATTCCTTTATGTCAAAACGATCCTGCGCAGGTTAACATAACAACTATGAATGATTGGTGTTATTTACTTACATTTTCACTCTGTATAGCGTTATGCGCTTTTAAATTACCTGTTTAATGGTTGTTTATGCTGGTGTGGAGTCGGGTGCCAGTTCGTGTTATTTTAGACCTTATATAATGTTATTCATCTGTAAAAGGGAAGAGAGATGGTTCGTGCAAAACTGAAAACACCTGAGGGCCGCAAATTCCTCCTGGCGCTGCTGGTCGTGTTTATGATTGCTGCCGCGTGCGTGGGGCGGGCAACCATTGTTGGCGTCATCGAACAGTACAACATCCCCCTCTCTGCCTGGACAACCAGCATGTATGTCCTGCAATCGGCGATGATCTTCGTCTACAGCCTGGTGTTCACCGTTCTGCTGGCCATCCCGCTGGGCATTTTCTTCCTGGGTGGACGTGAGAAGCGCTAAGCATTCACCTCAGAGAATGAAGCCAGCCTGCGGGCTGGCTTTTTTTATATCAGATGATTTTTATTCGCATTTCCAGGATATTCTGTGTCGAACAAGATTGTTCGACATAAAGCAGGAGATGCGCAATGTTATCCCGGTTTGCAACGCTCAGCCGGATCCCGAAAGGAGTCTGGGTTGTGGGTGGCGTCAGCATGTTGATGGATATCTCCTCGGAGATCATTCACAGCCTGCTGCCGTTGTTTATGGTCACGACGCTGGGTGCCAGCGTGATTTTCATTGGTTTGATTGAAGGTCTGGCTGAAGCCACGGCGCTGTTTATCAAAGTGTTTTCCGGCGCAATCAGTGATTATCTGGGCAAGCGTAAAGGACTGGCGGTTCTGGGCTACGGTCTTGGCGCGTTGAGTAAACCGTTGTTTGCTATTGCCTCTTCCTCCGGCATGATTCTTGGGGCACGCTTAATCGACCGGGTAGGAAAGGGGATCCGGGGGGCGCCGCGCGATGCGCTGGTCGCTGACGTTACACCGCCGGAACTCCGCGGCGCGGCCTTTGGTTTGCGTCAGTCGATGGACACCATCGGCGCCTTTCTCGGGCCGCTCCTGGCCGTCGGCTTAATGCTGCTGTGGAATGATGATTTTCGTACCATTTTCTGGATTGCGGTGATCCCCGGCGTACTCGCCGTTGCCTTGCTTTTCTTCGGGCTGCATGAGCCTAAAACCCCTGTCGAGCATAAACGAACGAATCCCATCAAAAGAGAGAACCTCAGGCGCCTCGGTAAAGGCTGCTGGTGGGTCATTGGCCTGGGGGCCATCTTCACGCTCGCACGTTTCAGTGAAGCATTTCTTGTGCTTCGCGCTCAGCAGTCGGGTGTACCGCTGGCGCTAATCCCGCTGGTGATGGTTGCCATGAATCTGCTCTATTTCCTCTCTGCCTATCCGTTTGGCAAATTATCCGACGTGATGAGCCACACCCGATTACTACAGTGGGGGCTGGTGGTGCTGATTGGCGCGGACATTGTGCTGGCGCTGAGCACCCACTGGGCAGGCATTATTTTAGGCGTTGCGCTTTGGGGGATACATATGGGCATGACCCAGGGGCTGCTGGCGGCGATGATTGCGAAAACCGCACCTGCGGATCTGCGCGGTACCGCCTACGGTATTTTTAGTCTGGTCAGCGGCGTGGGGTTATTAGTCGCCAGCCTGGGGGCAGGGGCCATCTGGGAGACGTTTGGTGCGCAGTATACGTTTTATGCCGGGGCGGTGATTTGTCTGGCGACGCTGATTTATCTGCGAAAAACACCTGACGAAATGGAATAAAAAAACCAGCCGTAAGAGGCTGGTTTTGATAATAATTTTGGTCGGCACGAGAGGATTTGAACCTCCGACCCCCGACACCCCATGACGGTGCGCTACCAGGCTGCGCTACGTGCCGACGCATAAAAAGAATACTACTCGATTCCGTTTTGAATGCAAGGGAATCTGTCGCTAACTGGTTTATTATTAATCAGTTAGCGATAAACCGCTTCTCATCCGTCAGGACCTGCAGCAGCAGGCTCAGCTGCGGTTTCTGGTCTTTCAACCGTTCACCCTGCAGATTATACGTCTGATAATTCCCGTTGCTGTTCAGCACCAGCGTCAGCTTCGGCGTGGTCACCACCAGCGTATTATTCCCCGCAGCCGTTACCCAGTTGTGGCGGCGCGCGGCGCTGAAGAGATCCTGCCCCTGCGAATACTCGTTTGCCGGCGTGCTGACGTGCAGCAGGCGTTGCATCAGGGTAGTCATCACATCTTTATGCTCGGTGAGCATATTGATGCGCTGCGCCGGGGTGCCTGGCCAGTGGATCACCAGCGGAACCTGCAGATTCGGACGAGACCAGCTCATACTCTTCGTCTCGTCACCTAACGGCACGCCATGACCCGCGGTTACGATCACCACGGTGTTGTCCAGCTTGCCAGACTCACGTAGCGCGTCGAGCACGCGGCCTATCTGCGCATCAACATCGCCAGCCGCGCGGCCATAACGGCGCGCAAAGTCCTTCTTATTGCTGTCAGCAAGCGTTGTGCCGTTAAAGGCAACCCATGAGAACCAGCGGTTATCTTCCTGGGCGTAGCGCTGCAGCCAGTTTATCCATTGGCTGGCGGTCTGCGCATCGGACTGATTTTGTGCCGTTGGCAGTGAGAAATCGGACAGCAGCGCCTGGCGGTAGAGCGGGCTGTTAAATCCATCGGAGGAGAACAACCCTAACTGATAGCCTTGCTGATTCAGCCCGGTGATCAGCGCCGCAGGCGTGCGGGTAGACAGTACGCCGTCCATGTAGCCAGCTGAAATGCCATAGAAGAGGCCAAAAATGCCCGCATCGGTTGAGTTACCGGAGCTCATATGCTGAGTAAAGGAGACGTTTTTACTGGCGAAATCGGCCAGCGCAGGCATCTGCTTCTCGTAGCGCGAGTAGTTCAGGCCATCGACGGTGATCAGCAGGACGTTTTGCCCGCGTCCCATATCGCGGTACTGCAGGTCGCTCAGAGGATACTGAACGCTGACCGCTTCCGGGTTACCCTGTTCGACCAGGCGTCGCTGGTACTCCTGCGCATCAAGCAGGCCGTGTTTCTCGAGGAAGCGACGGGCCGTCATCGGATATGAGAGCGGCAGGTTAGCGCGCTGCATGGTAATAGGGCGATAGAAGTTCGCATCCGCCCAGATATACATGATGTGCGAACTGATAAAGGAGACGAAGAAGAGTGCGGCGACGGGCTTCGCGTAATGGCGTCGCCGGGTCAGGCTGCGAAGTTTTTGCCAGCTCCAGGTGGCAAACAGCATCTCAATCAACAGGATCACCGGGACGCTGATAAACATCAGCTGCCAGTCACGGGCCGTTTCGTTCTGGTCGGGGTTAATCACCAGTTCCCAGACGATGGGGTTGAGGTGCAGGTGGAAGCGGGTGAACACTTCACTGTCAATAAGCAGCAGCGTCATCCCCACCGTCGCAAGGATGGCGGACAAGAATCGCATCAGACGCTGCGACATGACGATAAACGTCAAGGGGAACAGGATCAGCAGATAGGTGGCGAAAACCAAAAAGCTAAAGTGACCGACAACGCTTATCCAGGAGTAGATACGCCCGGTTAGCGTTGTTGGCCAGTCTGCGACAAACAGATAACGACAGCCAATGACCGTCGCCAACAGAATGTTGAACAGGGCAAACCAGTGCCCCCAGCTGACCATCTGGGAGACTTTTTCACGGTAGCGCTGACGATTCGTCACCATAAACTGTTGTTCGTATCCCTTAATGGGCCGGGTCGTTGCTGACGGACGACTGTAAAGCCTGGGCGAACGATTTTGCGATCGCCTGACGCTGAGCCGGAGCAACGCTGGTGTTAATCAGGTTGGTGACCATATTTCCCAAAACCATCAGGGAGAGATCGGTCGGCGTTTTATGTTTTTCCAGTACGTTGACCAGCTCACTGAGCAGTTGTTCAACGTGTTCATCACTGTAGCGGGAATGTTGTGGCATAAATCAAAATCAGTTTGTTGATGAAAGGGCAACATATTACCGTAGCAACAGCTTTTTTTCCCCTTTTTTATCTGTTGTTGCACACATGTCCTGGTGGTGGTTGAATACCGCCCGGTCTAAAAGGAGAGTTTATCATGAGTCTGGAAATCAACCAGATTGCCTTGCACCAGCTTATCAAGCGTGATGAGCAAACCCTTGAAGTGGTGCTGCGCGATTCGTTACTGGAACCCACGGCGACCGTTGTGGAGATGATGGCAGAGCTGCATCGCGTCTACAGTGCCAAAAATAAAGCCTATGGCCTGTTCAGCGAAGAGAGTGAACTGGCTGATAGTCTGCGCCTGCAGCGTCAGGGCGAAGAGGATTTTCTGGCGTTTAGCCGCGCCGCAACCGGGCGTCTGCGCGACGAGCTGGCGAAATATCCGTTTGCCGACGGCGGGATCGTGCTGTTCTGCCACTACCGCTATCTGGCGGTAGAGTATCTGCTGGTTACCGTGCTGAATAACTTAAGCAGCATGCGCGTGAACGAGCAGCTGGATATCAGCTCAACGCATTATCTGGATATCAACCATGCGGATATCGTGGCGCGTATTGATTTGACCGAATGGGAAACCAACCCGGAGTCGACCCGCTACCTGACATTCCTGAAGGGGCGCGTGGGCCGCAAAGTGGCGGATTTCTTTATGGATTTCCTCGGTGCCAGCGAAGGTCTCAATGCCAAAGCGCAGAACAAAGGGCTGCTCCAGGCGGTTGACGACTTCACAGCAGAAGCGCAGCTCGATAAATCTGAGCGCCAGACCGTGCGTCAGCAGGTCTACAGCTACTGCAACGAACAGCTGCAGGCAGGGGAGGAGATCGAGCTGGAGTCCCTGTCAAAAGAGCTGGCTGGCGTCAGCGAAGTCAGCTTCCAGGAATTTACGGCTGAAAAAGGCTATGAACTGGAAGAGAGCTTCCCGGCGGATCGCAGTACGCTGCGTCAGTTAACCAAGTTTGCCGGCAGCGGCGGTGGGTTAACCATCAACTTTGACGCAATGTTGCTGGGGGAACGCATCTTCTGGGATCCGGCCACCGATACGCTGACCATTAAAGGCACGCCGCCGAACCTGCGCGATCAGCTTCAGCGCCGCACCTCGGGCGGGAAATAACAGCCATAAAAAAACCCCGCAGAAGCGGGGTTTTTTTTCGACGTGTTTGCGATTACGCGCGAACAAAGTCGATGTGAGACAGTTTTGGCTTGAACGGGTGACGCTGAACAGCCTGAACCTTCACTTTTTCTTCTTTACCGCCAACAACGATGGTCAGAACTTCGCTGTAGAATTCAGCTTTGGTCTGCAGGTTCCACAGTTTGTCGTGATCCAGTTCGATTGCAACTGGAGCAGCTTCGCCACCGTAAACGATAGCCGGGAACTTGTTAGCGTTACGCAGGCGGCGGCTCGCACCCTTACCCTGCACGTTACGTACTTCTGCTTCGATAGTGAACATTGATTTCTCTCTGTATTTAAAACCCTGCTACAGGCGACCCAGCAGCAGGTGAGTGTTCTGCCTCACGGATGTGAAGCGGGCGGCATTTTATACTCAAATGCCCCTCACATCAATGAAAAGTCCCGCTAACCGCGCAATTCGTTGGCGCGACGGAAGCGACCTTCGTAGTCAAAGAGTTTCTCACGCACCTGCCAGAACTGGCCTTTCTTACGGGCGACGACGAAATCCGGATGGCGCAATAGCACCTGCTGGCGCACGATATCGGCCACGGTTATCCAGCGCAGGGGGACGCCCGGCGTTCGGGTGTGCGGGCGGATAAACAGCTGTTCGAAGGCCATTCTCTGAGCAGGCGTCTGGACCCGGAAGCGCTCGCTGACGTCCGCCCCGTCTTCGTCGTAATAGGTGATTTTCAACCACTCACCTTTTTCATCGGCGCCGGGCTGCAGCGCCATGCCGGAACAGCGCAGCACCAGCGCATCTTTCAGCTTTAGCGCCGCTTTCAGCATGTCGTCCGGGTCAACCAGCACCGTGTCGCATTCCCGGCAGCGGCGCGCGGCAATGTCGTTTTCGGCGTTGCACTGCGGGCAGTTTTTGAACCGGAAGCGGAAATCGCACTGCTCGCGATGCCCGTCATCATCTTCAAACCAGCCCTGACAGCGGCGGCCAAAGTGTTCGATCAGCGTACCGTCGGCGGTGGTTTTTCCCCAGAAGGTGTTGGCAAACCCGCAGGCAGGGCAAAAGACCTGCACGGGCACGTTGTCGCTTTTCCCTTTTGGCGCGCCGACTTCAGGCGTATAGAGATCGTGCGGGTTACCCGCATAATCCAGGATCAGGCAGTCGGTTTTTCCCGGCGCCAGACGAAGGCCGCGGCCAACAATTTGCTGATACAGACTGACCGATTCGGTCGGGCGCAGAATGGCGATCAGGTCGACGTGCGGGGCGTCAAAGCCGGTGGTCAAAACCGACACGTTTACCAGATAGCGGAACTGCTGGGCCTTAAAGGCGTCAATCAGGCCGTCGCGCTCCGGGCCGGGCGTCTCGCCGGTGATTAACGCCGCGTCGCCGGAGGGTAGTAACCCGGTGATTTCTCGCGCGTGCTCAACGGTGGCGGCAAAGATCATCACCCCTTTGCGCGTCGCGGCGAACTCCTCTATCTGGCTGATGATATGCGGCGTAATACGCTTCTGCTTTTTCAGCTCCTTGTTGAGATCCGCTTCGCTGAATAATCCGTTGCTCTGCGCCTGCAGACGGCTGAAATCGTACTGCACCACCGGCATATCCAGCCGTTCAGGCGGCGTCAGGTAGCCATGTTTAATCATGTAGCGCAGCGGAAGTTCGTAAATGCAGTCGCTAAACAGGGCCTTGTCATCGCCGCGCACCATGCCGTGATAATGGTAACGATAGATCCAGCCTTTCCCCAGGCGAAACGGGGTCGCCGTCAGGCCCAGCAGGCGCAGGTGAGGGTTCACCGCTTTCAGGTGAGCCAGGATTTGCTGGTACTGGCTGTCGTCGTCATCGCTGATGCGGTGACACTCGTCGACAATCAGCAGCGAAAATTCGCTGCGAAACAGGTCCAGATTGCGCGCCACCGACTGCACGCTGCCAAAGACCACTTTACCGTGGCTCTCTTTGCGCTTCAGCCCGGCGGCGAAGATATCGGCTTCCAGCCCAAGCGCACAATACTTGGCGTGGTTTTGCGCGACGAGCTCTTTGACGTGTGCCAGCACCAGCACGCGACCGCGCGCCAGACGCGCCAGTTCGGCGATGACCAGGCTTTTGCCTGCGCCGGTCGGGAGCACAATCGCCGCTGGCTCGCGGTGTTTACGGAACCAGGCGAGGGTGGCGTCAACGGCTTCCTGCTGATAGGGACGAAGTGTAAAAGTCATAGGGTCTCGGTTTCGTTATTCCGCACATATACCCGTCATACTTCAAGTTGCCTGTGCGTTGGCTGCACTCGTTCACCCCGGTCACTTACTTATGTAAGCTCCCGGGGATTCACTCCTTTGCCGCCTGCATGCAACTCGAATTATTTAGGGTATAGATAGTATGCCACGAAACTTTTTCCCTTGAGTGGCGCAACCAGACCATTATACTGAACCGTTCCAGACTGCTTCTTTTTTTCGGACCCGTAGTCCGACTTCCAGCACCATTAAGGCTAAAAAGATTTCATGCGACTTGATAAGTTTATCGCTCAGCAACTCGGCGTAAGCCGCGCTATTGCCGGGCGCGAAATTCGCGCCAGCCGCGTTACCGTGGATGGCGACATTGTGAGAGACACCGCTTTCAAACTTCAGCCTGAGCATCAGGTGGAGTATGACGGCAATCCGCTGACCCAGCAGCACGGTCCGCGCTACTTCATGCTCAATAAGCCTGAAGGCTACGTCTGCTCAACGGACGATCCGGATCACCCGACGGTGCTCTATTTCCTCGATGAACCGGTGGCGCACAAGCTGCACGCCGCAGGACGCCTCGACATCGACACCACGGGTCTGGTGCTGATGACCGACGACGGGCAGTGGTCGCATCGCATTACTTCCCCGCGTCACCACTGCGAGAAAACCTATCTGGTCACGCTGGAGTCGCCGGTGTCGGATGACACGGCAGAGCAATTCACGAAAGGCGTTCAGCTGCATAATGAAAAAGATCTGACCAAACCCGCCGTGCTTGAGGTGATCGCGCCGACCGAAGTCCGTCTGACCATCAGCGAAGGGCGTTACCATCAGGTGAAACGTATGTTTGCCGCCGTGGGGAACCGCGTTGTTGGCCTGCACCGTGAGCGGATTGGTGCGATTGAACTCGATCCCGACCTGGCGCCAGGCGAATATCGCCCGTTAACGGAAGAAGAGATCGCCAGCGTCGGTCTGCCTTCGCACTAATTTCAGGAGAGCTCTGTGACCACCAGGCCACACTCGTCGTTCAAAATCGTCTTCATTCTTGGCCTGCTGGCCATGCTGATGCCGCTGTCTATAGATATGTACCTGCCCGCGCTGCCGGTGATTTCTGCACAGTTTGGCGTCCCGGCGGGCAGCGCGCAGATGACGCTCAGCACCTATATTCTCGGCTTTGCCCTCGGCCAGCTGTTTTATGGCCCGATGGCGGATAGCCTTGGACGCAAGCCCGTCATTCTGGGCGGGACGCTGGTCTTTGCGGCCGCAGCGGTTGCCTGTGCGCTGGCGCAGACCATCGATCATCTGATTATCATGCGCTTCTTCCACGGTCTGGCGGCAGCAGCGGCAAGCGTGGTGATTAACGCCCTGATGCGCGATATCTACCCGAAGGAAGAGTTCTCCCGCATGATGTCGTTCGTGATGCTGGTGACGACGATTGCGCCGCTGGTGGCACCCATGGCCGGTGGCGCGGTGCTGGTGTGGTTTAGCTGGCATGTGATTTTCTGGATCCTGGCCCTGGCCGCGCTGCTGGCCTCCGCGATGATTTTCTTCTTTATTGATGAAACGCTCCCCGTTGAGCGCCGTCAGAAATTCCACATCCGAACCACAATAGGCAACTTTGCCTCGCTGTTTCGCCACAAGCGCGTGCTCAGCTATATGCTGGCAAGCGGGTTCAGCTTCGCCGGGATGTTCTCCTTCCTGAGCGCCGGGCCGTTTGTCTACATCGAGCTGAACCACGTTTCGCCGCAGCACTTCGGCTATTACTTTGCGCTTAACATCGTCTTCCTGTTTATCATGACCATCATCAACAGCCGATTTGTCCGGCGGGTGGGGGCGCTGAACATGTTCCGCGCCGGGCTGTGGATCCAGTTTGTGATGGCTATCTGGCTGGTGGTAAGCGCGTTTCTGGGCGTCGGCTTCTGGGCGCTGGTGGTCGGCGTGGCGGCCTTTGTCGGCTGCGTGTCGATGGTGTCATCTAATGCGATGGCGGTGATCCTGGATGAGTTTCCGCACATGGCGGGCACCGCATCGTCGCTGGCGGGGACGTTCCGCTTCGGCATCGGCGCTATCGTTGGCGCGTTGCTTTCGATGGCTACCTTTACGACGGCATGGCCGATGCTGTGGGCGATGGCTTTTTGCGCAACCAGCTCGATACTCTTCTATCTTTACGCCAGCCGACCGCGAAAAGCGGCCCACTAAAACACAGAGAAGGCCCGACAGGGCCTTTTTTGTTGATGCATATCAACCAAACCCCCGTTCGTTTATTCCGTGTTTGTTTATTTTATGTAAAATCTATTTGTGTAAAAAGTCACATCATTGTATTCAAAAAGGTTGAGTTAGATCGCAGAAACGGGTACATATAGCGCCGACGCGAGCCTGGAAATGGATAAAAAAGCGCTGAATAGTGCAGGCTGGCGATGATGTGTTACTATAAATGTAAATAAATTGTGAAGTAAATTTTGCTTCCGGGGAACGAACGTGAATACATTACAACTCTCCATTGTCCATCGCTTGCCCCAGAGCTATCGCTGGTCGGCGGGTTTTGCAGGTTCGAAAGTTGAACCGATTCCGCAAAGCGTCGCGGGCTGCGAAAACTGCCTGGTCGCGCTCAAGCTGCTGAGCCCGAGCGACGAAAATGCATGGCGGGTGATGGAGCGTCTCAGTCAGGCCCTGACGGATATCGAAGTGGACAGCTCCGTACTGGAGTGTGAAGGTGAGCCGTGCCTGTTTGTGAAAAGCCAGGACGAGTTTGCCGCCACCTGCCGTCTGAAGAATTTTGGCGTTGCCATCGCTGAGCCTTTCTCCGGCCAGTATCCCTTCTGACCGCTAGTCTGCCGATAACAGCTGGCGCGTGTAGCGCTGCGTTGGCGCGCTAAATACGCGCTGGCACTCACCCTGCTCGACCACTTCTCCCTGTCGCAACACAATCACCTGATGGCATAGCGCCCGCACCACCTGTAGATCGTGGCTGATAAAGATATAGGCCAGCCGGTGCTTTTCCTGAAGCCCTTTCAGCAGGGCCAGGATCTGCGCCTGAACGGTTCTGTCCAGCGACGACGTCGGTTCATCCAGAATAATCAGCTCCGGTTTCAGGATCAGCGCGCGGGCAATGGCGATACGCTGGCGCTGTCCGCCGGAGAATTCAGCCGGATAGCGGTGGCGGGTCTCGGCGTCTAAGCCCACTTCGGCCATCACCCGCGTAACTTCCTGCTCTCGCTGCTGAGCGCTCAGGCCGGGCTGATGCACGCGCAGACCCTCTTCGATAATCTGTAACACGCTGAGCCGTGGGTTAAGCGAGGAGTTAGGATCCTGAAACACCACCTGCATCCGGGGCCGCACGGGCAGCATCTGACGGCGGTTCCAGCGGTGCAGCGGCATATCGTCGAAGAGGATCTCGCCCTCAGAGGCAATTAAGCGCAGCAGCGCCAGACCGGTGGTGCTTTTGCCCGAACCGGATTCGCCCACCAGCCCGAGGGATTCTCCCGGGCGCAGCGAGAAGCGGATGTTTTTCAGCACCGGGTTCCGATCGACAATGCGGCGCAGAATACCTTTGCGGATCGGGAACGAGACGGACAGATCCTCAACGCGCAGCAGCGGTGTGCTGTCAGCCGCGAGAGGAACCGGGTCGCCGGAGGGTTCGCTGTCGAGCAAACGCTGCGTATAGGGGTGCTGCGGCGCGCTCAGCAGCGTGGACGCGGTATTCTGTTCAACGCACCGTCCGTTTTGCATCACCGCGACGCTGTCGGCCAGCTTTCTTACAATGCTCAGGTTATGCGTGATAAACAGCAGGCTCATGTTCAGCTCGTCACGCAGCTCCCGCAGCAGCGTCAATATTTGCGCCTGTACCGTCACGTCCAGCGCCGTTGTAGGCTCGTCGGCAATCAACAGCTCGGGGCGCGTGAGCAGCGCCATGGCAATCATCACGCGCTGGCGTTCGCCCCCGGAGAGCTGGTGCGGAAAATCGTTCAGCCGTTTGGCCGCGTTGCGTATGCCCGTTCGTTCCAGACAGTCCAGAATTTCTCCCCGCGCGGCCTCTTTGCGCATCCCCCGATGCAGGGAGAGCACTTCATAGAGCTGTTTTTCAAGACTGTGCAGAGGGTTAAGCGAAACCATCGGCTCCTGGAAGATCATGGCGATTTTGTTGCCGCGAATGCCGCGAAGGGTATGTTCGTCGGCATGCAGCAGCGAACCGCCGTGAAACAGAATATCTCCCTGCGGGTAGCTCACCGGCGGAGAAGGCAGCAGCCGCAGGATGGAGAGTGCCGAAACGCTCTTGCCTGAACCCGACTCGCCCACCAGGGCCAGCGTTTCCCCGGGCTGGATCTGCAGCGACAGGTCGGTGACCACGGTGCGCGTCTCGCCCTGCGTTGAAAAAGCAATCGACAGATTATCAATACTGAGAAGGGGCTGGGTCATTTTATACCGCCTTGTTCGGATCGAAGGCATCGCGCACGGCTTCGCCAATAAAAATCAGCAGCGAAAGCAGCACGGCCACGGAAAGAAAGGCGGCGATGCCTAACCACGGCGCCTGCAGGTTGTTTTTGCCCTGCAGCAGCAGTTCGCCGAGCGACGGGGAACCCAGCGGTAGCCCGAAACCCAGAAAATCCAGTGAGGTGAGGGTGGTGATGGAGCTGCACAGAATAAACGGCAGGAAGGTGAGCGTTGCGACCACCGCGTTGGGCAGCATATGGCGGAAGATGATCCCGCGGTCGCTCACGCCAAGCGCCTGCGCGGCGCGAATATAGTCGAAATTACGGGTGCGCAGGAACTCCGCCCGCACCACGCCCACCAGCGCCATCCAGCCGAACAGGACGGTGATGCCTAACAGCCACCAGAAGCCAGGCTGCACCACGCTGGAAAGCAGGATGATCAGAAACAGCGTTGGCATACCTGACCATACTTCAATAACCCGCTGGCCCCACAGGTCGATTTTCCCGCCGTAGTAGCCCTGAACGGCGCCCGCCACGACGCCCATCACGCTTGAGAAGATCGTCAGCATCAGCCCAAAGAGAAGAGAAATTCGCGTGCCATAAAGAATGCGCGCCAGCACGTCGCCGCCGTTCGCATCGGTTCCCAGCCAGTTTTGCGCGGAGGGCGGGGAAGGGAAGGGGGTTGTGGTGGAGAAGTTAATGCTGTTTGCGCCAAAGCGCACCGGCGCCCAGAGCGCCCAGCCGTGCTGCTCAATCTGCTGGCGAAGCCACGGATCCTGATACTCCGCCGGGGTCGCAAACGGGCCGCCAAAGTCGCTTTCGCTGTAGTTGGCGATAACCGGCACGTACCAGCGGTCGTTAAAATGCACCAGCAGCGGTTTGTCGTTGGCGATCAGCTCCGAACACATGCTTAAGGCAAACAGCACGGCAAAAATCCACAGCGACCAGTAGCCGCGGCGGTTGTGGCGAAAGCGGGCCCAGCGGGCCTGGTTGACGGGGCTTAAACGCGGCATCAGCGGCCCTCAAAATCGATTCGGGGATCGACCAGCGTATAGCTGATATCGCTGATGATATTCAGCAGCAGGCCAATCAGGGTGAAAATATAGAGTGTGCCAAACATCACCGGATAATCGCGCGACACGGTAGCCTCATAGCCCAGCAGCCCCAGGCCGTTGAGCGAGAACATCACCTCTATCAGCAGCGAGCCGGTAAAAAACATGCCGATGAACGTGGCCGGAAATCCGGCGATCACCAGCAGCATGGCGTTGCGGAACACGTGTTTCCACATGATCTGCTTCTCGCTCACGCCCTTGGCGCGGGCAGTCACGACGTACTGCTTACGAATTTCATCGAGAAAGGCGTTTTTGGTCAACATGGTCAGGGCTGCAAACCCGCCGATGACCGTGGCCAGCACCGGCAGCGTGATATGCCAGAGATAGTCAGTGATTTTCTGATACCACGGCAGGGAGCTGAAATCGGCGGAGACCAGCCCCCGCAGCGGGAAGAGGTCGAAATAACTTCCCCCGGCAAAAAAGACAATCAGCAGGACAGCAAACAGAAACGCCGGAATGGCATAGCCAATGATGATGAACGTGCTGCTCCAGATATCGAAGCGGCTGCCGTTATACACCGCTTTGCGGATCCCGAGCGGTATAGAGACCAGATAGATAATCAGCGTTCCCCACAGCCCCAGCGTTATTGAAACCGGCAGGCTTTGCTTGATCAACGTTAACACTGAGGCACTGCGAAACAGGCTGTCGCCAAAATCAAAGCGGATGTAATCCCAGAGCATTTTGAAATAGCGTTCGTGAATCGGTTTGTCAAAGCCGTAGCGGTGGGTGATCTCGGCGATCACTTCCGGATCCAGCCCGCGGCCGCCGCGATAATGGCTTTCACTGATATTCCCTACGCCGGTTCGCGCATGGCTCGCGCCCATCCCTTCACCGCCACCGCCGGGCATGCCGCCGCTGTTGCCAAATTCAATAGCGGCAATCGCCTGATCGACCGGGCCGCCGGGGGCGATTTGCACGATAAAAAAGTTAATCGTGATGATGGCCCACAGGGTGGGGACGATCAGCAGGAGACGACGGATAAGATAGGCACCCATGATGATTCCTTAGCGCCGCTCAGCGGGAAGTCTGGCGGCTTTGTTAACGTCATACCACCAGGTATCAAAGCCCAGGGAATAGACAGGGCGCACGGCGGGCACGGAGAACTTGTCCCAGCGCGCAAGGCGATCTTCGCCCATATACCACATCGGCAGCATGTAGTAGTTCCAGGTTAAGACCCTGTCGAGGGCGCGCCCGAGCGGCAGGAGCTTTTCTTTATCCCCCTGCGCCGCCACTATTTTCGCAATCAGCGCGTCAATTGCCGGGCTTTTTACCCCTGGCGCATTGTATGAGGAGTCGATGTAGCTGGAGGCCCAGGAAATTTGCAGGTCCGAGCTGGGCCACGGCTGGGCGGGCCACAGGCGCTGCATCATGTCGTAATCACGGCTGCGCATGCGGCTGGTGATCTGCGCGTTATCGACCTGGCGGATGTTCATGGTCACGCCCAGCCGCTCAAGGTTATGCTTGAACGGCAGTACCCACTGATCGTTGCCCCCGGACGAGAGCAGCAGCTCAAAGCTGAGAGGCTTACCCGTTTTGGCGTCCACACGCTTTTGATTTTTCAGGTGCCAGCCCGCGTCATCCAGCAGCTTGCTGGCCTTGAGCAGGTTGTCGCGGTCGTAACCGTCCCCGTTCGAGGCGGGCGGCTGAAACACGGTGGTGAACACCTGCGGCGGAACCTCCGCTTTCAGCGGTGCCAGCAGAACCAGCTCGTCGGCTTTCGGATAATCACGCGCGGCGTACTCGGTATTTTGAAAATAGCTGTTGGCGCGGCTGTAAGCCCCGTAAAACAGCGCTTTGTTCATCCATTCAAAATCAAAGGCCAGAGATATCGCTTCCCGCACCCGGCGGTCATTAAATACCGGACGCTGAATATTAAACGCCAGCCAGCGGGTATCCTGGGCAGACTCATTTTTGTGCTCGTCTTTGACGATATAGCCTTTTGCGAAATTTTTGCCGATATAGCGGGTCGCCCAGTTTTTGGCGCTGCTCTCTACGCGTAAATCGAAGGCGCCGGCTTTGAACGCTTCAAACGCCACGTTATCGTCGAGGTAGTAATCATAGCGAAGGGTGTCGAAATTCCAGCGCCCGCGGTTTACCGGCAGGTTTGCCGCCCAGTAGTCTTTAACGCGAGAGTAAACGACATATTGCCCCATGCGCCAGTCGGTGATGCGGTATGGGCCGCCCGCCAGCGGCGGCGTGGAAAGCGGGTCGCTTAGCTTATGATTTTTCCAGAACGACTCAGGCATAACCGGCAGCGAGAACAGGCTAAGCATATTCTCTTTGTTCGGTTCGCTCAGCTCGATGCGCACGGTGAGCGGCGCGATGGCTCTGACGGATGCGCCTTTATATACGATGCGGAACTGGGGGACGCCTTCGGTCATGAATTTATGGAAGGTGAAGGCGACGTCGCTGGCCTTCACCGGCGTACCGTCATGAAAACGTGCCCGCGGGTTCAGCGAGATTTCCGCCCAGGCGAAGTTATCGGCGTAACGCACGTTCTCGGCAATCAGCGGATAGTAGCTGCCGGGCTCGTCATCAGACGTGACAAAGAGCGTATCGTAAAGCGATTCCGTTCGCGCGGCCGCCACGCCGCGTAGGGCGAAGCGGTTGAAGTTGTCGAAGGTGCCGGTAGCGGAAAGCGTGACCTTTCCACCCTTCGGCGCGGCTGGGTTAACGTAATCGAAGTGCGTAAAATTGACCGCATATTTCGGCTCGCCAATCACCGCGAAGGCGATATTTTCTTTGATGGCCTGCGCCTGGCTGGACAGGCTCGTTAATGCCAACATCAGCAACATAAAGCGCATAAGCATCTCGCGGCAGCTCCCTCTTTTACAGACCGGCTCGGTTAAGCTGAATAATAAGTGACGTCACGGGCAATGTGAAATTATTCACCGTCGGGTGAAACGTCAGGACGCCATTTGCGGAACTGTTCCAGCGGCATCGGGCGGCTAATCCAGTACCCCTGAAGGAAGTTAACGCCGTGTTCGCGCAGCCAGGCGGCCTGTTCCGGCGTTTCCACCCCTTCGGCGACGGTCAACATACTCAGCCGTCTTGCCAGCGTCAGCACGGCATCCAGCACCGGTGACGTTACCGTCTCAGTCCCTATCGCATTAATAAAACCACGGTCGATTTTGAGGTAGTCCATGGTGAAATGCTCAAGATAAATCAGCGCGCTGTGGCCGGTGCCAAAATCATCAATGGCGATTTCAAACCCTTCGTTATGTAGCCATTCGAAGAGGCTGTTGGCTTCCCGATGATTCAGCATGTCGCGCTCGGTAATTTCCAGCACGATCTGGAAGTAATCCGGCGGCAGTAACGCTTTGAAGGTGCGCATATCGTCCTTGAAGCTTTCCGCATGCAGATGCCCCGGTGCAATGTTAATGCCCACCTTTGCGCCCGGAGGTAACAGGGTTTGTAACACGGGGGCATCGTGAATGATAAGGTCAAAGAGATGCAGCGTCAGCGGGACGATCAGCTTCTGCGCTTCGGCGAAGTTGATAAACGCGTCCGGCGGAATTTCCCCCATTGTCGGGTGTTTCCAGCGCATCAGCACTTCAAGGCCGGTCATTTTGAGCGATTTGGCATCAACGACGGGCTGATAGACCACGTAAAACTGGCCGCGCTTAATGGCGCTTAAAATCTCTTTACCCGGATTGAGCCGAATGCTGAGGATATAGTAGTTGAGCGATCCGGCACATATACCGCACACCAGCCCGAAAAACAGGGCGTAGAGAATTTCATCGCTGGTCCATGCGTCCGCATACAGGTTTATGGTCAGGGGAATGTCTTTCAGCGTTGCGGTACGGGCCGGGATTTCATCCAGGTCATGCGCGTTGAGCAGCGTGCTGGACCGCGTTGACAGCGCATGATCGCCAATGATGATGGCTATCCCCGTGAATTCGTCCTGGCGCGCGGTGTAGAGCAGGTAAGGCGTCAAATTGAGATTCACCGAGGTGAACACGCCGCCGTCCTTCACTAACGGGTTACGATACCAGATGGCGATGGCAGGCTTGTTGGGCAACATCGGGGTGCCTGGAAGCAATGCCATATCGATCTGCTTATCGATGTGCAGCTCGGGTATCAGCTCCTCCATCGGGAAATTCATCGGGCCGGTGGCGGAAGAACAGAACGCCATTTTATCTCTGACCAGCAGGAATGCGCGAACGTTAATGCTAAAGGCCGCGCGCGAGGTAAGTTCCTGATTGACGTCGTGGCAGTTGTTCAGCGTGAGCGGCTGGAGGGTATCGACAGCGTTTTTCAACTCATCGAAATAGCTCTCCATATAGCTGCTCACGTCGTGGATCAGGGTGTCGAATTTGACTTCCCGCTTGTGGTAGCTCCAGAAAAATTGCAACGAACCCAGGAGCAGGGCGGCGATCAGGCCTGTGATAATGCTGAGGATTAATATCTTGCGATTGCTGGAGAAGTAGCGGGTGAACATAGACGTCGTGATTCCTGAAATGCCGCTGGATGTATTCAGTGTAACGGGCAAAAAAAAACACTGCCGAAGCAGTGCTTTTTTTCATCATATCGTCAGCCAAGGGATAACCAACGATACAATAGTCATATTAACTGCGGGTCAGTACGCGGCGTGCTTCGTTATAGCGCTTCTTCCAGTATGGTTCATTCATGCTGGAAATGGTCACACCGCTGCTGGTGGAGGCATGTACAAACTGGTCATTACCAATGTAGATGCCAACATGTCGACCTGTAGAACCGGCACGGAACAGGACTAAATCACCGGTGCGCAGTTTGGTACGTGAAATCGACTTGCCCATCTCCTGCTGTTCATAGGTTGAACGCGGAAGATCTAACCCAAACTGCTCGCGGAACGTACGCTGTACAAAACCGGAACAATCAATACCTGTTTTTGTGCTGCCGCCAAGACGATAGCGCACGCCTTTCCAGCTTGCATACTGGTCCATAATACGGGACTTAACGTCCAGATTACGTACCATATTTTCAAATTCATCCTGAGAGGCTTGCAGTGACGAGGAATCTTCCATTCCCACAACACGCGTCTCAGGATGCATATTCTTTGCGGTGTTCGATGTACTACATGCAGACAACAGTACCGCGACTGCTATCGCCGGGATCCCCCGTAAGATATATCTCAGAAACGGTTGAGATTTGACCATGTTGTTTATTATCCCTTGAAGTCCTTAACGACAAATATCGTTATAAAAATGCCAAACGTGACGAGACTAATTATCTGTTCACATTGAGACAATTGTTTCTGGTCACATTTGTGGCACAGCGCACAAAATTATTCACCAAGGAAATAATTATCTCTATGGGGCAAAACGAGTTCGAGATTAACCGATTGCCAGGGGTATTGCGAGTAAAAAAAGCCTTTTTTTTATAAGAAAATGTGATACAGAAAGTAAAAACATAGAATTGCGCAAAATAGCGACGGATCCGCTGCGCCAGTATGCAATTGCTTCATTTTTAACATGAATATGATGACGAGAATATGACAGCGGGGAAAGATCGCGGCGAGAACGCTATCAGGGATCATGTCGATCCCTGATAGCCCACGTTAATTTAGGTTAGTTATTTGTTTAATTGTTGTTGCGCTTTACCGGGAAGATAGCGATCGAACAGCGCTATTATCCTGTCGCTCAGTGGGGTCATTAAACACCACGGCAGCGCAATCAGCGCCACGGAGAGCGAACCGACGGCAATATCGGTGAACCAGTGGGCGCCAATCATTACGCGCGGGAAGGCAAAAACCACAAAAATAATCAGGGCTATGGCAAAGGCTTTTCTGCCGAAATAGCGAAGCATAATTGCGGAAAAAATAAGCAGCATCATGCCGTGATCGCCGGGGAAACTGTCCTTCGACGCATCTTTTGTTGGAATATGCAGCAGTTCGCTGACGCGATTAATATCGGTGAAGAATAGCGTTGGGCTTGAACGCTTAACCGGAATAATCGCGGTTGCCAGCTGGTTAATGACGACGGCAAACAGCAGCATCACCAGACCGATAATGAGAATACGCCGACGCCCGGCTTTATCCTCTTTCAGCCAGAAAGAGAGCATCAGGCAGCCCATGGCCAGCAGCGAGAAGCCGTCGAAGGCGCGGTTGTTGGTAATTGCTACCAGCCACAGGAACGCGTTGCTCTTCACCAGCTCCTGGTTGAAGAAGTGAAAAATGGCAGAATCCAGCGGGAACCAGAAACCATGATCCGCCGGGATATACCAGGAGAAGAAAAGCGCCAGACCGGCGACATTAAGCAGTAATATCAGGGGAAATCGAGTTGTCATAACGTTCTGCATAGAGTGAAAACTGGGGCAACGTTAGCCGCCCGAACTTAAACGAATCCTCAACAGGCTGGACTGGAGGGCATTCCAGTCGGCGTTAACCGCACTAATTAACTCTATTCGGCTGTCAGGCGGCGCCACATTTTGGGTTTCAATAAAGAAATCGTCGCCCTGACGGTTGATCCGCACCAGCCCGTCCGGCGTGCGCATGATCCCTTTCACGCGATCGACGGGAGCAAGTCTGGCCCACTCCAGGATCCCGATGGTATCGAAAACGGTTTCAGCATCAAAAATCCATCCGCAGGCCTGATATCCCTGGCCGCTGTTCAGGTTACGACGCCAGCGCTGGTGCTCCGGCAGGCTGAGGGCAGCCAGGCCCTGCTTAACCGGATGACTGTGCGCATGATCGGCGCTGGCAGGCAGCTCGGTGAGGTTCAGACGAGGAAGGTCAAGCAGGGCGCTATCAATATTCCCCTGGGTGGTCTGCACCCGCGTGCGATTGCCGCCGAAATGTTGCCACCACGCGTCCAGCGCGGCCTGGCTTTCCGCCGTGGCGCGATCTTCTTTATTCGCGACAATAACGTCCGCCGAGGCGAGTTGATCGCGGAAGTTCTCATTGGCCACCGCCTTGTCATCCAGAAGCTGACGCGGATCGAGCAGGCACAGGGTGGCGCGCAGTTCGATCCACGGCTCGTAAACCGGGGCGGTCAGTAAATCGAGGATCTGCTTCGGGTGACCCAGCCCGGTGGGTTCGATCAGCAGGCGGTCGGGTTTGCCCTGACGCAGCAGGGTATTGAGCCCGACCTGCATCGGCAGGCCATTGACGCAGCACATGCACCCGCCGGGGATCTCTTTAATCATCGCGCCGCTGGATGACAGCAACGCGCCGTCAATGCCCACCTCGCCAAATTCATTGACCAGCACGGCCCATTTCTCGGCCGGATCTTTATTTGCCAGCAGGTGGAGAATTGAGGTGGTTTTACCGCTGCCGAGAAAACCGGTGATGAGGTTGGTTTTGGTCACGTGTGCTCCGAAAGAGAATTGTGATGCTATAACACTGTTCTCTCTATCCTGGCGAAAAACGTGACCTGTGAGAAGAGGAAGGGCGAACGGAGGCCTCATCCGTTCGCGTTAAGCGCAATAATCGTTAAATATTTAACGTTTCTATAACAGCCTGACGTGCGCCGTGGCGGGTAATGCGCTGGTATGCCAGGCTGACCGCCTCCACAAACACGCTGTTTTGCGCGAGATCGTGACCAAAGACCTCGCTCAGCCCCAGCAGGGCGTTAACGCGGTCGGCGTCGCTGCTGGCGTCGACAATCGTGCGGATTTTCTCGCTGAGGGGATCGCGAACATCAATCGCGTTGCCACGGTCGTCGGTGCCGCTGACGTAGCGTATCCAGCCGGCCACGCCCAGGGCCAGCAGCGGCCACGGTGTTTTTCGCTCAAGATGAACGCGGATCCCGTCCAGCATTCTTTGCGGAAGCTTCTGGCTACCGTCCATCGCGATTTGCCAGGTCCGATGCTGGAGTGCCGGGTTGGCAAAGCGCTCCAGCAGGCTATCGGCGTAGGCGGTGAGGTCGACATCCTTAATGCGTAATGTGGGTGCCTGCTCGTCCAGCATGAGACGACGGGCGGCTGCACGGAACGCAGCGTCCTCCATGCATTCATTAATATGGGCGTAGCCCGCGAGGTACCCCAGATATGCCAGGAAAGAGTGGCTGCCGTTGAGCATGCGCAGTTTCATCTGCTCCCAGGGCAGAACATCCTGCACCATCTGAACGCCCGCGACTTCCCACTCCGGACGACCGGCGACAAAATTATCTTCCACCACCCACTGAATAAACGGTTCACAGCTGATGGCGCACGGATCTTCAACGCCGAGCGCGTCGGTGATTTCCGCCAGCGAGGCGTCCGTCGCGGCGGGAACAATTCTGTCGACCATCGTTCCCGGGAAACTCACGTGGCTATCAATCCATTCTGACAGCGCCGCGGAACGCTTTTGCGCCATGCCCAGCACCGCGTTTTTCACCACGTGCCCGTTGTCGGGGATATTGTCGCAGGAAAGCACGGTAAACGCAGACAAGCCTCGCTCGCGGCGGCGGTGAAGCGCTTCGACCAGGATCCCGGGGGCGGAATGCGGCTCTGAGGGGTTTTCAAGATCGTGAATTATCCGGGCGTTGTGCAGATCGAGTTTCCCGGTCGCGGGATCGATGCAGTAGCCTTTTTCCGTGATGGTGAGCGACACAATAGCGACCTGAGGCTCGCAAAATTTCTCAATAATGGCGGGCAGAGAGTCCAGCTTTGCGTTCAGGCATTCATGAACGGCACCGACAATAATCGCCTCATTGCCTTCTGCACCTTTCTCCAGCACGGTGAACAGGTGATCCTGCGCGCGCAGCTGGCCCATCAGCACGTCGCCGCTGAAGAGGCTAATCTCACAAATCCCCCAGTCGCCGCCTTTTTCATTCAGCACCCGGTTTGTTAACAAAGCCTGGTGCGCGCGGTGAAAGGCACCAAAGCCAAAATGGACGATGCGGGAGCGTAACTGCGTGCGATCGTAGCGAGGTTGCTGAACGTGGGCAGGAAGGGCGGTGGAGGCAATTGTCTTCATGAGATACACACCTGATTAACCATTAATTAACAATGCCAGTGTAAAGTTATATGACAGCAAATAAAATTGGTGAGCCGTAAATATCCCCGTTCTGTGAGTTTGATCAATCAATGTGTGGCGGTATGTTGACCCTTAGCGGTAAACATGTATGGTAGTCGTCATTGCAGTAACGCATATTGGTATAACAACTTAAGAGGGTGAGGCAATGGAACAAACCTGGCGTTGGTACGGGCCGAACGATCCGGTTTCTCTTGATGATGTGCGTCAGGCTGGCGCAACGGGTGTCGTCACGGCGCTGCATCATATTCCAAACGGTCAGGTATGGCCGGTTGAAGAAATTCAACAGCGTCAGGCGCTGCTGGCGGAGAAGGGGTTAACCTGGTCTGTAGTGGAAAGCATTCCGGTTCACGAAGACATCAAAACCCATTCCGGTGAGTACCAGACCTGGATTGCTAACTATCAGCAGAGCATTCGCAACCTGGCGACCTGCGGCATTGATACGGTCTGCTATAACTTTATGCCCATCCTCGACTGGACGCGCACCGACCTTGAATACCAGATGCCGGACGGCTCGAAAGCGCTGCGTTTCGATCAGATTGCCTTTGCGGCATTCGAGCTGCACATTCTGAAACGCCCTGGCGCCGAAGCGGATTACACCGCGGAAGAGCAGCAGCAGGCGCTTGCGTGGTTTAACGCCGCCAGTGACGCAGACATCGAAAAGCTGACCCGTAATATTATTGCGGGCCTGCCGGGGGCGGAAGAGGGGTATACCCTGGAGCAGTTCCGCGCGCGCCTGGCGGAATACGGCGATATTGATAAGCACCAGCTGCGTGAAAACATGGCGTACTTCCTGCGCGCTATCGTGCCGGTCGCAGAAGAGGCGGGTGTACGCCTCGCCGTGCATCCGGACGATCCACCGCGTCCTATCCTCGGCCTGCCGCGTATCGTTTCCACCCTTGAAGATATGCAGTGGCTGAAAGAGACGGTAAACAGCATCTATAACGGCTTTACCATGTGTACCGGCTCCTACGGCGTGCGTGCGGATAACGACCTGGTGCAGATGATCGAAACCTTCGGCGATCGTATCCACTTCACGCATCTGCGCGCGACCTGCCGCGAAGAGAATCCAAAAACCTTCCACGAGGCGGCGCACCTGGGCGGCGATGTGAATATGGTGGCGGTGGTAGACGCCATTCTGGCTGAAGAGGCGCGTCGCAAGCAGGCGGGCGATGTGCGTCCTATTCCGTTCCGTCCGGATCACGGCCACCAGATGCTGGACGATCTGCGTAAGAAAACCAACCCGGGCTATTCGGCGATTGGTCGTCTTAAAGGAATGGCGGAAGTGCGCGGCGTTGAGCTGGCGCTGAAGATGACGAAGTATCCGGAGCTTCTGTAAGCTCTGTTGCCCGGTGGCGCTGCGCTTACCGGGCCTACAAAAAAACCGGCCTGAGAGCCGGTTTTTTTGTTTTTCCAGGTCGGGTAAGGCGAAGCCGCCACCCGACAAACGCCACAATCAGTCAGCGCGACCCATATAGCGTTTTTCTTCGATATGGATGCGGATTTTCTCGCCAGCGGAGAGGTATTCCGGCACCTGCACAACCAGGCCAGTCGTCAGGGTAGCCGGTTTGTTGCGGGCACTTGCGGATGCGCCTTTGATGCCTGGTGCGGTTTCAACGATTTCCAGATCGACGGTCTGAGGCAGCTCCAGCGCCAGCAGCACGCCGTCCCAGGTCAGGACCTGCATGTCAGGCATGCCGCCTTCAGGGATGAACAGCAGCTCTTCTTCAATCTGATCTTTGGTGAAGATGTACGGGGTGTAATCTTCTTTGTCCATGAACACGTATTCGTTGCCGTCGATGTAGGAGAAATCAACATAGCGACGGGTCAGGGTCACGGTATCGACGATATCGTCACCTTTAAAGCGCTCTTCCACTTTCAGGCCGGTACGCACATCGGCGAAACGCATTTTGTACAGCGTTGCTGCACCACGGGCGCTCGGGGCCTGAATGTCGATATCTTTCACAATCAGCAGTTTGCCGTTGTAATTCAGCACCATACCTTTCTTAATTTCGTTCGCTCTTGGCATTGCAGTAATCCTGTTTACGGGAGGTAAAAAATATCGCGCCAAATTACTCGCGCGCGGCCTTTCAGGCAAGAGGAATTCGTGGCTTTTGCTATCAATACGCAAAAGGTGTTACTGTGCGCGCGATGCCCGACTGCGCGGGCGATCGTCAGCGAAAGAGAGCATTTATGGATTGCCGTCCAGACTGTGGCGCGTGCTGTACTGCACCGTCCATTTCAAGCCCCATTCCAGGAATGCCGGAGGGTAAGCCTGCCAATACCCGCTGCGTTCAGCTCTCTGAAACCAATCTATGCATGATCTTTGGCTCACCGTTGCGCCCGAAAGTCTGCTCCGGGCTTCAGCCCGCTGCCGAAATGTGTGGCAGCACGCGAGGGCAGGCGATGACGTATCTTCTTGAGCTGGAAGCGCTCACCGCGCCTTAAACGTCTTTAATCCTCGCCAGACAGCCGATCGTCAGGGTACACATCACCAGCGCAATCCAGAATACCGTGTGATAGTTCCAGATTTCGGCCACAACACCGGCCATTGAGCCCGCGATAATCCAGCCCACGCGGGTGGTATTAGTATAAAGGGTGGTGGCAGAGCCTGCCTGACCCGGCATCAAATCCTGGAAATAGAGCATGCCTATCCCGGCGAGAATGCCAATATAGATGGCGTTCAGCAGCTGTAAAGCCAGCAACAGCCCCGGCGTATTTACCGTCAGCATACCGATATAGAACAGCAGACCGGCGACGGCGGCGATGCGCATTAAAAAACGCTTCCCGAAACGCTTTGCGTAATAGCCCGCTATAAGCATGGTCGGGATCTCCAGCCCGGCCGCGGTACCCATCATAATGCCCGCCAGCTTCTCCGACAGGTGCAGTTCATTAATAATAAACAGCGGCATATTGATGATATACAGGCTGTTGGTACCCCACATCAGCGTGCAGACAACAAACAGGAGCAGGGCATCGCGGCGGTTGCGGCGCGGCGCTTCCAGCACGCCCGTTGCCACTTTCGGCTCTTTGCGCATGGACGGCAGGAAGAACCACACCAGCGCGCCGCACGCCACAAACGCGACGGCCGCACTCAGGTACATCACCGTAAAGCCAAAACCCATCGCCAGCGCGTAGGCCAGCGGCGGGCCAATCACCCATGCCAGCGACACCTGGGCACGCAGGACAGAGCTGAACATCACCGCTTCACGACCGGTATGGTCGGCGTGTTCGCGAGCAAGGGCGAACAGCTGGGGGTTCGCCGTTGAGCCAAAGCTGCTCAGGAATACCCCGACGAAGAGCAGAATGAAATAGTTGCGGTTCCAGGCAAACAGAACGCAGGCGAATACCCCCAGCAGACAGCAGAAAACGATCAGGCTTTTACGATCGCCTTTTCTGTCGGATCGCCCCGCCAGAAACTGGCTGACCAGGATGCCGATGATGGCGCTTCCGGTAAAAAAGAAGCCGACCATTGCCGGGCGGACGTGAACCTCATTTGTCAGGAACAAGCTCAATGTCGGCGTCTGTAACGCACCGGCAATGCCCGTGAAGAAGGCAACAACCAGGAATGCCGCTGAGGTCAAATCAAAGGGCTTCGGCGAGACGGCCGCAGGGGTGTTATGCATGTTTTATAATTAGGGAGTAGCAGAGAGGAGGCGGAGTTTACGCCGTCAGCTAAAAAATAAACAGTGGGTGCGGTCAATGATGCCACGAAAAATCAAAATGGCATTTCAACTTATCTCTCATCCGGCTGAACTTAGCTGAAACTGTCTTGCTGAACTTCAGCAAAATTCAGCTGAACGAAGAAGAAATGTGCTGTATCTCTAAATTCTGAGATCGGAAATACGAGTTTACTTGCAAGACATTGCAGAAAGCGCAAGACTTTTTGAAACGTTTCAGCGCTATCTTGTTTTAACAAACGGAGCAGGCTAGCGCATTTTTTCTCATTAAAGCTGAAACGATTCAAGTTCAGCAGGAGTGGAGAACCATGTTCCAGTTATCTGTTCAGGATATCCACCCGGGCGCTCAGGCCGGGGATAAAGAAGAAGCTATTCGCCAGGTTGCCGCTGCGCTTGTGCAGGCGGGTAACGTCGCGGACGGCTATGTCAACGGCATGCTGGCCCGCGAGCAGCAGACCTCAACCTTCCTCGGCAATGGCATTGCCATTCCGCACGGCACAACCGACACCCGCGATCAGGTGTTGAAAACCGGCGTTCAGGTTTATCAGTTCCCTCAGGGCGTGCTCTGGGGCGACGGTCAGGTGGCCTATGTGGCTATCGGCATCGCGGCCAGCAGCGATGAACACTTAGGTCTGCTGCGTCAGCTGACGCATGTCCTGAGCGATGACGATGTGGCTGAACAGCTGAAGTCCGCTACCACAGCTGAAGAGCTGCGCGCCTTGCTGATGGGCGAAAAACAGAGCGAAGCGCTGAAACTGGATAATGAAACGCTGACGCTGGATGTGGCTGCCTCCGATCTGGTGACGCTGCAGGCGCTGAACGCGGGTCGTCTGAAGGAAGCCGGCGCGGCGGATGCCACGTTTGTGACGCGCGTAATTAACGATAAGCCGTTGAATCTGGGTCAGGGTATCTGGCTGAACGACAGTGCTGAAGGCAACCTGCGCAGCGCTATCGCCGTGAGCCGCGCGGCCAATGCGTTTGACGTGGAAGGCGAGCGCGCGGCCATGCTGGTGACCGTGGCGATGAACGATGAACAGCCGGTTTCCGTGCTGAAGCGTCTGGGCGATCTGCTGCTGAACAACAAAGCTGAAAAACTGCTGAACGCTGATGCCTCCACCGTGCTGGCTCTGCTGACCAGTGATGATGCGCCGACTGAAGACGTGCTTACCGCTGAGTTCGTGGTACGTAACGAACACGGCCTGCATGCCCGTCCGGGCACCATGCTGGTGAATACCATTAAACAATTCGAGAGTGAGATCACCGTGACGAATCTTGATGGCACGGGCAAACCGGCCAACGGCCGTAGTCTGATGAAAGTTGTCGCGCTGGGCGTGAAGAAAGGCCACCGTCTGCGTTTCACCGCGCAGGGTGCCGATGCTGAACAGGCGCTGAAAGCGATTGGCGACGCCATCGCGGCGGGTCTGGGGGAGGGCGCATAATGAGCAGACGTGTTGCGACTATTACGCTGAACCCGGCTTATGACCTGGTAGGATTTTGCCCGGAAATTGAGCGCGGCGAAGTCAACCTCGTGCGTACCACTGGCCTGCATGCTGCGGGTAAAGGGATTAACGTCGCGAAAGTGCTCAAGGATCTCGGTATCGACGTCACCGTGGGTGGATTCCTCGGTAAAGATAACCAGGATGGTTTCCAGCAGCTGTTCAGCGAGCTGGGTATTGCCAACCGTTTTCAGGTTGTTCAGGGCCGTACCCGCATCAACGTTAAGCTTACCGAGAAAGACGGTGAAGTGACCGATCTGAACTTCTCTGGCTTCGAAGTGACGCCGTCGGACTGGGAGCGTTTTGTGAACGACTCTCTGACCTGGCTCGGTCAGTTTGACATGGTCTGCGTCAGCGGCAGCCTGCCGTCCGGCGTGAGCCCGGAAGCGTTTACCGACTGGATGACGCGCCTGCGCAGCCAGTGCCCGTGCATCATTTTTGACAGCAGCCGCGACGCGCTGGTTGCGGGCCTGAAAGCCTCGCCGTGGCTGGTGAAGCCGAATCGCCGCGAGCTGGAGATCTGGGCGGGTCGTAAGCTGCCAGAATTAAAAGATGTGATTGACGCTGCCCATGCGCTGCGCGAGCAGGGTATCGCTCACGTGGTGATCTCTCTTGGTGCAGAAGGCGCGCTGTGGGTTAACGCGTCTGGTGAATGGATCGCCAAACCGCCGTCAATGGAAGTTGTCAGCACCGTTGGCGCAGGGGATTCCATGGTTGGCGGCCTGATTTATGGTCTGCTGATGCGTGAATCCAGTGAACATACTTTACGTCTTGCCACCGCCGTTGCTGCCCTGGCCGTAAGCCAGAGCAATGTCGGCATTACCGATCGTACCCAGTTAGCCGCGATGATGGCGCGCGTTGACTTAAAACCTTTTAACTAACAGCAGGAGAGGAATAATGAAAACGCTGCTGATCATTGACTCCGGTCTCGGACAGGCTCGCGCCTATATGGCGAAGACCTTGCTGGGCGCGGCGGCACAAAAAGCACATCTGGACATTATCGATAATCCAGGCGATGCAGAACTGGCCATTGTACTGGGCGACAAAATCCCGGCTGACAGTGCGCTGAACGGCAAAAAAGTGTGGCTGGGCGATATTAATCGCGCGGTGGCACATCCCGAACTGTTCCTGAGCGAAGCGAAAGGTCACGCGTCTGTCTACAGCGCGCCAGTCGCGACGGCACCGGCTGCGGCCACGGGGCCGAAACGCATTGTTGCTGTGACGGCCTGCCCGACGGGCGTGGCTCACACCTTTATGGCAGCTGAAGCCATTGAAACCGAAGCGAAAAAACGCGGCTGGTGGGTAAAAGTTGAAACGCGCGGCTCCGTCGGTGCCGGTAACGCTATCACCCCAGAAGAAGTGGCTGAGGCCGATCTGGTGATCGTGGCGGCGGATATCGAAGTGGACCTGGCGAAATTTGCCGGTAAGCCAATGTATCGTACGTCTACCGGCCTGGCGCTGAAAAAGACCGCGCAGGAGTTTGATAAAGCGCTGGTGGAAGCGAAGCCGTATCAGGCAACCGGCGCGCGTCCAACCGCGACGGAAGGTAAGAAAGAGTCTGCAGGCGCCTATCGCCATCTGTTGACCGGTGTGTCTTACATGCTGCCGATGGTGGTTGCGGGCGGTCTGTGTATTGCCCTCTCGTTCGCATTTGGTATTACCGCGTTTAAAGAGCAAGGCACGCTGGCCGCTGCGTTAATGCAGATTGGCGGCGGATCCGCGTTCGCACTGATGGTCCCCGTTCTGGCAGGCTTTATTGCCTTCTCCATCGCTGACCGTCCTGGCCTGACGCCGGGTCTTATCGGCGGTATGCTGGCCGTGAGCACCGGTTCTGGCTTTATCGGCGGTATTATCGCGGGCTTCCTGGCCGGTTACGTCGCGAAGCTCATCAGCTCGAAGCTCAAGCTGCCGCAGAGTATGGAAGCGCTGAAACCGATTCTGATCATCCCGCTGATTTCCAGCCTGGTGGTCGGTCTGGCGATGATTTACCTGATTGGTAAGCCGGTTGCAGGCATCCTGGCGGGTCTGACCCACTGGCTGCAAACCATGGGTACCGCGAACGCGGTTCTGCTGGGTGCTATCCTCGGCGGCATGATGTGTACCGACATGGGTGGTCCGGTGAACAAAGCGGCGTACGCCTTTGGTGTTGGCCTGCTGAGTACCCAGACCTACGCACCGATGGCTGCCATCATGGCGGCAGGCATGGTGCCGCCTCTGGCGCTCGGTCTGGCGACGATTATTGCCCGTCGTAAGTTCGATAAAGCGCAGCAGGAAGGCGGTAAAGCGGCGCTGGTGCTGGGCTTGTGCTTCATTACCGAAGGCGCGATTCCGTTCGCAGCTCGTGACCCAATGCGCGTTCTGCCATGCTGTATCGTCGGTGGCGCGGTAACGGGGGCAATCTCCATGGCGATTGGCGCGAAGCTGATGGCACCGCACGGCGGTCTGTTCGTGCTGCTGATCCCGGGCGCCATCACCCCGGTCCTGGGCTATCTGCTGGCGATTATCGCGGGTACGCTGGTGGCGGGTCTGTCTTACGCGGTGCTGAAGCGTCCGGAAGCGGAAGTCGTGGCAAAAGTAGCGTAAGCGTTAAACAACAAAAAAGCCGGGTGCATAATGCAACCCGGCTTTTTTTATGCCGCCTGTTCAGCGGTTTGCTGTGCCTTCAGCCAGGCAATCTCTTCCGCCCAGATGTCCGGGTTAATGGTTTCCAGCACCATCGGAATACCGTCGAAGCGGGCGTCCTGCATGATGAAGCGGAACGCATCGTGGCCAATGTTGCCTTCGCCCAGGCTGTGGTGGCGGTCAACGCGGCTGCCGAACGCACTTTTTGCATCGTTCAGGTGCATGCCGCGCAGGTACTGAAAGCCCACAATGCGCTCGAACTCATCAAACGTGTTTTTCGTTGCCTCGGTGGTGCGCAGGTCATAACCGGCGGCAAACGCGTGGCAGGTATCAATGCACACGCCAACGCGGGATTTATCCTCCACGCCGTCGATAATCGCCGCCAGATGTTCGAACCTAAAGCCGAGGTTGCTGCCCTGACCGGCGGTATTCTCAATCACCGCGGTGACGCCTTTAGTCTTGTCCAGCGTGATGTTGATGGACTCGGCAATGCGCGCCAGGCAGGCATCTTCGTCGATTTGCATCAGATGGCTACCAGGATGGAAGTTCAGCAGCGTCAGCCCCAGCTGTTCGCAGCGCTGTACTTCATCAAGAAACGCCTCGCGGGATTTTTCCAGCGCCTCTTCAACCGGGTGACCGAGGTTGATCAGGTAGCTGTCGTGGGGGAGGATCTGGCCGGGCCCGTAGTGGTATTTCTCACAGGCGGCTTTGAAATCATCAATCACCTCAGCGGTGAGCGCTGCGGCGCGCCACTGGCGCTGGTTTTTGGTGAACAGGGCGAAAGCGGTCGCCTCGATTTCGGCGGCGCGAATGGCGGCATTCGCAAGGCCACCTGCAGCGCTGACGTGCGCTCCAACGTATTTCATAAAAAAACTCCTGCTAACCCGAAACGCTTATGATAGCGGGTTAGCAGGAGAAGGACGAGATGGTTTATGCCATCAGGCTGTGCACCGCGAGGTTAATGGCACCGCCGCCGACAATCAGCCAGATGAAGAGTACCAGCGCCATCAGCAGCGGTTTGGCACCGGCTTTTTTCAGCGCGCTGACGTGTGTGGTGACCCCCAGCGCCGCCATCGCCATCGCCAGCAGCACGGTATCCAGCGTTACCAGCATATCGACAACGGCTTTCGGCAGCAGGTGGAAGGAGTTGAAAATCGCCACCACGATAAACAGGATCGCAAACCACGGAATGGTGATTTTACTCTTCTGATTACTGTCCGCCGGTGCCAGCTGCTTAACCCGCGCGGCGAGGAAAATCAGGAACGGCGCCAGCATCATCACGCGCAGCATTTTGGCAATCACCGCCGCGTTTTCAGCTTCCGGGTTAATGGCATGTCCTGCCGCCACCACCTGGGCCACTTCGTGCATGGTCGAACCGATGTAGATGCCGTAGGTTTCCGGGCTAAACCAGTGTGCCACCAGCGGATACATCGCCGGGTAGAGGAAGATCGCCAGCGTACCGAAGATCACCACCGTCGCCACCGCCACGGTCACCTTGCTGGCTTCGGCTTTAACCACGGGCTCTGTTGCCAGCACCGCCGCCGCTCCGCAGATACTGCTCCCGGCACCGATCAGCCAGCTGGTTTGCTTATCCAGGCCAAAGACTTTCTGGCCGATAAAGCAGGCCAGTAAAAAGGTGCTGGTCAGGGTCAGGACGTCGATAGCGATTCCGCTCACGCCCACGTCCGCAATCTGCGAAAAGGTGAGGCGAAAGCCGTAAAGGATGATCCCGAGACGCAGCAGGTGCTGTTTGGCAAAGATCACGCCGCCGTCGCAGGATTTCCAGATATGCGGGTAAACGGTATTTCCCACGACCATGCCCAGCAAAATGGCCAGCGTCAACGCGCTAAAGCCTGCGCCTGCGATAGCCGGGATGCTGCCGCCCCATAATGCTACGGCGGTCACTGCTGCGCTAAGCGCGAGGCCCGGCACGAAGTGCCACACTGTACGATGATGTTGTAAGGTGATTTCTGACATAACCTTCTCCTTTGTCTGGCTAAAGGTTACGGCGCTCTGGCTTAAAAATAAAATTGATTATATACTTATAATCAATCTATATAAGTGGTAAGCAACCATGCACATTACATTGCGTCAGCTGGAGGTGTTTGCCGAGGTGCTGAAAAGCGGTTCGACGACCCAGGCGTCACAAATGCTGGCGCTCTCGCAGTCTGCGGTCAGCGCGGCGTTGACCGATCTTGAAGGACAGCTGGGCGTTCAGCTTTTCGACAGGGTAGGGAAGCGTCTGGTGGTCAACGAGCACGGCCGTCTTCTTTATCCACGCGCGCTGGCGCTGCTCGAGCAGGCTATCGAAATCGAACAGCTGTTCCGCGAGGACAACGGCGCGATCCGCGTCTACGCCAGCAGCACCATTGGGAACTACATCCTGCCGGAAGTGATTGCCCGCTACCGCCGGGATTTCCCCACCCTGCCGCTGGAGATGAGCGTGGGCAATAGCCAGGACGTGATCAACGCGGTGATCGATTTCCGCGTGGATATCGGCCTCATCGAAGGGCCTTGCCATAACGTCGATATCATTGCCGAGCCCTGGCTGGAAGACGAGCTGGTGGTGTTTGCGTCCCCGGCCTCGTCGTTATTGCAGGGCGAGGTGACGCTGGAGCGCCTGGCGCAGGCGCAGTGGATCCTGCGCGAACAGGGCTCCGGCACGCGTGAAATTGTCGATTATCTGCTGCTTTCCCATCTGCCGCATTTCCAGCTAGGGATGGAGCTTGGGAACTCCGAGGCCATCAAGCACGCGGTGCGTCATGGCCTGGGGATCAGCTGTCTTTCGCGGCGCGTCATTGCCGAACAGCTTGAAACGGGGTCGCTGGTTGAAATCCCGGTTCCATTGCCGAAGCTGGTGCGCACGCTATGGTGCATTCATCACCGCCAGAAACACCTTTCCAGCTCTCTGCAGCGTTTTCTGCGCTACTGCGCCATTTAACGCTCCCCGGTGGCGCTTCGCTTACCGGGGCTACGCGCGCCTGTCACCCCACATTTTTATGCTTTACTTATAATCCTGGCCGAGTCATGAAGCTCTCTTATAACTGAGTATTTCTGCCGGAAGGAACGCGGATCGTCTGCTACAATCGCGCCTCATTTATTAAATGGACAGCATTTTCATATGGTTTCAGAAATTAAAACCACAGAAGCGCCCACGCTACGTCGTGAACTCAAGGCGCGTCACCTGACGATGATCGCTATTGGCGGCTCAATCGGTACAGGTCTTTTCGTTGCCTCTGGCGCAACAATTTCGGCAGCAGGCCCGGGTGGGGCACTCTTCTCTTATATCCTGATTGGCCTGATGGTGTACTTCCTGATGACCAGTCTCGGCGAACTGGCCGCGTACATGCCGGTATCCGGTTCGTTCTCGACCTACGGTCAAAAATACGTTGAAGAAGGCTTCGGCTTCGCGCTGGGCTGGAACTACTGGTACAACTGGGCGGTCACTATCGCCGTTGACCTTGTCGCCGCACAGCTGGTGATGAACTGGTGGTTCCCGGATACGCCGGGCTGGATCTGGAGCGCCCTGTTCCTGGTCGTCATCTTCCTGCTGAACTACATCTCCGTGCGCGGTTTCGGCGAAGCGGAATACTGGTTCTCTTTGATCAAAGTGGCAACCGTCATCATCTTTATCGTCGTCGGTGTGGCGATGATCGTTGGTATTTTCAAAGGCGCAGAACCTGCTGGCTGGAGTAACTGGGCGATAGGCGATGCGCCGTTTGCCGGGGGACTGTCGGCGATGATTGGCGTGGCGATGATTGTCGGCTTCTCCTTCCAGGGGACAGAGCTGATTGGTATCGCCGCCGGTGAGTCAGAGAACCCGGAGAAAAATATTCCGCGTGCGGTCCGTCAGGTCTTCTGGCGTATCCTGCTGTTCTATGTGTTCGCGATCCTGATTATCAGCCTGATCATCCCGTACACCGATCCAAGCCTGCTGCGTAATGACGTAAAAGACATTAGCGTCAGTCCGTTCACGCTGGTCTTCCAGCACGCCGGTCTGCTTTCAGCCGCGGCAGTGATGAACGCCGTTATCCTGACCGCTGTGCTTTCAGCCGGTAACTCCGGGATGTACGCGTCCACCCGTATGCTCTACACGCTGGCATGCGACGGTAAAGCACCGCGTATCTTCGCGAAGCTGTCCCGTGGCGGCGTACCGCGTAACGCGCTCTATGCCACAACGGTGATTGCCGGTCTGTGCTTCCTGACCTCCATGTTTGGTAACCAGACGGTGTACCTGTGGCTGCTTAACACGTCCGGGATGACGGGCTTTATTGCCTGGCTGGGGATTGCCATTAGCCACTACCGTTTCCGCCGCGGCTTCGTCAAGCAGGGTCACGATATTAACTCGCTGCCGTATCGCTCCGGCTTCTTCCCGCTGGGTCCCATTTTCGCTTTCATTCTGTGCCTGATCATTACGCTTGGGCAGAACTATGAAGCGTTCCTGGCGGACACCATTGACTGGGGCGCCGTCACGGCGACCTACATTGGTATTCCGCTGTTCCTCGTCATCTGGTTTGGCTACAAGCTGACGAAAGGAACAAAATTCGTTCGCTACAGTGAAATGGAATTCCCGGAACGATTTAAACAATAACCGCACTTCCTCTCTTTTAACCCGCTCATTCGAGCGGGTTTTTTTATTCCCGCAGGCTGAAACAAAGATATATTTCTTAACAATTTAATTGATAATAATTATCGTTTGCTTTATCGTTATCAAAAATAAGCGTGTCACCGACCCACCGCAGATGTGGGCGGCAGGGAAGACGCTGTGAGCAATGATGATTTGATTTAGTTGTATTTACCTCATGGAGATATGGAATGTTTAGGTTGAATCCCTTCGTCAGGGGAGGACTTTTTGCGTCCGCAATGTCCCTGGCCCTGCCTGTTATCGCAGCGGAATCCGGCGACACAATGGTTGTAACGGCCTCCGCGACCGAGCAAAACCTGAAAGATGCACCCGCAAGCATCAGCGTGATTACCCAGGAAGATTTGCAGCGCAAGCCCGTTCAGAATCTGAAAGATGTGTTACGGGATGTGCCGGGCGTTCAGCTCACGAGCGAAGGGGACAACCGTAAAGGGGTAAGTATTCGTGGACTGGACAGCAGCTATACGCTGATCCTAGTCGACGGCAAGCGCGTCAACTCGCGTAACGCGGTGTTCCGCCATAATGATTTCGACCTCAACTGGGTGCCGGTTGACGCCATCGAACGAATCGAAGTGGTACGCGGACCGATGTCTTCTCTGTACGGTTCCGATGCGCTGGGCGGCGTGGTGAACATTATCACCAAGAAAATCGGCCAGAAATGGACGGGCACCCTGAGCGCCGACTCCACGATTCAGGAACACCGCGACCGTGGAGATACGTACAACGGCCAGTTCTATACCAGCGGTCCGCTGGTGGACGGCCTGCTGGGGCTGAAAGCCTACGGTAGCCTCGCGAAGCGTGAGAAAGACGGTCAGCAGAAATCCTCTACCACGGCGAGCGGTGAAACGCCGCGCATTGAAGGCTTCACCAGCCGCGATGCGAATGTGGAGTTCGCCTGGACACCGTCTGAAAATCATGACTTTACGGCGGGCTACGGTTTCGACCGTCAGGATCGTGACTCGGATTCCCTCGATAAAAACCGCCTTGAGCGTCAGAACTACTCTCTCAGCCACAACGGTCGTTGGGGCGTCGGCAACAGCGAGCTGAAGGTCTACGGCGAAAAGGTGGATAACAAAAACCCGGGCAACAGCAATCCGATCACCTCCGAGAGCAACGCGGTGGACGGAAAATACGTGCTGCCGCTGGGCGAAATCAACCAGCTGCTGACCTTCGGCGGCGAATGGCGTCACGATAAGCTGAAAGATCCGGTCAACCTGACGGGCGGTTCCAGCAGCAGTACGTCGACAAGCCAGTATGCCCTGTTCCTGGAAGATGAGTGGCGTATTTTTGAACCTCTGGCGCTGACCACCGGCATCCGTATGGACGACCATGATACCTACGGCGATCACTGGAGTCCGCGAGCCTATCTGGTCTACAGCGCGACCGATACCGTAACGGTGAAAGGGGGCTGGGCCACCGCGTTTAAAGCGCCGTCGCTGCTGCAGCTAAGCCCGGACTGGGTCACCGGCTCGTGCCGCGGTGCCTGTGAGATTGTCGGTAACCCTGATCTGAAGCCGGAAACCAGCGAGAGCTTCGAATTCGGTCTCTACTACAGCGGGGAAGAGGGCTGGTTAGAGGGCGTGCAGGCCAGCGTCACCACCTTCCAGAATAATGTGGATGACCGCATCAGCATTAACCGTACGGCCAATGTAAATCAGGCCCAAAGCTACCCTAACTACGTTGGCCTGAATGCGGACGGTGAACCGATTTTCCGCTACTACAACGTTAACAAGGCGCGCATCCGCGGGGTGGAGACCGAGCTGAAATTCCCGCTGGCGGACGACTGGAAAGTGACGCTGAACTACACCTACAACGACGGTCGTGACATCAGCAACGGCGGCAACAAGCCGCTGTCCGATCTGCCGTTCCACACCGCCAACGGTACCGTTGACTGGAAGGCGACGCAGGACTGGTCGTTCTATGTACAGGGCAACTACACCGGCGAGAAACGCGCGCTGACCAGCAGTGCAGCAACGCCGGGTGGCTACGTCATCTGGAATACCGGCGCCGCGTGGCAGGCGACGAAAAGCGTGAAGCTGCGCGCGGGCGTGCAGAACCTGCTGGATAAAGATCTCAGCCGTGACGATTACAGCTACACGGAAGATGGCCGTCGCTACTTTGTCGGTGTGGATTATAAGTTCTGATGTAACCTTTATGCCCGGTGGCGCTTCGCTTACCGGGCCTACAACAACCACGAATGTAGGCCGGGTAAGGCGAAGCCGCCACCCGGCAATCACCCGCACTTACCCAAACAAATGCTCCGCATGGAAGCGGACATGATCCTCAATAAAGGACCCGATAAAGTAATAGCTGTGGTCATACCCCGGCTGGATGCGCAGCGTTAGCGGCCAGTCCTTCTGGCGTGCCGCTTCTGCCAGCACCGCAGGCTGTAGCTGTCCGGCGAGGAACTGATCCGCATCGCCCTGATCGATAAGCATCGGGATCGCATTTGCCGAGCTGCTGGCCAGCATCAGCGCACAGCTGTCCCATTCCTGCCATTTTGCTTCATCTTCACCCAGATAGTTGGTGAAGGCTTTCTGCCCCCACGGCACCTGAGTAGGGTTCACAATTGGCGCAAATGCCGACACGCTGACGTATTTTCCCGGATTTTTGAGCGCCATGATTAGCGCCCCGTGTCCACCCATGGAGTGGCCGCTGATGGCGCAGCGGTCGCTTACCGCAAACCCGGACTGAACCAGCGCGGGCAGCTCGTCGCGAATGTAATCATACATGCGGTAGTGGCGCGCCCAGGGCTGCTCGGTTGCATTCAGATAAAACCCGGCGCCTTTGCCCAGGTCATATCCTGCATCGTCGGCCACATCATCGCCACGCGGGCTGGTGTCTGGCATCACCAGCGCAATGCCCAGCTCGGCGGCAAGCCGCTGCGCGCCTGCTTTGGTGGTGAAGTTTTCGTCGTTGCAGGTCAGGCCTGACAGCCAGAACAGAACCGGCGGATTTTCCGTCGGCGGCAGGAAAATGCTGAACGTCATCGCACAGTTCAGGACGGTGGAGTCATGCCGCCAGCGCTGCTGTCGACCTTCAAAACAACGGTGCTCTTCGAGCAGTTCCATGCAGGGCTCCTTAATGAGAATGCGTATTCATAAAAACCATAATACAGCCTTTTCATTGACCTGTGAGTAACTTTCACTTTCGCCAGACGGCGAGATGCTGCATCATAAATTTACTTTTCTTTAACAATTGGAGCCGTCATGGCGCTGCGTATTGCGCTCAGTGGGTTTGTCGTTCTGGTGGTGGCGATGGGGATAGGGCGCTTTGCCTTTACGCCTCAGGTGCCGCTCATGATTGCTGCCGGGCAGCTTACGCTGACCAGCGCGGGTCTGGTCGCGGCGATGAATTATCTGGGCTATCTGGTGGGCGCATGGGATGCCATGCGCGCGCATCGCTTTGTAGAAACGCGCCTCTGGCTTGGCATCACCGGTGCGGTTGCGCTGACGCTGCTCTCCGCGGCGGCGGATAATGCCGTCGTGCACGGCCTGCTGCGCTTCGTGATTGGCTGCATGAGCGGCTGGTCCATGGTACTGATTGCCGCCTGGACCAACGAACGGCTGGGGCAGCTGGGTAAACCGGGCCTGAGCGCTGCCGTGTTTGCCGGACCGGGGGCGGGCATTGCCCTGAGCGGGCTGCTCGCCGTCTATATTCAGGCGAAATCCCTTTCGGCCGGGGCGGCATGGCAAATCTACGGCGTGCTGGCGCTGGTGCTGATTGCCCTGGTGGCGCGTTACCTGCCGCGGTCCGGGCAGCTCCATCGGCCAGGCACCGCGCCGGAGCCGCTGGTGCTGACGGCGGATTTAAAGCGCCTGGTCTGGAGCTACAGCCTGGCCGGGTTTGGCTATATCCTCCCGGCGACCTTCCTTTCACAAATGGCGGCGGTGCGTTTTCCCGGCAGCCTGTTTGCCCAGTTTGTCTGGCCGATTTTTGGCATCGCCGCCGTGGTGGGCATTGCGCTCAGTATTCTTTTACGCCACACCTCAACGGCTAACCGCAGGCTGGCTATCGTGCTGTGGTTACAGGGGGCTGGCGTGCTGGCGGCCTGGCTGCTGCCGGGGATTGGCGGTTTGCTGACGGGCGGGCTGCTGGTGGGCGGCGGCTTTTTGTGTGCCGTGCAGCTCTCTCTTTTATACGGTCGCGAGCTGGCGCCAAACCACACGCGCTATATGGCCGGCCTGCTCACCACCGGGTATGCGGTTGGTCAGTTGATTGGCCCGATGACCTCGGCGTTATCAACCTGGCTTACCCACCGGCTGGAGCCTGCGCTGGGGCTGGCGGGCGTTGCGCTGTTCGTCGGGGGAGCCCTGGTCTGGAATCGTCACGCTGAAAGGCAACAGCAATTGCAATAATTATCGTCGTGAATACTGGATTATGTGCGCGGCCTCACGCACAATGAGCGCATACTTTTGCCACAACGAGGGCAAAAGACGCCACACCTGCAGGAGAACAAAATGTCATCACTCAGTAAAGAAGCTGCCCTGGTCCACGAAGCCCTGGTTGCGCGCGGTCTTGAAACGCCACTGCGTCCGCCCGTACAGGATTTGGACAATGAAACCCGCAAGCGTCTGATTGCCGGTCATATGACCGATATCATGGAACTGCTGAATCTCGATCTGAGTGACGACAGTCTGATGGAGACGCCTCACCGCATCGCGAAAATGTACGTCGACGAAATTTTCTCCGGGCTGGACTACGCCAACTTCCCGAAAATCACCGTCATTGAAAACAAGATGAAAGTGGATGAGATGGTGACGGTACGCGATATCACGCTGACCAGCACCTGCGAACACCATTTTGTGACCATCGACGGTAAAGCGACCGTGGCGTATATCCCAAAAGATACGGTGATTGGCCTGTCGAAGATCAACCGCATCGTGCAGTTCTTTGCTCAGCGTCCGCAGGTGCAGGAGCGTCTGACGCAGCAGATCCTGACCGCGCTGCAAACGCTGCTGGGCACCAATAACGTGGCCGTCTCTATCGACGCGGTTCACTACTGCGTGAAGGCGCGCGGCGTGCGTGATGCAACCAGCGCGACCACAACAACCTCGCTGGGCGGCCTGTTTAAATCGAGCCAGAATACCCGCCAGGAGTTCCTGCGCGCGGTACGTCACCACAACTAAGTCTTACAGGGCAGGAACCATGGAGCGAAACGTCACGCTCGATTTTGTTCGCGGCGTCGCCATTCTCGGTATCCTGCTGCTTAATATCAGCGCCTTCGGCCTGCCGAAGGCGGCTTATCTCAATCCTGCCTGGTATGGCGACATCACGCGCAGTGATGCCTGGACGTGGGCTGCCCTCGATCTCTTCGCTCAGGTTAAATTCCTCACGCTGTTTGCCCTGCTGTTTGGCGCTGGTCTGCAACTGCTCCTCAAACGCGGTACGCGCTGGATCCAGTCGCGCCTGACGCTGCTGGTTCTCCTCGGCTTTATCCACGGCCTGTTCTTCTGGGACGGCGATATTCTTCTCGCGTATGGGTTAGTCGGGCTCATCTGCTGGCGTCTCATTCGCGATGCGCACAGCGTAAAAAGCCTGTTTAACACCGGCGCGATGCTCTACGTCATGGGGCTTGCTGTACTGCTGCTGCTGGGGATGATCTCCGGCGAGGCGACAAACCGTGCCTGGATCCCGGATGCCGCAAACCTGCAGTACGAACAGTACTGGAAGCTGAAGGGCGGTACGGAAGCGATAAGCAACCGCGCGGATATGCTGGGGGATAATCTCCTTGCGCTGGGGGCGCAATACGGCTGGCAGCTGGCGGGGATGATGCTGATGGGCGCGTCACTGATGCGCACCGGCTGGCTGAAAGGCGAATTCAGCCTGCGTCACTATCGGCGAACGGGGGTCGGGCTGGTGCTGCTCGGCGTGTTGATTAACCTCCCGGCGGTCATTGCGCAGTGGCACCTCCACTGGGATTACCGCTGGTGCGCATTCCTGCTCCAGGTGCCGCGCGAACTGAGCGCACCGTTCCAGACCATCGGCTACGCGGCGCTGATCTATGGCTTCTGGCCATCGCTTTCCCGCCTGTGGATCGTCAGCGCTATCGCCTGCGTGGGCCGCATGGCCTTAAGCAATTACCTCCTGCAAACGCTTCTCTGCACCACGCTTTTCTATCGCTTTGGCCTGTTTATGAAATTCGACCGCCTCGCGCTGCTGGCGTTTGTTATCCCTGTCTGGGTGATTAACCTGGCGTTTTCTGTTCTCTGGCTACGCTATTTCCGTCAGGGACCGCTGGAGTGGGTGTGGCGTCAGTTAACCGCACATGCTTCAGGGGTATCATTGAGAAACACATTCAGATAACGATCTGGATCACAATCATTAACAAAACGGATGTAAGCGTTTTCATGAGTGTGAGCTTCTTCACGTAGTCCCCTTCCTCTCGCTGCCAAAATAGCCACCTTGCTAAACACAGGGGGTGTCTGTGAGTTGCTGCAATCCTTTGAAGGATGGTGAATATGATCACCATTCGTGACGTCGCCCGTCAGGCGGGCGTTTCTGTGGCTACCGTGTCACGCGTTCTTAACAATAGCGCGCTGGTCAGCCCTGATACCCGTGAAACCGTAATGAAAGCCGTGACCCAGCTCGGGTACCGGCCAAATGCCAATGCGCAGGCGCTTGCGACGCAGGTCAGCGACACTATCGGCGTGGTGGTGATGGATGTATCAGATGCCTTTTTCGGCGCGCTGGTGAAAGCGGTCGACGTGGTCGCCCAGCAGCATCAGAAATACGTCCTGATCGGCAACAGCTATCATGAGGCGGAAAAAGAGCGCCATGCCATCGAAGTGCTGATTCGCCAGCGCTGTAACGCCTTGATTGTCCACTCAAAAGCCTTGAGTGATGAAGAGCTAACCGGCTTTATGGATCAGATACCAGGCATGGTGTTGATCAACCGCATCGTTCCCGGCTATGCCCATCGCTGCGTCGGGCTGGATAACGTCAGCGGCGCCATGATGGCCACGAAAATGCTCATCAACAACGGGCATCAGCGGATCGGTTATCTGGCCTCCAGCCATCATATTGAAGATGACGATATGCGGCGCGAGGGGTGGCAAAACGCCCTGAAGGAGCACGGCATAACGCCGTCAGAAAGCTGGACAGGCACCGGTACGCCGGACATGCAGGGCGGTGAGGCGGCTATGGTCGAGCTGCTGGGCCGCAACCTGCAGCTTTCTGCGGTGTTTGCCTATAACGACAGCATGGCGGCAGGGGCCCTGACGGCGCTGAAAGATAACGGCATTGCAGTGCCACAGCATTTGTCACTCATTGGCTTTGATGATATCCCGATTGCCCGTTACACCGACCCGCAGCTGACAACGGTGCGCTACCCCATTGCTTCTATGGCGAAACTGGCGACTGAGCTGGCGTTACAGGGGGCGGCAGGGCTGCTGGACCCGGGTGCAACGCATTGTTTCATGCCGACTTTAGTGCGTCGGCACTCCGTCGCGGCTCGACAAATTGTGGTTCCGATCACTAACTGATTACATGATGTGATGTAACCGTTTTCAATCTGTGAGTAAATTCACAGTATCTTAACAAGGCGCTGACTATGATGTCAGCGTTTTAGGAGCTGAAACGCTATGTAACGGTGATTATTCACTTTCACTATAGCCAACGTGCCGCAAACAACGAATAAAACGCATTTCTGGAGCGTTACCGAACACGGAAGATAGAAATTTTATAAGTGAACTTCGGCTGTCAGTAACGTTTTATTAACACCTGCCCGCCGATCGTTATTCACAAGAACTACCCTGCATAAAAAAAACCGGAGATACCATGAATAAGAAGGTGTTGACCCTGTCTGCTGTAATGGCAAGCATGCTTTTTGGTGCAGCAGCGCACGCTGCGGATACCCGTATTGGTGTGACCATCTATAAATACGACGACAACTTCATGTCTGTTGTGCGTAAAGCGATTGAGAAAGATGCGAAAGCAGCGCCAGACGTTCAGCTGCTGATGAACGACTCCCAGAACGACCAGTCCAAACAGAACGACCAGATCGACGTTCTGCTGGCGAAAGGCGTGAAGGCCCTGGCCATCAACCTGGTTGACCCGGCTGCAGCAGGCACGGTTATTGAAAAAGCGCGCGGCCAGAACGTGCCAATCGTCTTCTTCAACAAAGAACCTTCCCGTAAAGCGCTGGATAGCTACGACAAAGCGTTCTACGTCGGTACCGACTCCAAAGAGTCCGGTATTATTCAGGGCGATCTGATCGCCAAACACTGGGCGGCGAACCCGAACTGGGACCTGAACAAAGACGGTCAAATTCAGTTCGTGCTGCTGAAAGGCGAACCTGGCCACCCGGATGCTGAAGCCCGTACCACTTACGTTATCAAAGAGCTGAACGACAAGGGTCTGAAAACCCAGCAGCTGGCGTTAGATACCGCGATGTGGGATACCGCTCAGGCGAAAGATAAGATGGACGCGTGGCTGTCCGGCCCTAACGCGAACAAAATCGAAGTGGTTATTGCCAACAACGATGCGATGGCAATGGGTGCGGTAGAAGCGCTGAAAGCGCACAACAAATCCTCCATTCCTGTGTTCGGCGTCGATGCGCTGCCGGAAGCACTGGCGCTGGTTAAATCCGGTGCAATGGCCGGTACCGTGCTGAACGATGCCAACAACCAGGCGAAAGCGACCTTCGATCTGGCGAAAAACCTGGCCGACGGTAAAGGTGCGGCTGATGGCACCAACTGGAAAATTGAAAACAAAATCGTTCGCGTACCTTACGTGGGCGTAGACCAGTCCAACCTGGCTGAGTTTATCGGTAAATAAGTTAGTTGTTATGTCTCCACTGGGCGCAATTCGTTGCGCCCATTTATAACGCGATATGCGAGGCCAACAAGGTATAATTATGGTCAGCACAAATACTCAGTCGTCCGGTGAATACTTGTTGGAAATGAGCGGGATCAACAAGTCCTTTCCCGGTGTTAAGGCACTCGATAATGTTAATTTAAAAGTGCGTCCTCACTCTATTCACGCCTTAATGGGTGAGAACGGTGCGGGTAAATCAACATTATTAAAATGTCTTTTTGGGATCTATCAAAAAGATTCTGGCAGCATTCTTTTTCAGGGGAAAGAGATCGATTTCCATTCAGCGAAAGAAGCGCTGGAAAACGGTATCTCGATGGTTCACCAGGAATTAAACCTGGTGCTGCAGCGTTCAGTCATGGATAACATGTGGTTGGGGCGTTATCCAACCAAGGGTGTCTTTGTCGATCAGGAAAAAATGTATCGCGACACCAAAGCGATTTTCGATGAGCTGGATATTGATATCGATCCGCGCGCCCGCGTGGGAACATTATCCGTCTCCCAGATGCAGATGATCGAAATCGCCAAAGCGTTCTCCTATGATGCGAAAATTGTCATCATGGACGAACCAACATCTTCATTAACGGAAAAAGAGGTTAATCACCTTTTTACCATTATTCGTAAGCTAAAAGATCGCGGCTGCGGCATTGTGTATATCTCCCACAAAATGGAAGAGATCTTCCAGCTGTGCGATGAGATCACCATCCTGCGCGACGGTCAGTGGATTGCCACGCAGCCGCTGGAAGGGCTGGACATGGACAAGATCATCGCCATGATGGTAGGCCGTTCCCTGAACCAGCGCTTCCCGGATAAAGAGAACAAGCCGGGTGAAGTCATCCTGGAAGTGCGCAATCTGACCTCGTTACGCCAGCCGTCCATCCGCGATGTCTCCTTCGACCTGCACAAGGGTGAAATCCTGGGGATTGCCGGTCTGGTCGGTGCAAAACGCACCGATATCGTGGAAACCCTGTTTGGCATCCGTGAGAAAGCTCAGGGCACCATTACGCTGCACGGAAAGAAAATTAACAACCACAACGCCAACGAAGCCATTAATAATGGTTTTGCGCTGGTGACGGAAGAGCGTCGTTCGACCGGTATTTATGCCTATCTGGATATTAACTTTAACTCGTTAATTTCTAACATTCGCAATTACAAAAACAAAGTCGGACTGCTGGATAACTCCCGCATGAAGAGCGATACCCAGTGGGTTATTGACTCCATGCGCGTGAAAACGCCAGGACACCGCACCCAGATTGGTTCGCTGTCAGGCGGTAACCAGCAGAAAGTCATTATCGGACGTTGGTTATTAACCCAGCCAGAAATTCTGATGCTGGATGAACCGACCCGCGGTATTGACGTCGGCGCGAAGTTTGAAATTTATCAGCTGATTGCCGAGCTGGCGAAAAAGAATAAAGGGATCATTATTATTTCTTCCGAAATGCCGGAATTGTTAGGGATCACGGATCGTATTCTGGTTATGAGCAATGGTCTCGTCGCCGGTATTGTTGACACCAAAACGACAACGCAAAACGAAATTTTGCGTCTTGCGTCTTTGCACCTTTAAGATCAGGGGCTCCTCATGAGTGCGTTAAATAAAAAAAGTTTTCTCACTTACCTGAAAGAAGGCGGTATTTACGTTGTTCTTTTAGTACTGCTGGCTATCATTATTTTCCAGGACCCTACGTTCTTAAGCCTGCTGAACCTGAGTAACATTCTGACCCAGTCCTCCGTGCGTATTATCATTGCGCTGGGCGTGGCGGGCCTGATCGTGACCCAGGGGACGGACCTTTCTGCCGGTCGCCAGGTGGGTCTGGCGGCGGTTATCGCGGCAACCCTTCTGCAGTCGATGGAAAACGCCAACAAGGTCTTCCCGGAAATGGCCACCATGCCGATTTTCGTCGTGATCCTGATTGTCTGCGCTATCGGCGCGGTGATTGGTCTGATCAACGGTATTATCATCGCCTACCTGAACGTGACGCCGTTTATCACCACGCTGGGTACGATGATCATCGTTTACGGTATCAACTCCCTGTACTACGACTTTGTCGGTGCTTCACCTATCTCGGGCTTTGACAGCGGCTTCTCGACCTTTACGCAAGGGTTTATCGCGCTGGGCAGCTTCCGCCTGTCGTATATCACCTTCTATGCGCTGATTGCGGTAGCCTTCGTCTGGATCCTGTGGAACAAAACGCGCTTTGGTAAAAACATCTTCGCAATCGGCGGTAACCCGGAAGCGGCGAAAGTCTCCGGCGTAAACGTTGCCCTGAACCTGCTCTTCATCTATGCGCTGTCCGGCGTATTCTACGCCTTCGGCGGGATGCTGGAAGCGGGCCGTATCGGCTCTGCAACCAATAACCTCGGCTTCATGTACGAGCTGGATGCGATCGCAGCCTGCGTGGTGGGCGGCGTCTCCTTCAGCGGCGGTGTGGGTACGGTACTGGGCGTGGTGACCGGTGTGATCATCTTCACCGTCATCAACTACGGGTTGACCTACATCGGCGTGAACCCGTACTGGCAGTACATCATCAAAGGCGCCATCATTATCTTCGCGGTTGCGCTGGATTCACTGAAGTACGCGCGTAAGAAGTAATTGCTCCTCGCGTTATCCGGCCCGCTCATCGAGCGGGCTTTTTTTATGCCTTATGCCAGCTGTGACTCCTCTCGGGTCACAATGCGTTCAAACCAGTCGAGTTCAGAGAGCTTGCAGGCGACCCACTGTTCGGAAAAGGCGTCGCCCAGGCTGTCGGTGAGGTATTGACAGCGGGCAAAGGTCTCAATCGCCTCCTGCTGAAACAGCGGCAGTTCGGGCTGCTCATCCTGCGGTTCGGGCAACTCCTCCTCGTCGATGTTTTCCAGCCCGTACAGCATGCCGGTAAGGATAGTGGCTGCCACCAGATACGGATTGGCATCAGCCCCGGCCAGCCGGTATTCGATACGACGGTTGCTGTCATCCGAGCAGGGAATACGCAAAGCGGCGGAGCGGGTGTTATAGCCCCAGGAGTTAAATACGGGTTCCGTCAGGTTTTTACGCAGGCGACGAAACGCGTTGACGCCCGGCGCAAGAATGGCGATTGAGGCGGGCATCAGCGCCAGCTGGCCCGCGATGCACAAACGCATCATGCTGTTAAGCGCGTTCACCGGAGAAGCAAAGACGTTTTCGCCGCGACTGTTATTCAGGCTGAAATGGAAGTGCAAGCCGCTGCCGGACAGCTGGCTGAAAGGCTTAGCCATAAAGTTGGCCTGCAGGCCGTGCTTTTCGGCAACGTATCGGGTCAGGCGACGAAGCGCCAGCACATTATCGCAGACCTCAACGACGCGATGGCCGTGCTTCAGGTTTAATTCGTACTGACCGGACTCGGCCTCCGCCACGATCCCGGACAGCGGGATGCGCTGCAGGTGCGCCAGCTGTTCCAGCTCGTCAAACAGCGCCGCGTGGGCTGTCGTAGTATCCATGTGAAAACAGCCCTGATTTTGCTGATCCCGATCGTCATTCCCCGTCAGATAGAACTCGATTTCCGGGGCAATCACCGGGAAGAGGCCGTGCTGGTGGAAGCGGGCCAGCACGTTCTGCAGTATCACGCGCGGCTCAAGCGGGCAGGGGGTGTCGTCGCTATCTTTCATCGTCAGCAGGATCTGCGCGTTGTGCTGCGGATCTTGCGGACAGGGGCGCAGGGAGCCTACGACCGGAACGCAGAGTCGGTCCGGCTCATCATGAAGCGGGGCGGCAATTTTTCCTTTCTGATCCATCGAGTAGACCGAAAGGGGAAAATAACAGCCTTTTTCCAGGGTCAGCATGCTCTCCACCGACAGACGCTTGCCGCGCATCGTGCCGTTGATATCGTTCAGGTAAACGTCAACATGTTTCGTCTGCGGGTAACGTTCCAGATAATCTGCCACTTCCACTGAAATGTTGTGCTGCAGGGCGTCAATTTTTTCATCAAGCCAGAGACCGGAATTGAGAGCGCCGGGAAGTGATAAACCGGGAAAGTTAAAATACGGACGGAGACTTTTGAGGAAAAACGCATTCATTATTGAGTTCATAGTCATTCTTCAATGAAGCCGTAGCGGCAGTGAACTCAGCTTAAAGGGGGCGGCGTAAAGGGGGGATAAAAAGCGTCAGGCCCGGCGTAAAGAAAGCATAAAGGCGGTCCTGTTATTTCTCTTTTTTCTGCATATCAAGCAGCTGTTCGGGCGTGACGGCCGGGTAACCCTGGGCATCTTCCGGTACTTCATGCATCGCCGGAATGGGCACCAGCGGGCCTAAAAAGCGCGGTTCGCGTTTGAAAATATACAGGTCAGCCAGCGCGCCAAAACGGGCGCCAAACTCGCGAACGCGCACGCTCAGCATATCTTTTGGCGACGGCACCGCGTAGCACTGCGCCTGAATGCCCATATGCAGCGCGATAAACAGCGCGCGTTCGCAGTGGAAGCGCTGGGTGATGATGATGAAGTCATTGGTGTCGAAGACTTTGCGCGTGCGCACGATGGAGTCCAGGGTGCGGAATCCGGCGTAGTCGAGCACGATGTCGGCAGGATCCACGCCCGCCGCAATCAGGTCCTTTCGCATCGTCACCGGTTCATTGTAGCTTTGCAGGGCGTTATCCCCGCTTAACAGCAGGTAGTTCACCTTGCCGCTGTTGTAGGCGTTCAGTGCGCCCTGAATGCGGTAACGGTAATACTGGTTAATGACGCCGGTGCGGTAATACTTGGCGGTGCCGAGCACCACGCCAACCTGACGATAGGGCAGGTCCTGCAGGTCATCAAAGATGTAGGGGGCGGTTTTCCAGCTCATCCAGCGGTCGAGGCCCAGCACGATCAACAGCAGTATGCCGACCAGGACAGACAGGCTGTAAAAAACGCGCTTTAACATGGAGATGGCTCGTTCGTGGATGAAATTTAACTCAGGCTACTTTACCCGCCTGGTTAGCGCAAGAAACAGCGACTCAACTGAGGGGTTTTTCAGCAAACTGGCGGGCATTTCTGCCCGCCGGAAGGATTACGCAAGCAGTACGCGGTCAATTGTCGTACAGCCTAACGCTTTGAGCGTTGCGGCGGTGGCATCCCACTGGATCAGTGGCGCATCGGCAATCTCAGCCAGAACGGCGCGCTGAATGTCCGGATAGTCATAGCCGTTCAGGCTCAGCAGGTTAAGCGCGCCCTGCAGCGGTGGCAGCGTTGGGTTAAACGCGGCGTTTTCCGCATAGCTGCCGCTAAAGATTCGGCCATCGCGGCACTGCAGCGCCACGCCGCTCGGGGACTTGCTGTACGGCGTATGGCTCTTGTTGGCCGCGGCAATGGCCGCCTGGTTCAGGTCATCGCCGGACAGGGCGAAACCGTGGTCCTGTTCGTCCATCAGCAGCGTTTTGATCTCCAGATCTTTCGGGCCAAACGCGTCTGGAAGGTAATCAGCCAGCGTGTGCGGCGCGCGGCCCGGCAGGTTGATGCGCAGCTGCAGCCCGCTGTTCAGCTCGTTCATGAACTGACGGCAGTGGCCGCAGGGGGTGTAGTTAACGGTAATGGCGCTCAGGGCTTTTTCACCGCGCAGCCAGGCGTGGCTGATGGCGCTCTGCTCGGCGTGAACGGTCTGCTGCATGGTCGCGCCCAGGAACTCCATGTTGCCGCCGAAGTACCAGGTTCCACTGCCGCCGCGCGCAATCGCCCCGACGTTAAAGTGGGAGAGATCGGCGCGCGCGCAGGCGGCAGCCAGGGGAAGCAGTGCGAAAGCCAGCGCGTCTTCGTCCAGTCCCGTTGCCTGTTTCAGCATCGTGACCTGCTCCGCGGTCAGCAGGGCGGGGAAGTGTGCATCTGCCAGAACGGGAGCCAGGGCTGACTGCAAATTCTCTGCAAGCTGGGCGAAAGCAGCTTGAAAACGTGGGTGCATGGCGTTTGCCTCATAAAGGTTAATGGATCGGTAGTTTACGGAGCCGTCAGGGCTTTATATGTGATCCACTTCTCATTATGTATGCAACTTATGAAATCAAAATGAAATTTGCGCGACGCATCGCAAATTTTAGCCCATCACCGCCAGAATCAGCGGGAAAATGAACGGGGCCAGCAGAGAGGTGATAATCCCGCAGATCACCAGCGCCAGCGAGCTAAACGCCCCTTCCTGATAATCCAGCTCCGCACAGCGTGCAGTGCCCAGGGCGTGGGAGGCGGTCCCCATCGACAGTCCCCGTGCCGCTTTAGTATGAATACGCATGCCGTTCAGCAGGGTATGACCAAACACCGCACCGAGAATACCGACGAAAATGACGCACATCGCGCTGATGGCCGGGATCCCGCCAAGGCTGCCACCGACCGCCATCGCGATAGGCGTGGTCACCGATTTAGGCAGAATAGAGGCGGCAATCTGCGGGGAGGCCCCCATCAATAGGGCCACCGACGTGCCGGTGATCATCGCCACCAGGCTGCCCACAAAACAGATGGTGATGATGGATTTCCAGCGGGCGCGGATCTGGTGGAGCTGCTCATATAAAGGAAAGGCGAGCGCCACAACGGCAGGCTGCAGCAGGTCGTTTAAAATTTTGCTGCCGGCAAAGTAACGTTCGTAAGGAATGCCGGTGAGCAGCAGGAACGGAATAATGACCACCATCGCCACCAGCAGCGGGTTCAGCAACGGCATTTTGAAACGTGCGGCAAGCTTGCGCGCGGCGAAGAATACCACCAGGGTTAACGGCAGCGACCACCAGATATTGGCCATCATTTTTTTGTTTTCTCCCCGACCACGTTACGTTCGCCATGCACCAGATGCGAACTCCAGCTCACCACCAGGAAAACCACCAGCGTGCTGACCGCGCAGGAGACCACAATCGGGCCGAACTGGGCTTTGAGCAAATCAAAATACTGCATGACCCCGACGCCGATAGGCACGAAAAGCAGCGCCATATAGCGAATGAGGACGAAGCAGCCGGGGTTGACCCATTTTGCGGGCAGGATTTGCAGCGCCAGCAAAACAAAGAGGATCAGCATGCCGATAATGCTGCCGGGAATGACGATGGGCAGCAGCGACGCGATGAAAATCCCGGCATACAGGCAGGCGTAAATCAGGACGAATGCGCGCAGATATTGCCAGATAATGTTCAATGATTTGCTCATGGTGTTAGTCCTTGCTGAAACGCATTCATCATACAATTAAACCTAAAAATGTGCCACGGATCACATCATGAAATTTGAGCATACCAGACATTCCAGAATGGAACGTCCGGTATCTCCGCACAGGGCCAGGCTACAGTTTAGAGGAAAGGGCGTGCGGTGGCGAAGTGAGGAGCCAGTGAAATGCCTCTGAGTCAGGCATGGTGTTGGGCGGTGAGTTTATCCAGAAAGGAAAACAGCACCTGATTCATTTCGCGATAATCATGCGAGCGAAGTTTTTCCGCCGTTTCGACAAAACGAAATTCAGCCGCGCGGCGGAGATCGTTCTGCGAATGTTCAATCAGCAGCTCAACGACCTCCGGCGTCAGCTCCATATGGCACTGAAAACCGTAAACCCGTTCGCCATATTGCACGATCTGACGGGGACAGCCCTCGCTGTAAGCGAGCACCTTAGCCTGCGGCGTTAACCCTGGCATGTCGTTATGCCAGTGACCGACGTTCAGCACGCTGCCAAAGTCCTCAAAGAGCGGGTTGGCCTTGCCTGCCTCAGTGAGCCTGACGGGAAATTTGCCGATCTCTTTTTCCGGGCTATGGCAAAACGCTGCGCCCAGCGCTTCACCGATAAGCTGCGAGCCCAGACAAACGCCAATTACCGCTTTACCCGCCTCTATCGCGCGGCCGATGAGCCGCATTTCCGCCTGCGCATCAAACCAGGGGCACTCCTGAAGCGTGGTGGCAGGCGACTGCGGGCCTCCCATGATGATAAGCAGGTCTGTGCTCTCCAGGTCTTCGGGTAGCGGATCGCCCTGATAAACTCTGGAGTAGCTCAGGCTACAGCCGCGATTTTTCCCCCAGATTTCATAGGCGCCTGGCGCTTCGAAATGTTCATGAATGATAAAATGAATGTGCATTGCGTCTCTCTCCGGTTACGTGTACAAGCAGCATCATAAGAGGAAGGGAGGAATGTGAAATGCCAACCGTTATCGATAAAACGCCAATTCACGACGATGCCATCGGATGGTCCAGAGGGGCAATTAGCTATACGCGCGGCGAAGTGGATCCGCCTCACCGGCATTCGCAGGGGCAACTTTTGTTTGCCATCAAAGGGGTGATGCTGGTCGAAACCGGCAATAAGCGTTGGGTCATACCGCCTCAGCGCGCGCTGTGGATCCCTCCCTTTCAGGAACACACCTACAGCGTGTTATCCGCAACGGAGCTCCGGGCGGTCTGGTTTAGCCCGGCGCTGATATCACAATGTGAACCTTTTAAACGAAAAGAAGAGGTTCACGTGATTATGGCGACAGCGTTGTTCAAAGAGCTGATTGCCGGGCTGTTCAGCGCGGAATACCGGCCAGCCACTCAGCGCAGCATGGCCGTTTTGCTGCTCGACATCCTCAGCGAGACGCAGCAGATTTCGGCCGAATTACCGATGCCCGTTGATGAACGGTTACATCGCGTCGCCTGTGACATCATTGCCAACAATCTCTGGGATGTTTCTATGGAAAGACTGGCGGAACAGGCCGCGATGTCTGAACGCACATTTTCACGCGCGTTTATCAAAGATACAGGGTTTAGCTTCCGGGCCTGGCGACAGCGCGCAAGGATTTGTGCCTCGCTGGACCTGCTCGCAAACGGATACCCGGCTAAGCAGGTGGCCTGGATGCTGGGGTTTTCTGGCCCGGCGGCATTTGCGGCGGCGTTTCGCGCCATTGTCGGGGCAACGCCGGCTGACTTTTTCCCTGAACAGAAGCGCTTCCCAGCGATATAGAGAGCGGCTACTATAGCGCGTCTTTTTTCACAGGTACTGCTATGCGTGTTTTACTGGCCCCAATGGAAGGCGTGCTCGACTCCCTCGTGCGCGAGCTTCTGACCGAGGTGAACGATTACGATCTCTGCGTGACGGAATTTCTGCGCGTGGTCGATATGTTGTTGCCGGTAAAATCCTTCTTCCGCCTGTGCCCCGAGCTGCACAACCAGAGCCGGACCTCTTCCGGCACGCTGGTGCGTATTCAGCTGCTCGGCCAGTATCCGGAATGGCTGGCGGAAAACGCCGCCCGCGCGGTTGAGCTGGGCTCTTACGGGGTGGATCTCAACTGCGGCTGCCCGTCGAAGCTGGTGAACGGCAGCGGCGGCGGGGCGACGTTGCTGAAAGATCCTGAGCTGATTTACCGCGGCGCGAAAGCGATGCGTGAAGCCGTGCCCTCGCATTTGCCGGTGACGGTGAAGGTGCGCCTGGGATGGGACAGCGATGCGCGGCAGTTTGAAATCGCCGATGCGGTGCAGCAGGCCGGGGCCACCGAGCTGGTGGTGCATGGCCGCACCAAAGAAGATGGCTACAAAGCCGAGCGCATTAACTGGCAGGCGATCGGTGAGATCCGCAAACGCCTCACCATTCCGGTGATCGCCAACGGCGAAATCTGGGATTACGAGAGCGCGCAGGCCTGTCTGAACGCCACCGGCTGCGATGCGGTAATGATCGGTCGCGGCGCGCTGAATGTGCCCAACCTCAGCCGGGTGGTGAAATATAACGAGCCGCGGATGCCGTGGGCAGACGTCGTCACGCTGCTGCAAAAATACAGCCGTCTGGAAAAGCAGGGCGACACCGGTTTGTATCACGTCGCGCGAATTAAACAGTGGCTGAGTTATTTACGCAAAGAGTACGATGAAGCGCTGGGGTTATTTCAGGAGATTCGGACATTACAGACTTCGTCTGATATTGCCCGGGTGATTCAGTCTAAATAATAAGCGTTAAATTGCTCACACTTTTTTAAACCAGAAAACAGTTTAGGTTTTCAACGTGGCGCGACGGTGTTAAGGTGCCACTGTTTTCAACGCAGGATTGTTACTGGTTAACAGGCAAAACCTAAGCGTTTCACAGCATTTCGCTGTGGAGCGCTTAGGTTTTTTTTTGCCTGTCGTTTACGCAGGAGTGACATTTGGCTTAGCGCTTTTTACTGATTTTAAAAAATGAAATATCGACAGGAAATAGAAAAATTTCCTGCGGCCGGTTACGCACTCAATACTCAATCACAGGTTGTTATCATGGCATATAAAAATAAACTCTATGCGCTCGCCTTATTGACGATATCCCCGCTGTCGATGGCGCAAGACTGGAACGGAACGGTATTAGGGTTTGAAGCTCCGCCGGAGCCTGTTCTGGGCGAAATGCTCGGAATACGTAAAATCCTTAACGATAACGGATTTACCTATAACCTCGGATACCTGAATGAAATTGGCTGGAACGGCGGTGGCGGATATAACCACGACTCCCACGTGGCCTATATTGACCAGTTTGCGCTGACCTTCAACCAGGACCTGGAGCGCTGGACCGGTATCCCGGATGCGCGTATCGAGGGGAACATCGTCAACCGTAACCACAATGACGACCTCACCACCAAACGCGTGCAGGATCCGCGCGTCAACTTTAACGACCTGACCCAGGAGAGCTGGGGCGGGCAGTCGATTACTCGTCTCGGCTGGCTGACCTTTGCCCGCAGCTTTGACGACCGGCGTCTGACCTGGCGCATCGGGATGATGAACAAGGTGCAAACCTTCGATCAAATTATCCCCTGTGATTTCCAGCTGCTGTCGCAGTGCGGCGGGAAGTCAGCCAACTCGCTGACCTGGAACAACTGGAACGTTCACACCTGGGGCACCACGCTTGCCTATAAATTAACGCCGACGCTGACCCTGAAGGGCGGCGTGATGGAGCAAAATCCGGAGGCCTCCAGCCGCAGCCACGCCTGGAGCTGGTCGACGAAGGGCAGCAAAGGGGTCTTACTGCCGGTTGAAATCGAAGCGCGTCCGCTGATTAACGGCCTGCCGGGCGCGTACAACCTGGGCGTGGTGTTTACCAACGCGCCGCAAACCGATCTCTATCGCGGCAAATCCGGCGGTGCGGGCGCGACGGACCCTAACGGCTTTGATACCCACAGCCGGACCTGGTTCATGTACGCCGGTCTGAACCAGCAGATAACGCAACATCAGGATGACCCGAATCGCGGGTTGAGCACCTCTTTCAGCATGAGCCTTGCGGATCAGAGCACTAACTACATGCACCAGGTTTACGCCGCCTCGCTGCGCTACCGGGGGCTGTTTGATGCGCGACCGGAGGACTGGATTGGCTTTGGCTTAACCTGGATTGATATGAGCAGCCAGTACGCCCGCAATCAGCGTTACCTGAACAGCCTGAGCGGCGTGAGCGATTACAACAATCCGGCATATCACCCGGTGCCGGGCCATTCCCTGAACGGCGAGTTTTACTACCGTTTTCGTCCCGTGCCGTGGCTTGAACTGCAGCCGGGCATTCAGTACTGGCACCATCCCGGCGGGGTCAGTCGCACCCAGGATGCCTGGGTCACCGAGCTGAAAACGGTGGTGAGCTTCTGATATCAGCGTAGCAAGTTCGATCCGCGTCACGTTTCTGATGCGTGACGCATTGAGGCTACGAATGAAACTGATAGAGTGCCAGAACTGGATTGTTACTGCTTAGGCAGGCAAAACCTGATTTTCTGGCATCTGCCGGAGGTCAGGTTTTTTTGTTTCTGGGGTTCAGATGAAAATCGCCAAGATACTCAATAATAACGTGGTGGTTGTTCAGGATGAGCGCGGGCGCGAACAGGTGGTGATGGGCCGTGGGCTGGCCTTTCAGAAGCGCGTCGGTGAAGCGCTGGATACCGCGTTGGTTGAAAAGGTGTTTGCGTTACAAAGCGATGAGCTGGTGCGTCGACTTGGGGAGCTGCTGAGTCAAATTCCGCTGGAGGTGATGACCACCTGCGACCGCATCATCGGGCTGGCGGCGCAGCGGCTGGGCAAGTTGCAGGAGAGTTTGTATATCACCCTAACCGATCACTGCTACTTTGCTATTGAGCGGCAGAAGAAAGGGCTGGCCATCAAAAACGTGCTGCTGTGGGATATTAAACGGCTGTATCCGAAGGAGTTCGAATTAGGGCAGGAGGCGCGGGCCATTATCGCCAGACGCCTTAACGTCGAACTGGAGGAGGATGAGGCCGGGTTTATCGCGCTGCATCTGGTCACCGCGCAGCTGAACAGCGAAATGCCGGAAGTGATGCACGTGACGCGGGTGATGCAGGAGATCCTGCAGCTGGTGAAGTATCAGCTGCAGCTTGAGTACGATGAAGAGTCGCTCAGCTATCAGCGTTTTGTCACCCACCTGAAGTTTTTTGCCCAGCGGATGCTGACCCGCACCGTGGTGGAAGATGACGACGTCTCGCTGCATACGGCAGTAAAAGACAACTACGCGAAAGCGTGGAAATGCGCCGAGAAAATCGCGCAGCACCTGAACAAAAGCTATCAGCGTGAGCTGACAACCGAAGAAATTATGTTCCTCGCCATTCATATCGAGCGGGTGAGAAAAGAGGGGCGTTAAGCCTCAAAACAGGATTGTTACTGCATCACGCAGGCAAAACCTGAGCGCGGCCTTCGTAAGAAGGTCGTTCTCGGGTTTTTTTATTTTTTGTACTCAGTCAACAGGTGCCTGCGGGCATCGGATGTAAGGAAATCGAGATGGAATACCAGGCTTTAGCGAAGGATATTCTCGGCCACGTTGGCGGAAAAGAGAACATCGTCAGCCTCGTGCACTGCGCGACCCGGCTTCGCTTCAAACTGAAAGAGAACCAGAAAGCGGATGCGGAAGGGCTTAAGAAAAACCCGGGCGTCATCATGGTGGTCGAAAGCGGCGGCCAGTTTCAGGTGGTGATTGGCAACCACGTTCACGACGTCTGGCAGGCAGTGCGCAATGAAGCAGGCCTTGCCGATGACGCGCCCGTGGCGGAAGAGAAGGGCGAAAAGGGTAATCTGCTGGGCCGCCTGATTGATATCGTCTCCGGGATCTTCACCCCGTTTATCGGCATTCTGGCCGCGTCCGGTATTCTGAAAGGGCTGCTGGCGCTGGCGGTTGTCTGCGGCTGGCTCAGCACCGAGAGCGGCACCTATAAAATCTGGTTTGCCGCCAGCGACGCGCTGTTCTTCTTCTTCCCGCTGGTGTTGGGCTATACCGCCGGGAAAAAATTCGGCGGCAACCCGTTTATTACCATGGTGATCGGCGGGGCGCTCACTCACCCGATGATGATCGCCGCCTTTAATGCCAGCCAGCAGCCGGGGGCGGTTTCCGAGGCGTTTCTCGGCATCCCGGTGACCTGGTTTAACTACAGCTCGTCGGTGATCCCAATCATTCTCGCCGCGTGGGTTAGCTGCTGGCTGGAAAAACAGAGCACCAGGCTGCTGCCGTCCTCGATGAAAAACTTCTTCGCGCCGCTGATCTGCTTAGGATTAACCGTGCCGCTGACCTTCCTGGTGATTGGCCCGCTGGCAACCTGGCTGAGCCAGCTGCTGGCCAACGGCTACCAGTGGATTTACGTCCTGGCACCGTGGCTGGCGGGCGCGGCGATGGGCGCGCTGTGGCAGGTCTGCGTCATCTTTGGCCTGCACTGGGGGCTGGTGCCGCTGATGATTAACAACCTCGCGGTGCTGGGGCATGACTCCATGCTGCCAATGCTGCTGCCTGCGGTGTTCGGCCAGGTGGGGGCTGCGCTGGGGATCTTCCTGCGTACCCGCGACGCACGTCAGAAAATGCTGGCCGGGTCGTCCGTGACGGCAGGGATCTTCGGCATCACCGAGCCAGCGGTCTATGGCGTTAACCTGCCGCTGCGCAGACCGTTTATTTTCGGCTGCGTGGCGGGGGCAATCGGCGGCGCGATTGTCGGCTTCAGCGACACCCACGTGTACTCCTTTGGCTTTGCCAACGTCTTTACTATCGCCCAGATGATCCCGCCGGGTGGGGTAGACGCCACGCTGTGGGGCGGCATTATCGGCACCGTGGTGGCGCTGGTGCTGAGCTGCGCCCTGACGCTGGTGGCGGGCATGCCGGCACGCTCAGCGCCCGAGGCGGTTGCGCCAGCGGGTGAAAACGATGTGCTGGCGCCGATGACCGGCACCGTTCTGGCGCTCGACCAGGTGCCGGATACCACCTTTGCCAGCGGCCTGCTGGGCAGCGGTGCCGCGATTATTCCCTCCGACAACAGGGTGGTTGCCCCGTTTGCCGGCGTGGTGGCTTCGCTTTTCCAGACCAAACACGCCATCGGCCTGCTCAGCGACAGCGGGATTGAAGTGTTGATCCACGTGGGTATCGACACCGTGAAGCTCGACGGCAAGCCGTTTACCGCCCACGTGAAGGTGGGCGACAGGGTGCAGCCGGGCGACCTGCTGCTGGAGTTTGACCGACAGGCGATTATCGACGCCGGATACGACCTGGCGACCCCGATTATTATCAGTAACAGCGATGAGTATCGTGACGTGGTGACCGTGGCGGCAACGTCCGTCAACGCCGGTGCGCCGTTACTCAGCGTAAGCCATCAATAACAGGAGAACGTGATGAAAACTTTCCCGGACGATTTTTTATGGGGCGGCGCGGTTGCCGCGAATCAGGTAGAAGGCGCGTATCTGGAGGATGGCAAAGGGCTGTCCACCTCAGACGTTCAGCCGCAGGGTGTTTTCGGCCCGGTGGTTGAGCGCGTGGCGGGCGACAGCGGCATCAAGGATGTCGCCATCGACTTCTATCACCGCTACCCGGAAGACATCAAGCTGTTCGCCGAGATGGGCTTTAGCTGCCTGCGCGTCTCCATTGCCTGGACCCGCATTTTTCCGAACGGCGACGAGCAGCAGCCGAACGAAGCGGGGCTGGCGTTTTACGACCGGCTGTTTGACGAGCTGGCCGCGCACGACATTACCCCGCTGGTGACGCTATCGCATTACGAGATGCCGTGGGGGCTGGTGAAACAGTACGGCGGCTGGGGCAGCCGCCAGACTATTGGCTTCTTCGAGCGCTACGCCCGTACCGTGTTTACGCGCTACAAAGAGAAGGTGAAGCTCTGGCTGACCTTCAACGAGATCAATATGTCCCTGCACGCGCCGATGACCGGCGTGGGCCTGCCGGAAACCAGCAGCAAAGGGGAGGTGTACCAGGCGATCCACCACCAGCTGGTGGCCAGCGCGCTGGCGGTGAAGGCCTGCCATGAGATTATCCCGGACGCCAGAATCGGCAACATGCTACTGGGCGGCCTGATGTATCCGCTGACCTGCAAGCCGGAGGATGTCCTGGAGACGCTGCAGGAAAACCGCGCGTGGCAATTCTTTGGTGACGTACAGTGCCGCGGGTCGTATCCAGGGTATATGCAGCGCTTCTTCCGCGACAGCGGGATCCAGCTTGAGGTCACGGATGCCGACCGCGAGGCGCTGAAATCGACCGTCGATTTTATCTCGTTCAGCTACTACATGACGGGCTGCGTCACCGCGGATGACGCTCTCAACCAGCAGGCGCGCGGCAACATCCTGAGCATGGTGCCAAACCCGCATCTGGCCAGTTCCGAATGGGGCTGGCAGATTGACCCCATCGGTCTGCGCACCCTGTTAAACGTGCTTTGGGATCGCTATCAGAAGCCGTTGTTTATCGTGGAAAATGGCCTCGGGGCGAAGGATAAACCGGATGCGGACGGCGTGGTGCAGGATGACTATCGCATCAGCTACCTCAACGACCATCTGGTACAGGTGCGTGAAGCGATTGAAGACGGTGTTGAGGTGATGGGGTATACCAGCTGGGGGCCTATTGACCTGGTGAGCGCGTCTAAAGCTGAACTCTCTAAGCGCTACGGCTTTATTTACGTCGATCGCGATGATAGCGGTAACGGCACGCTGGCGCGCAGCCGTAAGAAAAGTTTCTACTGGTATAAAGAGGTTATTGCCACGAAAGGCGCTTCGCTGAAAGCGTGATATCAAGGCCGTTGCCCGGCAATGCGCCGGGCAAATAAATCAGAAAATCATCTTGAATACGCCGGTGACCACTAAGAGCCCTATCAGAAATATAATCAAAATAACCCACAGTAATATTTTCATTCCCTTCTCCTGCTCATGTATGTCCTGAATAAGTGTAGCAGCGTATTTATATTTGGCATGAATGTATTCAACTTAATCATTATCTTTGGGAATAAATTTCCGAGTATTAAAATGTATGACAATTTGCGGATTGCCACGCGTTACTAAAACAACGAACGACATCGAGCGTAACGTGCGCCTTTATTTTTTGAGTTTATGGCGTCATGAAACGTTCTCTTATTTTATCTCTGAGTGCTCCCTTCTTTTTTATTCTGGCCGCCTGTGCGCCTGAACATGCCACGGTATCTCCCCTTAAAGCGCAAACCACTGCGGCGTCGGTGAATACGGTTCTGAATCATCAGGACTGGCCGAAAAATGAGTGGTGGAAAGCGTATAACGATCCCCAGCTTAACGGGCTGATTGCGAAAGCATTAAGCGATGCGCCGGATATGCAGATTGCCCGCCAGCGTATTACGCTTGCCGAAGCCCAGGCCAAAGCCGTTATGGCGGCCGATGGTCCACAAATTGATTTTTCCGCCGATGCGGAACGGCAGAAAATGTCCGCCGAAGGGCTGATGGGGCCCTTCGCCGTTACCGACCCGGCTGCAGGCACCACCGGCCCGTGGTACACCAACGGCACCTTTGGCCTGACCGCAGGCTGGGATCTCGATCTGTGGGGCAAAAATCGCGCCCGGGTCGAGGCCCGGATTGGCAAAGTGAATGCGCAAAAAGCGGAGCTAGAGCAGACCCGCCAGCTGCTGGCCGGCAGCGTGGCGCGGCTCTACTGGGAGTGGCAAACTCAGGCCGCCGCGGGGGAGGTTCTCGCGCAGATCAAACATGAGCAGGACAACATTATCGGCGCCGACCGCGAGCTGTATCAGCACGGGATCACCTCCTCCGTGGAGGGGGTGGAAACCGATATCGACGCCAACAAAACCGAAGAGCAGCTGGCAGAAGTCAACGGGAAGATGAAAGCCGTCGAGGCGCGTCTGGTCGCGCTGACGAACTCTTCCTCCGTGACGCTTACGCGCCATGTGCTGCCAACGGTAGACGCTTCGTTACCGTCGACGCTCGGTTATGAACTGCTGGCACGCCGTCCGGATCTTCAAGAAGCGCACTGGTACATCGAAGCCTCCATGAGCGAGGTGGAGGCGGCCAGAGCGGCGTTCTATCCTGACGTAAACCTGATGGCGTTCTTACAGCAGGATGCCCTCCATCTGAGCGATCTGTTTCGCTCGTCAGCGCAGCAGATGGGCGTGACCGCCGGATTGACGCTGCCGATTTTTGACAGCGGCAGGCTGAACGCCAGCCTTGATATCGCCCAGGCGCAGAATAATCTCTCGGTGGCAAACTACAACAAAGCGGTGGTCGAAGCCGTCAATCAGGTGGCACGCACGGCCAGTGAAGTCGAAACGCTGACGGCGAAGAACCGCCATCAGCAGCTGGTTGAAAAAGATGCGGCGCGGGTTGTGGCGCTGGCGCAGGCGCGTTTCAGCGCGGGGATCGTTGCGGGCTCCCGGGTCAGTGAAGCCAGAATACCGGCCCTCAGGGAACAGCTCGCCGGAGTGCTGCTGAAAGGCCAGTATGTTGACGCCACGCTGCAGCTGACGTCGGCGCTGGGCGGTGGCTATCACCACGGCTAAAAAAGGTCATTATCTATACTTACCTCTTCGCAGTTTTTCAGGAGGTGAGTATGACCAGAGTAGCGATTGTGACCGCATCCGATTCCGGGATTGGTAAAACCACGGCCCTGATGCTCGCCGGGCGCGGGTTTGATATTGGCGTCACCTGGCACTCGGATGAAAAAGGCGCGCTGGAAACCTGCCGCGAAGTCGAAGCACAGGGGCAGCGCGCAGAGGCTATCCATCTTGATTTAAGCACGCTGCCGGAAGGCGCAGAGGCCATTGAAACGCTGATTGCGCGTTTTGGTCGGCTGGACGTGCTGGTCAATAATGCGGGGGCGATGACCAAAGCGCCGTTCCTTGATATGCCGTTTGACGACTGGCGGACGATTTTCACCGTCGACGTGGACGGCGCCTTTCTCTGTTCACAAATTGCCGCCCGGCAGATGGTGAAGCAGGGGGAAGGGGGGCGAATCGTGAACATTACCTCGGTGCATGAGCACACGCCGCTGCCGGAGGCCAGCGCCTACACGGCGGCAAAACACGCGCTCGGCGGGTTAACCAAATCCATGGCGATGGAACTGGTTAAGCACAATATTCTGGTGAACGCCGTCGCGCCGGGTGCCATTGCCACACCGATGAACGACATGGACGACAGCGAAGTGAGGGACGGTTCAATGCCGGAAATCCCGCTGGCAAGGCCGGGTCACACCAGAGAGATTGCCAGCCTGGTCGCGTGGCTGTGCGACAGCGACGCCAGCTACACGACGGGGCAATCGTTTATTGTCGACGGGGGTTTTATGCTGGCGAACCCGCAGTTTAAGCCGGAGGGGTAGATACCTTATTCCCTCTCCCTGTGGGAGAGGGGTAGGGTGAGGGCATCAGGCCGCACCCGGCTACTCATCATCCCGCGCCTTTTCCCGATGCTTCAGCCACAGCCTGACCCCAATCACCGCCACAACCACCAGAATCAACCACGCCCAGTGCTTCAGGTGCTGGTCGAGATTATGCAGCCATGGCGCAATCACTTCGCCCCCCACGTAGCCGAGCGTCGTAAAGATCAGCGCCCAGGCAATCGCACCCGCAATATTGAGCGGCAGGAAAATTTTGGGCGGCAGATGGCTGGCGCCAATCAGTATCGGCCCGATGATGCGAAAGCCATACATAAAGCGCGTGCCGATGACGAACAGATAGGGATGACGCTGAATGAGCCGTTGAGCGCGGCGGATTTTCTTCTGGTGCTTTGCGAAACGCTTAAGCAGCGTTGGCCCGAAGCGCAGCCCGAGAAAGTAGAGCAGCTGATCGCCAATCATCCCGCCCAGCGCGACCGCGGCAACGACCAGCGGGAATTTCAGCAATCCCTGATGCGCGGCGACGCCGCCTAACAGCGTGATGGTTTCACCTTCTGCCACGCTGCCGATGACCAGCGCGGCATAGCCATATTGTTCAATGAGTGCGTTAATATCCATTACGTAAATGTTATCTCCCTCTGCATACCTCGTTTAATCATATACCCCATGAATCAACAGCGGGGAAATCAACGGAAATTTCCCACTGTACAGAAAATAATCTAAAGCCTGCATTATACTTAAGGTATCGCTGACGGGCCGACAACAAGGGGGCGCTATGAACCATGTCTGGGGACTTTTCTCCCATCCCGATCGTGAAATGCATGTCATTAAAAGTGAGAACGAAACGGTCTCGCATCATTACACGCATCATGTGCTGCTGATGGCTGCGGTGCCGGTAATATGCGCTTTTATCGGAACAACACAAATCGGCTGGAACTTCGGTGACGGCACCGTGGTTCAGCTTTCCTGGTTTACCGGGCTCTATCTTGCCATCGTTTTTTATGGCCTGATGCTGGCGGGCGTGGCGATAATGGGGCGCGTCATTCACTGGATGGCGCGTAACTACCCACAGCGTCCATCGCTGGCGCACTGTATGGTCTTTGCCGGATACGTCGCGACCCCGCTGTTCTTAAGCGGTATTGTTGCGCTCTATCCACTGGTCTGGCTGTGCGCGCTGATCGGTACCATTGCCCTCTTTTACACCGGTTATCTGCTGTATCTGGGGGTTCCAACCTTCCTGAATATCAATAAAGAAGAGGGCCTGAGTTTTTCCAGTTCAACGCTCGCTATCGGGGTGCTGGTGCTGGAGGCACTACTGGCGCTGACGGTTATTCTTTGGGGTTATGGATACCGTCTCTTCTGAGTTCACTGCATTGCTGGCGTAAATGCCAGCAATGCAGCATCTGTTCACGATTATCCGCTGGCGACAACGTCCGGTGACCGCTATGATGCCGAAGCCAGCCTGTGTTTATCCGTTGATACAGGCGGTGTACGTCATGACGTGCGTGAATAATTATCAGAAGTCTCACCATGCTGAAATTCCGAGTCTCTTTACTTAGCCTGGCGCTGCTGCTGGGCGCGTCCGCTGCCGTGCCGGCCGTCGCTAAAACGCCCGCGGTGACCGCCGCCGCTGCCCAACCGCAAATTGCGTCCGGTAGCGCGATGATTGTTGATCTCAACACCAATAAGGTGATCTACGCCAGCCACCCGGACCTGGTGCGCCCGATCGCCTCGATTACCAAATTAATGACCGCGATGGTGGTGCTTGATGCCCATCTGCCGCTGGATGAAAAGCTGAAAGTGGATATCAGCCACACGCCGGAGATGAAAGGGATCTACTCTCGCGTGCGTCTGAACAGTGAAATCAGCCGTAAAAATATGCTGCTGCTGGCGCTGATGTCGTCTGAAAACCGTGCGGCGGCGAGCCTGGCGCACCACTATCCGGGCGGCTACGACGCCTTTATCCGCGCGATGAACGCGAAAGCCAAAGCGCTGGGGATGACCAATACGCATTATGTTGAACCGACGGGTCTGTCGATCAACAACGTCTCAACGGCCCGCGATCTGACGAAACTGCTGATTGCCAGCAAACAGTATCCGCTGATTGGTCAGCTCAGTACCACCCGTGAAGAGATGGCGACCTTTGCTAACCCGGCCTATACGCTGCCGTTCCGCAACACTAACCATCTGGTATACCGCGATAACTGGAATATTCAGTTAACGAAAACCGGCTTTACCAACGCGGCAGGACACTGTCTGGTGATGCGCACGGTGTTTAACGGTAAGCCGGTGGCGCTGGTGGTAATGGATGCCTTCGGCAAATATACGCACTTTGCGGACGCGAGCCGCCTGCGAACCTGGATTGAGACCGGGAAAGTGCAGCCCGTTCCGGCCGCAGCATTGACGTATAAAAAGCAGAAAGCGGAACAGATGGCGACGGCGCAGAACGACTGAGCCGTTTGTCAGCGCCGGGTGGCGGCTTCGCCTTACCCGGCCTACAAAGACCTCGACACGTAGGCCCGGTAAGCGAAGCGCCACCGGGCGAAAGCGCCTACTCCGGCAGCGTCCAGTCTCCATCGTTGAGCGGGCGCTGCATAATCACCGTATCCCGCCAGTCGCCTTTCTTATACCCCACGCTGCGCAGCTGGCCGACAATCTCGAAGCCGTGCTTTTTATGCAGCCGCAGCGAGCCTGAATTATTGTTGCCATCTCCCACAACGGCAATCATCTGCCGCCACGGGCCTTGTTCGCAGCGTTCAATCAGCGCAGACATTAACGCCGAGCCAAAACCGCGCCCGGTAATGCTGGCATCCACGTAAATCGACTCTTCCAGGGTATAGCGGTAGGCGTGTCGCGGACGGTAAGGCGTGGCGTAACAGTAGCCCACCACGATGCCGCGATACAGCGCGATAAGCCACGGTAAACCGCTCTCAGCCACGCTTTTCATACGCTGACGCATTTCATCAACGGTGGGGGGAACTTCTTCAAATGACGCGCGCCCGTGAAGCACATGCCAGGCATAGATCGCGGCGATGGCATGCACATCATCGGGAAGGGCATCGCGCACTTCCAGTTCGGTCTCGGATAAAACATCAACAGCCGACATGATGTGCCTGCTCCTCGTTATAGAATGCCGGAGAAACGTTACTCCGGCGTCAGAGAGTCACTCTATTACGATTAAGGCGCGCGAAACAATCTCTCAAATTTGGCTGTAGGAATTAATCAGACGCTTGCGTTATGCGCTGCTCCGCATCTTCGCTCTCTTTCCAGTATTTCTTCCGCGTTGTTTTACCAATCCCGGGATTCATGCTGTTTGTAGGGTCATTCTCGCGATAAAACTGCTTAAGTGCGTCAGGGGCTTTATAAAGATGCCCGACGTTGTGTTCCGCAGGATATTGTGCGCCGCGTTCATGCAGCAAGGCGAGCATCTGCTCCTTCAGTTCGTGTGCATCGACCCCTTTCTTGACGATGTAATCCTGATGGAAGACATAACACATAAAGTGGCCGTAATAGAGCTTATGCACCAGCTTGCTGTCGATTTCCGGTGGGAGGTGCTCAAACCACTCGGTGTCGTTACGGCGCAGGGCGATATCCAGCGCCAGAATATCTTCCACCTCTTCGGAATGCACCGCCTGATAGCGGATGGCGGCGCCTGCGGCGGCAAAACGGTGCAGGAAGGCTTTGCTGCCTTCTTCCGGCGTACAGGCAAAGAAATCGCCTTCGGCGGTTTTGAAAAATTCAGTCAGCCAGGTCTGCGCTTCGGCAATCCCGTCTCCGGCCATCTTCAGCAGCAGATGGTGCTCATACTTGTCACGCCAGGCTTTCATTCGCTCCGGTAAATGCGCCGGGAAAACGTTGCCCAGCTTCTGCATAAAGCGGTCGGTGAAGTGGGGTTTGAACAGCGACACTTTTTCGAGCATCGCGTCGGTGCGGCCCTTCATGGTGAAGAAGAACGGCATTTTGTCGGTGCCGAGCTTGTCGATCATCAGGAACGTATCTTTGCCGTAACGCTCGGCGATGTCGTAAATGTCCCGGTGCATGTACTCGCCCGCTACCGGCAGATGGGTAAATTCCCCCAGAATATGACGGCGGATCTCCGTCAGAACCTCAGGCTGATTGGTACCGATGTAAAACACCTGCTGCTTTTTCTCTGCCGGGAAGGTATCCAGACGCACGGCAAAAACGGCAAGCTTCCCGGCGCAGCCGGAGGATTCAAACAGGCGGTCCGGGTCGGCGTTATAGCGCGCAGGCGTATCCGCGTCGATATCCCGCACGCGGGTCACGTAGTCGTGATCGTGCGCATGACGGCCATCGTGCTGCACGTCTTCGTCCTTCACGCGATCGTCATCAAGCTTGCTGAGGATCTGCTCTGGCGTCACGCCGAGATCAATCCCCAGGTGGTTCACCAGCGTCAGCTTGCCGTTTTCGTCAATACGGGCAAACAGCGACATCTCGGTGTAGGCCGGGCCGCGCTGCACCAGCGAGCCGCCGGAGTTGTTGCAGATCCCGCCGACCACCGAGGCGCCAATACAGGAGGAGCCAATCACCGAGTGCGGCTCACGGCCCAGCGGCTTAAGCGCTTTTTCCAGGGAGTAGAGCGTCGTGCCGGGGAACGCGAGCACCTGCTCGCCTTTATCCAGCAGGTGAAGCTTGTCGAGGCGCAGGGTGCTGATAATCACGATGTCGCGATCGTAATCGTTGCCGTTCGGCGTAGAGCCTTCGGTCAGGCCGGTATTGGCGGCCTGCATTAAAATAATCTTGTCGGCGGTGACGCAGGCGCTCAGGACGCGCCACAGATCCAGCAGCGTGCCGGGGAACACCACGGCCAGCGCCTCGCCCTGACCGGAGCGGAAGCCCTTACGGTAGCGGGCGGTTTTGGCCGGGTCGGTAAGCAGGTGAGAGGAGCCAACCAGGCGCGACAGTTCGTTAATAAAAGTCGTGTTATCGTTTGTTCGAACAGAAGACATCTTCCACTCCTTGTGGTGGGGCAAATTTCTCGTTTTAAAGCATAGCGCGATTAACTGTTAAGCGGTCGAGTATTCACGAGAAAAATCAGAGAATAACCCTGCAACGTTCTGAGGGTTTATGGCACACTGCGCTTTTCGCACGGTATGGCCGAGATCGTCCGGCGGTTATTGATGAGAGAGTAAAACGACATGAAATGGCTATGTTCTGTAGGTGTCGCCGTCAGCCTGGCGCTGCAACCTGCGCTGGCAGAGGATTTGTTTGGCAATCACCCGCTCACGCCTGAAGCACGGGACGCGTTTGTCACGGAATTGCTCAAGAAAATGACGGTCGATGAGAAAATCGGCCAGCTGCGTCTTATCAGCGTCGGCCCGGATAACCCGAAAGAGGCCATCCGTGACATGATTAAAGAGAGCCAGGTGGGGGCGATTTTTAACACCGTCACCCGTCAGGATATCCGCAAAATGCAGGATCAGGCGATGGAACTCAGCCGCCTGAAAATTCCGTTATTCTTCGCCTATGACGTGCTGCACGGCCAGCGAACCGTCTTCCCCATCAGCCTCGGCTTAGCCTCCTCCTTTAACCTCGACGCGGTGAAAACCGTCGGGCGCGTGTCGGCCTATGAAGCGGCGGACGACGGCCTGAACATGACCTGGGCGCCAATGGTGGACGTCTCGCGCGATCCGCGCTGGGGCCGTGCGTCGGAAGGCTTTGGCGAAGATACGTATTTAACGGCCACGATGGGGAAAACCATGGTGGAAGCGATGCAGGGCAAAAGCCCGGCAGACCGCTACTCGGTGATGACCAGCGTCAAACACTTCGCGGCCTATGGCGCAGTGGAGGGCGGCAAAGAGTACAACACCGTCGACATGAGCCCGCAGCGCCTGTTCAACGACTACATGCCGCCGTACAAGGCAGGGCTGGATGCGGGCAGCGGTGCGGTGATGGTCGCGCTGAACTCGCTGAACGGCACGCCTGCGACGTCCGATTCCTGGCTGCTGAAAGACGTGCTGCGCGACCAGTGGGGCTTTAAAGGCATCACCGTTTCTGACCACGGCGCGATTAAAGAGCTGATCAAACACGGTACCGCCTCCGATCCGGAAGACGCCGTGCGCGTGGCGCTCAAGTCCGGCATCAACATGAGCATGAGCGACGAGTACTACAGCAAATACCTGCCGGGGCTGGTGAAGAGCGGCAAGGTCACGATGGCGGAGTTGGACGATGCCGCGCGCCACGTGCTGAACGTGAAATACGACATGGGGCTGTTTAACGATCCATACAGCCACCTGGGGCCGAAGGATTCTGACCCGGCAGATACCAACGCCGAAAGCCGTCTGCACCGCAAAGAGGCGCGTGAAGTGGCGCGCGAAAGTCTGGTGCTGCTGAAAAACCGCCTCGACACGCTGCCGCTGAAAAAATCCGGCACCATTGCCGTGGTGGGCCCGCTGGCCGACAGCAAGCGCGACGTGATGGGCAGCTGGTCTGCCGCGGGCGTGGCCGATCAGTCCGTGACCGTGCTAACCGGGATCAAGAGTGCCGTGGGTGATAACGCGAAGGTGGTGTACGCCAAAGGGGCGAACGTCACCAACGATAAAGACATCGTCACCTTCCTCAACCAGTACGAGGAGGCGGTGAAGGTCGATCCGCGCACGCCGAAGGAGATGATCGACGAGGCGGTGAATACCGCGAAGCAGTCTGACGTGGTTGTGGCGGTTGTGGGCGAAGCGCAGGGTATGGCGCACGAGGCCTCCAGCCGTACCGATATCACCCTTCCGCAGAGCCAGCGCGATCTGATCGCCGCCCTGAAAGCCACCGGCAAGCCGCTGGTGCTGGTACTGATGAACGGGCGTCCGCTGGCGCTGGTGAAAGAGGATCAGCAGGCTGACGCTATTCTGGAAACCTGGTTCGCCGGTACCGAAGGCGGTAACGCCATCGCCGACGTGCTGTTTGGTGATTACAACCCGTCTGGCAAGCTGCCGATGTCCTTCCCGCGCTCCGTCGGGCAGATCCCGGTCTACTACAGCCACCTGAACACCGGTCGTCCGTACAACGCCGACAAGCCGAACAAGTACACGTCTCGTTACTTCGACGAAGCTAACGGCCCGCTGTATCCGTTTGGTTACGGCCTGAGCTACACCACCTTCAAGGTCTCTGACGTGAAAATGTCGGCACCGAGCCTGAAGCGTGACGGCAAAGTTACCGCCAGCGTTGAGGTGACCAACACCGGCAAGCGCGAAGGGGCGACGGTGATTCAGATGTACGTTCAGGATGTCACCGCGTCGATGAGCCGTCCCGTGAAGCAGCTGCGCGGCTTCGAGAAGGTCAACCTGAAGCCTGGCGAAACCCAAACCGTCAGCTTCCCGATTGACGTGGATGCGCTGAAGTTCTGGAACCAGCAGATGAAATACGATGCGGAACCCGGCAAGTTTAACGTCTTTATCGGCGTGGATTCCGCCCGCGTGAATAAAGGCGAGTTCGAGCTGCTGTAACCTTTCTCTCCTTTGCATCCCCCGTTCTGCGGGGGATGCGTCTTACCTTATGCTAAAAAGGCATTTTGACGGTTAATTCGGCCGTTTTAAGCTACGCTTTTCTCTCAAGCCTCTGAAAAAGGCAGCAAAATAAATGAGGATAGTAGAATGACGATGGCAAAGGGGATGTTGGGATCTGCGATGCTGCTGGCGGCGCTGAGTCTGCCGCTACAGGCGGCGGAGCCGGTAAAAGTGGGCTCAAAGATCGATACCGAAGGGGCGCTGCTCGGCAATATTATTTTGCAGGTGCTGGAAAGCCACGGCGTGAAAACCGTCAATAAAGTCCAGCTTGGCACCACGCCCGTCGTGCGCGGCGCGATCACCTCCGGCGAGCTGGATATCTATCCGGAATACACCGGCAACGGCGCGTTTTTCTTCAAAGATGAAAACGATCCGGCTTGGAAAAACGCTAACGCCGGGTATGAAAAAGTCAAAAAACTCGACGCGGAACAGAACAAACTGGTCTGGCTGACCCCGGCCCCGGCCAACAACACCTGGACTATCGCGGTGCGTAAGGACGTGGCGGAGAAAGGTAAGCTGACCTCGCTGGCGGATCTCAGCCGCTACCTGAAAGAGAAGGGCGACTTTAAGCTTGCGGCGTCCGCGGAGTTTATCGAGCGTCCTGACGCGCTGCCCGCGTTTGAAAAAGCCTATGGCTTCAAGCTCGACCAGCCGCAGCTGCTCTCTCTGGCGGGCGGGGATACTGCGGTGACCATCAAGGCGGCGGCGCAGCAAACCTCTGGCGTTAACGCGGCCATGGCCTACGGTACCGACGGCCCGGTTGCGGCGCTCGGTCTGCAAACCCTGACCGATCCTAAGGGCGTACAGCCGATTTACGCCCCGACTCCGGTTGTGCGTGAGTCGGTGCTGAAAGCCTATCCGGAGATTGCCGACTGGCTTAAGCCGGTCTTCGAAAAGCTGGATGAAAAAACGCTGCAGCAGCTGAATGCCAGCATTGCCGTCGAGGGGCTGGATGCCAAGAAAGTGGCCGCTGACTTCCTGAAACAACAAGGGCTTGTGAAGTAACGGGAAAGGGCTGTGCCAATAAAATGTCATAACCGCGTACTGCTGCTGTTGGCCTGCGTGGCCATCGCGGCAGTCGCGCTGCCGTTTGTGAATGTCGCCCCTAACCGCCTGATGTCAGGGGAAGGGCGCTATCTCTGGGAAGTGTGGGCGTTCACGCCGTGGTGGCTGGCGGCGGCGCTGGGCGCGTGGGTGGCGCTATCGCTCTGGCAAGGGCGTACGGCGCAGTGGCTGACGCTGCTCCTCGCGGAAGGGCTGTTTATCATCCTGTTCTGGGGGGCCGGACAGGCGGCGACGCATATGGCGTCGGCGGAAAGTCCGCTGGCGAGAACCACGGTGGGCAGCGGCCTCTGGCTGTGGCTGGCGCTGTGCCTGCTGGCAAGCAGCGATGCCATTCGTCGACTCATCTCCAGCGCCGTCTGGCGCTGGGTGCTCAACGCGCAGATATGGTGCATTCCACTTTTCCTGCTGTTCAGCGGTGAGCTGAACAATCTCTCGCTGTTAAAAGAGTACGCCAACCGTCAGGAGGTATTTGATGATGCCCTGGCGCAACACCTGACGATCCTCTTCGGCACGCTCTTTCCGGCGCTCCTGCTCGGGATACCCCTGGGCATGTGGTGCTATCGTCATCCTTCACGCCAGGGCGGGGTTTTTGCCGTACTCAACGTTATCCAGACCATTCCTTCCGTTGCGCTGTTTGGCCTGCTGATTGCCCCGCTGGCCGGGCTGGTGAAGTCATTTCCGGCGCTGGGAACGCTCGGCATAGCCGGAACGGGGTTAACGCCCGCGCTCATCGCGCTGGTGCTGTATGCGCTGTTGCCGCTGGTGCGCGGCGTGGTCGCGGGCCTGGGCCAGGTCGCGCCGGATGTGCTTGAAAGCGCCCATGCGATGGGGATGAGCACACGGCAGTGTTTCTGGAAAATTCAGCTCCCGCTGGCGCTGCCCCTGCTGCTGCGCAGCCTGCGGGTGGTGGCGGTACAAACCGTCGGCATGGCGGTGATTGCGGCGCTGATTGGTGCGGGCGGCTTTGGCGCGCTGGTGTTCCAGGGGCTGCTGAGCAGTGCGCTCGATCTGGTGTTATTGGGCGTGGTTCCCACGATTGCGCTGGCGGTTGTCGTCGACGCGCTGTTTGCCTTATGGCTCGCGCTGCTCAGGAGAAGAGCCAATGATTGAATTTCATGATGTCAGTAAAACCTTTGCAGGTCGCCCGGCGGCGAGCCACCTGAACCTCAACTTTGCCGAGGGCGCGTTTTCCGTGCTGATTGGCACCTCGGGCTCGGGAAAATCCACCACCCTGAAGATGATCAACCGGCTGGTTGAGCATGACAGCGGGTTGATCCGCTTTGCGGGAGAAGAGATCCGCAGCCTGCCGGTGCTGGAGCTGCGCCGTCGGATGGGCTATGCCATTCAGTCTATCGGTCTCTTTCCCCACTGGACGGTGGCGCAGAACATCGCCACCGTGCTGCAGCTGGAGAAATGGTCGCGGGCAAAAATCGCTGACCGGGTGGATGAACTGATGTCTCTGCTGGGGTTAGAGCCCGCGCTGCGCGACCGCTATCCTCATCAGTTATCCGGAGGCCAGCAGCAGCGCGTGGGCGTGGCGCGCGCGCTGGCGGCCAACCCCCAGGTGCTGCTGATGGATGAACCCTTCGGTGCGCTGGACCCGGTCACGCGCGGGGCGCTACAGGCAGAGATGACCCGCATTCACCGCATTCTCGGACGCACGATCGTTCTCGTGACGCACGATATTGATGAAGCGCTGCGCCTGGCCGACCATCTGGTGCTGATGGATCATGGCGAAGTGGTGCAGCAGGGCTCGCCGCTTGAGCTATTAACATGGCCGAAGAACGACTTTGTGCGCGAGTTTTTTGGCCGCAGCGAGCTGGGCGTGAGGCTGCTCTCCCTGCGGACGGTCAGCGACTATATGCGTCGGGAGGAGGCATCGGTGAGCGGCGAACCGCTGCAGGCGCAGATGAGCCTGCGGGATGCTCTCTCCGCATTTGTCGCGCGCCAGTGCGAGGTATTGCCCGTCTCGGACTCCGGCGGGGCGCCGTGCGGAACCTTACATTTTCGCGATCTGCTGGCCGGGGAGGTGACGCGTGAAGGCACTGCGTGATCCGCTCCTCTGGCTGGTAGCGCTCTTTATCGCCTTACTGCTTCTGATGCCTCACAGCGCGGCGCTGTTTAATACCCTTTTTCCCGGGCTGCCGCGGCCGGTCTATCAGCAGGAGAGCTTTATTAATCTCGCCCTGGCGCATCTCTGGCTGGTGGCGCTCTCAAGCGCCATCGCGGTTGTGTTGGGGGTGGGGGCAGGTATCGCCGTCACGCGGCCTGCGGGCAAGGAGTTTCGTCCGCTGGTGGAGACGATAGCGGCCATTGGTCAGACGTTTCCCCCGGTGGCGGTGCTGGCGATAGCGGTTCCGGTGATGGGCTTTGGCCAGCAGCCCGCCATTATTGCGCTGATTTTATACGGCGTATTGCCGGTGCTGCAGGGCACGCTGGCGGGCCTCGCGGCGGTACCGGCGTCGGTGCTGAGCGTGGCTGAAGGGATGGGGATGAGTCGAGGCCAGCGGCTGCGCAAGGTTGAACTGCCGCTTGCGGCACCGGTTATCATTGCCGGGATCCGCACGTCGGTCATTATTAACATCGGGACGGCAACCATTGCGTCAACTGTAGGTGCCAATACGCTGGGAACGCCGATTATTATCGGCCTGAGCGGGTTTAATACGGCTTATATTGTGCAGGGGGCGGTGCTGGTCGCGCTGGCGGCAATCGTCGTCGATCGCCTTTTTGAGCGGCTGGCGCTGTACCTCAGCCGACACCGCCGCGAACAATAAACGAATATCCTGCCAGCATCACGCCGCCGATACCGCTCACGGCCATCAGGACAAAAAGGGTAATAATGGCCAGTTTGGTTGCCTTCATCATGTGCTCCTGTTGTTAACGGAACAATTATACGGTGAAGCGCAGCTGTTAATGAACCATTAAATGCCGTTATGGCTCATCCGGGCCAAGGGAATAAACCGGGTAACCATTCTCGCGCCATTCCGTCAGCAGCTGTTGCTGCGTGGCGGAGGGCACTTCACCACACCAGACCAGCAGGGTCTGGCCGTCGAAAAACTCGGGCTTAAGCTGCGCCAGCGAGTGCGCCAGGACATCCACGCGCCAGCCCTTCTGGGTCGCAATCCACGCTTCCAGCCACAGGCGGGTGGTATCGTGCACGTTCCAGCCGACCACCAGCGCATCTTTTCCGGCTTTGTTCTTCGCCGAGGCAAGGCAGACGGCAATGTAGTTGATCAGCACCCCGTCGAGCATGCTGAGCAGCGCCTGCAGGGTGGACTGCTGGCACTGCAGGCGTCGACGGAGCGGAATGAAAAGGTGGTTGATCAGCGTCTGTGCCGGATAATCACGGCCTTGTTCTTTTATCCATGCGCGCAGGCGCTGAAGATTGCCCGCCTGCAGGAGTCGCAGCAGGGTTTCCTGCTGTTCGCGCCAGAGGTGATGCGTGTCCGGATCGTCGTGGCTCAGCAGGGACTTCACCTTGCCGACCTGCACCCCGTTGTCGATCCAGCTTTTAATTTCACGAATGCGGTCGATATCGGCCTCATTGAAAAGGCGATGCCCACCGTCGGTCCTCTGCGGTTTGAGTAATCCATACCGTCTCTGCCACGCCCGTAGGGTAACGGGATTGATATCACAAAGGAGTGCCACTTCACCTATTGTGTAAAGCGCCATATTCGCCCCCTGGCTTACGCGTCCCCAGCTTAACTGTAGACTCACTTTGGCGAACCAGGAAGGATTGGTTGATTTTTGAACAAACAATGCGAAGCATGTGCGATATTCTGAAAAAGGTGTGATAACGGACACGATTTTGCGCTTTTTTGGGATGCTTCAAAGAAAGTAAACCCGCATCAGTGTATGTTACGCGTTTTTAGCGTGTGCGGTTTTGAGTATGTACGAGTTTAATCTGGTGCTGCTGTTGCTTCAGCAGATGTGCGTGTTTCTTGTCATTGCCTGGCTGATGAGCAAAACGCGCCTGTTTATCCCGCTGATGCAGGTCACCGTACGTCTGCCGCATAAGCTGCTCTGCTACGTCACCTTCTCTATTTTCTGCATCATGGGGACCTATTTTGGTCTTCATATCGAAGACTCTATTGCCAATACGCGCGCGATCGGCGCGGTGATGGGCGGACTGCTGGGTGGTCCCGTCGTCGGTGGCCTTGTCGGTTTAACCGGGGGACTGCATCGCTATTCCATGGGCGGGATGACGGCGCTCAGCTGCATGATCTCCACGATCGTGGAAGGGCTGCTCGGCGGGCTGGTGCACAGCTACATGATCAAACGCGGCCGCCCGGATAAAGTCTTCAGCCCGCTCACCGCTGGTGCGATTACCTTTGTGGCCGAAATGGCGCAGATGGCGATCATTCTGCTCATTGCCCGTCCGTTTGAGGATGCGCTGCACCTGGTCAGCAGCATTGCCGCCCCGATGATGGTAACCAACACCGTGGGCGCGGCGCTGTTTATGCGTATTCTGCTCGACAAGCGCGCCATGTTTGAGAAGTACACCTCGGCGTTTTCCGCCACGGCGCTAAAGGTCGCTGCCTCGACCGAAGGGATCTTGCGGCAGGGATTTAACGAAGAGAACAGCATGAAGGTCGCGCAGGTGCTCTACAAGGAGCTGGATATCGGCGCGGTGGCCATAACCGACCGCGAGCGGCTGCTGGCCTTTACCGGCACAGGGGACGATCATCATCTGCCGGGTAAACCGATCTCCTCAGCCTACACGCTGCGCGCCATTGAAACCGGTGAAGTGGTGTATGCCGACGGTAACGAAGTGCCTTACCGCTGTTCGCTGCATCCGCAGTGCAAGCTGGGCTCCACGCTGGTGATTCCGCTGCGCGGGGAAAATCAGCGTGTGATGGGCACCATCAAGCTGTATGAGGCGAAAAACCGTCTGTTCAGCTCGATCAACCGCACCCTGGGGGAGGGGATCGCCCAGCTGCTGTCAGCGCAAATTCTCGCCGGGCAGTATGAACGGCAGAAAGCGCTGCTGACGCAGTCCGAAATTAAGCTGCTGCATGCCCAGGTCAACCCGCATTTCCTGTTCAATGCCCTCAACACGCTTAAAGCGGTGATCCGCCGCGACAGCGATCAGGCCGCGCAGCTGGTGCAGTTTCTGTCGACCTTTTTCCGCAAGAACCTGAAACGGCCGTCGGAGATCGTCACCCTCGCCGATGAGATTGAGCACGTGAATGCGTACCTCCAGATCGAGCAGGCGCGTTTCCAGTCGCGCCTGCAGGTGACGCTCTCCGTTCCGGACGAGCTGGCGCATCAGCATCTTCCGGCCTTTACCCTGCAGCCTATTGTCGAAAACGCCATTAAACACGGCACGTCACAGCTTCTGGGGACAGGGGAGATAACCATTGCCGCCAGCCGTTTTAATCACCATCTGGTGCTGGATATTGAAGATAATGCCGGGCTTTACCAGCCTTCCGCCTCCGGCGGTTTAGGGATGAGCCTGGTGGATAAACGCCTGCGCGCGCATTTTGGCGACGACTGCGGTATTACCGTCGCCTGCGAGCCAGACCGATTTACCCGTATTACCGTACGACTGCCGCTGGAGGAAAACGCATGTTAAGAGTGCTGATTGTGGATGACGAGCCGCTGGCACGGGAAAACCTGCGCGTTCTGCTGCAGGAGCAGCCTGATATTGAGATTGTGGGGGAGTGCGCGAACGCGATTGAGGCCATCGGCGCGGTGCACAAACTGCGCCCGGACGTGCTGTTCCTTGATATTCAGATGCCCCGCATCAGCGGGCTGGAGATGGTCGGCATGCTCGACCCGGCGCATCGCCCCTACATCGTGTTTCTGACGGCGTTCGACGAATATGCCGTTAAGGCCTTCGAGGAGCACGCGTTTGACTATTTACTCAAGCCGATTGAAGAGACGCGTCTGGAAAAAACGCTCACCCGTTTACGCCAGGAGCGAACCGTACAGGACGTTACGCTGCTGCCGGAAAACCAGCAGCCGCTGAAGTTTATCCCCTGCACCGGGCACAGCCGGATCTATCTTTTGCAGATGGATGATGTGGCGTTCGTCAGCAGCCGCCTGAGCGGGGTGTTTGTCACCAGCGCGGAAGGGAACGAAGGGTTTACCGAACTGACCCTGCGCACGCTGGAGAGCCGTACGCCGCTTATCCGCTGCCATCGCCAGTATCTGGTGAACATGGCGCACCTGAAGGAGATCCGCCTGGAAGATAACGGCCAGGCCGAGCTGGTGCTGCGTGCCGGGCAAACGGTACCCGTCAGCCGTCGCTATCTGAAGAGTTTGAAAGAGGCGATTGGCCTGTAAAGCTGGTACACTGCGCGCCATTGCAACATCGACAGTTAAAGGCACTCATGATTAGTAATGACATTCTTCGTAGCCTGCGCTACACCCTGAAAGCAAACAATAACGACATGGTGCGCATTCTTGCGTTGTCCGATATGGAAGCCACGTCTGCAGGTTTCGATACCTGGATGACCAAAGAAGATGAAGAGGGCTTTGTTCGCTGCCCGGACATTATTCTGTCGGGGTTCCTGAACGGTTTGATTTACGACAAGCGTGGCAAAGATGAGTCTGCGCCAGAGCTGGCGCTGGAGCGTCGCGTGAACAACAACACGGTGCTGAAAAAGCTGCGCATCGCGTTCTCGCTGAAAACGGACGACATTGTGGCGATCATGACGGAGCAAAAATACCGCGTATCCGTGCCGGAAGTGACCGCCATGATGCGCGCGCCGGACCACAAAAATTACCGCGAGTGCGGCGACCAGTTCCTGCGTAATTTCCTGCGCGGGCTGACCCACCGGGTGCATCACCCGAAGGGGTGATTGCGGAATGGGGGCGGCCTGATGCCCTCACCCCGACCCTCTCCCACGGGGAGAGGGAGAAAACAAAATGCCATAAAAAAAGCCGGAGACACTCTCCGGCTTTTTTGTTATTTCACCTGCTGGCCAGGCTTCGCGCCTTCGTCAGGGCTTAACAGGAAGATATCTTTCCCGCCAGGGCCCGCGGCCATCACCATCCCCTCAGAGATGCCGAAGCGCATTTTGCGCGGTGCCAGGTTGGCGACCATCACGGTCTGACGACCAATTAGCACCTGCGGGTCCGGATACGCAGAACGGATGCCGGATAAGACGTTACGCTTCTCGCCGCCCAGATCCAGCGTCAGGCGCAGCAGTTTGTCAGAACCCTCCACGAATTCCGCGTTTTCGATCAGCGCCACGCGCAGGTCGACTTTGGCGAAATCGTCAAAGGTAATGGTTTCCTGAATCGGGTCGTCTGCCAGCGGGCCGGTAACCGGTGCCGCAGCCGCCTTCACCTCTTCTTTAGATGCTTCCACCAGGGCTTCAACCTGCTTCATCTCGATGCGGTTGTACAGCGCTTTAAAGGTGTTCACCTTGTGGCCGAGCAGCGGCTGCGCCATTGCATCCCAGGTCAGTTCAGTGTTCAGGAACGCTTCAGCACGCGCTGCCAGCTGCGGCAGAACCGGCTTCAGGTAGGTCATCAGCACGCGGAACAGGTTGATGCCCATGGAGCAGATGGCCTGGAGATCGGCATCGCGACCTTCCTGTTTCGCCACCACCCACGGTGCCTGCTCGTCCACATAGCGGTTTGCCAGGTCGGCCAGCGCCATGATTTCGCGCACGGCTTTACCGAATTCACGGGTTTCCCACGCTTCGCCAATGGTGGCTGCCGCGTCGGTAAAGGTTTTATACAGGGCAGGGTCAGCCAGTTCAGCCGCCATCACGCCGTCAAAACGCTTGGCAATAAAGCCCGCGTTACGGGACGCCAGGTTCACCACCTTGTTGACGATGTCCGCGTTCACGCGCTGCACGAAATCTTCCAGGTTCAGGTCGATATCGTCGATGCGGGAAGAGAGCTTCGCGGTGTAGTAGTAGCGCAGGCTGTCCGCATCGAAGTGGTTCAGCCAGGTGCTGGCTTTGATGAACGTTCCGCGGGACTTGGACATCTTCGCGCCGTTCACCGTCACGTAGCCGTGTACGAACAGATTGGTTGGCTTGCGGAAGTTGCTGCCTTCCAGCATCGCCGGCCAGAACAGGCTGTGGAAGTAAACGATATCTTTACCGATGAAGTGATACAGCTCGGCCGTGGAATCTTTCTTCCAGTATTCGTCGAAGCTGACGGTGTCGCCACGCTTGTCGCACAGGTTCTTGAAGGAGCCCATGTAGCCGATTGGCGCGTCCAGCCAGACGTAGAAATATTTGCCCGGTGCGTTCGGGATTTCGAAGCCGAAGTACGGCGCATCGCGGGAGATATCCCACTGCTGCAGGCCGGATTCGAACCACTCCTGCATTTTGTTCGCTACCTGCTCCTGCAGGGCGCCGCTGCGGGTCCACGCCTGCAGCATTTCGCTGAAGGACGGCAGGTCGAAGAAGAAGTGCTCGGAGTCACGCATCACAGGCGTGGCGCCGGAAACCACGGATTTCGGCTCGATAAGCTCGGTCGGGCTGTAGGTCGCGCCGCACACTTCGCAGTTATCGCCGTACTGGTCCGGGGATTTACATTTTGGACAGGTGCCTTTGACGAAACGGTCCGGCAGGAACATGCCTTTTTCCGGATCGTACAGCTGAGAGATGGTGCGGTTTTTGATAAAACCGTTCTCTTTCAGACGGGTGTAGATCAGCTCCGACAGCTCGCGGTTTTCGTCGCTGTGCGTGGAGTGATAGTTGTCATAGCTGATGTCAAAGCCAGCAAAATCAGTCTGATGCTCCTGACTCATTTCGGCAATCATCTGCTCCGGGGAAATCCCCAGCTGCTGCGCTTTCAGCATGATCGGCGTGCCGTGGGCATCGTCCGCACAGATGAAATTAACCTCGTGGCCGCGCATTCGCTGGTAACGGACCCAGACATCAGCCTGGATATGCTCCAGCATGTGGCCGAGGTGGATTGAGCCGTTGGCGTACGGCAGTGCGCACGTTACCAGAATTTTCTTCGCGACTTGAGTCATAGTAGGCATTACTTCTTTTAACTGTGAAAAGGGTTTTTGATATTACCAAAAGGGGCATTATTAAGTAAGCACAAACCACGGCCTTTCAGGTAAACTTGTTCTTCTAAGGTCTTATTCACAAGAACAAAGGAGTCGGGATGAGTTCTCAATCCCAGGCCAAATCACCGGAAGCCTTACGAGCAATGGTCGCCGGGACGCTGGCTAACTTTCAGCATCCAACCCTGAAGCACAATCTCACTACGCTGAAAGCGTTACACCACGTTGCCTGGCTGGACGATACGCTGCACATTGAGCTGCAGATGCCGTTCGTCTGGACCAGCGCCTTTGACGCGCTGAAAGAGCAGACCAGCTCTGAGCTGCTGCGCATTACCGGCGCAAAAGCCATTGACTGGAAGCTGAGCCACAGCATCGCTACGCTGAAGCGCGTGAAAAACCAGCCGGGCGTGAACGGCGTGAAAAACATCATCGCCGTGAGTTCGGGCAAGGGCGGGGTAGGGAAATCCTCTACCGCCGTAAACCTGGCGCTCGCGCTGGCGGCGGAAGGGGCAAAGGTCGGTATTCTGGATGCGGATATCTACGGCCCGTCTATTCCGAACATGCTGGGCGCGGAAAACCAGCGCCCAACCTCGCCGGACGGCACGCACATGGCGCCAATCATGGCGCACGGTCTGGCGACCAACTCCATTGGTTATCTGGTGACCGACGATAACGCCATGGTCTGGCGCGGTCCGATGGCCAGCAAGGCGCTGCTGCAGATGCTGCAGGAGACGATGTGGCCGGATCTGGATTATCTGGTGCTGGACATGCCGCCGGGCACCGGTGACATTCAGCTGACGCTGGCGCAAAACATTCCGGTCACGGGGGCGGTCGTCGTGACCACGCCGCAGGATATCGCGCTGATCGACGCCAAAAAGGGCATCGTGATGTTCGAGAAGGTGGAAGTGCCGGTGCTCGGTATCGTCGAGAACATGAGCATGCACATCTGCAGCAACTGCGGTCACCACGAACCTATCTTCGGTACGGGTGGCGCAGAAAAACTGGCCGCGAAGTATCATACCCAACTGCTGGGACAGATGCCGCTGCACATTACCCTGCGTGAAGATCTGGACAGCGGAAAGCCGACGGTGGTCAGCCGTCCGGACAGCGAATTTGCAGAAATGTATCGCCAGCTGGCGGGTCGCGTTGCGGCGCAGCTCTACTGGCAGGGCGAAATCATCCCAGGTGAAATCGCGTTCCGCGCGGTGTAATTCCTCAGCTCCGAATTGCCGGGTGGCGCTTCGCTTACCCGGCCTACAAATGGCACCGTCACGTAGGTCGGGTAAGGCGAAGCCGCCACCCGACTTTAACCCAACCGATAGTGCATCAGATAATACTCTCCGTCCGGAGAATTACCCGTCGCCTCAATGTGCCAGCCGTGTCGCTGGTAAAACGCAATAGCCCGCGCATTCTTCACCAGACACTTAAGCGAGCCCGTACTGGTAAACGTTTTCTGAACCTGCTCCAGGAGCACATGCCCGACTCCGAGGCTTTGATACCCCGGGTCAACAAACAGGTTGTGCAGGAAATTATCGTTCGCCCAGACGGAGGCAAACCCCAGGCGATGGCCGTTCTGAACAGCAACCCAAATCACTTCGTCACGGGTTGCCGCGTCAAAATCTTCAAGCTGCCAGTCAGAACTGTCCAGCCATGGCCAGGCAACGCGCCGGGCGTGGAGGTAGAGCGTGCGCAGGAAAGGGCGGTCACTTTCCTGCCAGGGGCGAATCAGAATTGCGTTAGCGGTGATAGAAAATATCTCCATTGTAGGCTTTGTAGATCTTGCCATCAGCATCGCCAATCAGCACGTAGTTCTCACCCATGTAGGTCCAGTGGGTTCCGGCATCCGGAGCCGGCAGGTTACGCAGCTGGTACTGTTTGATAGTGTACTCCGGCGTTTGATACTGCGCCGGTGCCGTGTCGCCAATCTTGAATTTCGTAAAGTCAGCGATGAACTCTTGTTCTTCATAGGCCTTGATGCCAGATGGCGCAGCGGCCGTTTGCGGGGCTGCGAATGCGGATCCCGCCAGAGACAGTAATACACCCAGAAGCAGCAATTTACGCTTAGCCATTTTTTCTCCAGTGATATCGTTACAGATACTTTTCGTCTGCGGGTCGTGCAAAGCGGAGCAGACAGTCCATTTTAAGTATCAACGCAGGTGATGTTTGAAAAAAAATGTAACAAAAGTGGACGGTTTTGTGTAGTCGAATGGGATGATATTTATCGGCATGGTGAATATTGTATGTGTTTTATATTTTTAAAATTTATAATTTCATTAATCAATTCTGAAAATAACTTCCCGCGTCAAAATTACACTGCTATGCGAATGCTTTCCCACTTAAGAAGATTTAATATCGTCTTCGGATGAAGCGCGCTTACTTCCGTTTTTTACAAGACCGTTGTTTTTTAAGAGACCGGATAGGGTGCGTTTTATCATGCCAGAACTCAATATTGCAGAATAATAATTAATTAAATTTCAATGATTTATGTTGATCCTCTTTGCAGGCTTGACGATAAACGCAACGTTAAAAAGAAATATTTATATAAATGAAAACTACAACTGCATTTTCGCTATTATTTCTTACTGTCAGTCAGTTGACAGGGTGTGTATTTTCCCCCGGCCAGAGTTTGAGTGTATCCGGAAAAAAAGTCATTGCTGTGGAAGACGCTAATTATCAGCTTGATAAGCGCGTCGAAATTTTTCCTCTGACGCCGGGGTTGATTGAAAAGCTACGCCCGACCGTATCGAAATCTCAGGCAAATCCTAATCTGGATGAGCAGATCAAAAACTGGGAATACCGTATTGGCACAGGCGACATCCTTACGGTCACCGTATGGGATCACCCAGAATTAACGACGCCCGCGGGACAATATCGTAGTGCGAGCGATGCCGGCAACTGGGTCAACGCCGATGGTACGCTCTTCTATCCCTACGTTGGTAAACTGCGGGTGGCGGGTAAAACGGTTTCACAGGTCCGTGAAGAAATTACAGCTCGGCTGGATAAGGTCATTGAGAGCCCGCAGGTGGACGTCAGCATTGCCGCCTTCCGTTCCCAAAAAGCCTATGTCACCGGAGAGGTCGAAAAATCGGGCCAGCAGCCCATCACTAATATTCCGCTGACGGTGATGGATGCGGTCAACGCCGCTGGCGGTCTTTCTGCGGATGCCGACTGGCGTAACGTTGTGCTGACGCATGGTGGCCAGGACTCCCGCCTTTCGCTCTATGCGCTGATGCAGCATGGCGATTTGACTCAAAACAAGCTGCTTTATCCGGGCGATATCCTGTTTATTCCCCGTAACGACGCCCTGAAAGTGTTCGTGATGGGCGAGGTAGTTAAGCAAAGCACGCTTAAGATGGATCGCAGCGGCATGACGCTGGCCGAAGCCCTGGGGAATGCCGGAGGGCTTAACCAAAACATGGCCGATGCAACCGGCATTTTTGTTATTCGGCAGGTATCTAAAAAAGGCGACACGGACAAAATTGCCAATATCTATCAACTGAATGCGGAAGATGCGTCAGCCATGGTGCTGGGGACGGAATTCCAGCTGGAACCGTATGACATTGTCTACGTCACCACTGCACCGTTATCGCGCTGGAATCGCGTGATCACCCAGCTGGTGCCTACCATCAGCGGCGTCCATGACCTGACCGAAACCGTTCGTTACATCAGATCGTGGCCGCAGTAATGTTCCAGTCAATCTTAGTGGTGTGCACCGCCAATATTTGTCGTTCACCGATTGGTGAGCGGCTGTTGCGGCAGTTATTACCCGGCAAGCAGGTGACCTCGGCTGGTATTTTTGGACTGGAAGGACGCCCGGCGGATGCGGCTGCGCAGGCTGTCGCCAGGCGTCATGGCGTTTCGCTGGAAGGGCATGTTGCCCGCAAGGTGACGCGCAGCCTGTTGCAAAAGTCCGATTTGATTCTGGTGATGGAGCCAGAACACCTCCGTTTCATTGCCACTATGTCCCCCGAGAACCGGGGTAAATCGCTGCTCTTTGGACAATGGCTGGAAACCAGGGATATTCCCGACCCGTATCATAAAAGTCGTGAAGCCTTCGAATATGTTTTCGAGCAATTGGGAAAAGCCAGTCAGGAATGGGCTCGTCGTTTGAGTCAACAAGGAATGAAGCAGTAATGTCGTCTTCAAAATTAGAAAAATATAGTGCTGCGACGCCGCAGAATAATGAGATCGATCTACTTCAGCTGCTTGCTGAGATGTTTGATCACCGGATGATGATCGCGTGCGTCACGCTCCTGATCACGTTATGTGCGGGGATCTACGCCTTCAGCGCCACGCCAGTTTATCAGGCTGATGCTCTGGTTCAGGTTGAAGCGAAACAGAATAACTCGCTGCTCAAGGACCTGGCCTCTTTCGGGTCCGATCTCTCACCAGATGTTGCGCCAGAACTTTTACTCCTTAAATCACGGATGATCCTGGGAGAAACCGTCGATCGGTTAGGGATGACGTACCGCGTTAAGCGGCGCGTGTTCCCTGTCATCGGGGCGTTATGGGAAAACGTGCTGGGACGTAAATCCGATAAAATAACGATTGGCGCGTTGGCTATTCCTCTTCTGGAAGGTAAGCCGCAAACGCTTTTACTCACCGTACGGGAGCAAGGGCGGTATCGTCTTGAGGGAAATACGTTTGAAGCCGACGGCGTTGTGGGGAAAACGCTGGTTAAAGATGGAATATCGCTTCTGGTGACATCCCTCAGCGCAGAACCCGGCACCCAGTTTACCCTCGAAACCGTCACCAGGCTTGATGCGATCAACGCCATTCAGAACAGGCTTACGGTAGTTGAGTCGGCGAAACAGAGCGGTATGATCGCATTAACGTTAACGGGTGAAGATCCCGGCAAGATCGCCGCGGTGCTTAATACGATTGCTGAATATTATCTCAGTCAGAATATTGCGCGCCAGGAAGCGAAAGATTCGCGCAGCCTTACGTTCTTACAGGATCAACTACCTAAGATCAGCCATGAACTGGATGAAGCCGAAGCGCGACTGAATGCCTATAGAGAGCAGCGTGATTCTGTCGATTTATCTCTCGAGGCGAAGTCAGTCCTTGATCAGGTGGTTAACGTGGAGAATCAGCTTAACGAGCTGACGTTCCGCGAAGCGGAGGTTTCCCAGCTTTTCAAAAAGGACCATCCCACCTACCGTGCTTTACGCGAGAAGAAACAAACGCTTGAGCGGGAGCGCGCGCGTCTGAATAACCGCGTCTCATCTATGCCTTCCACGCAGCAGGAAATATTACGCCTGAGTCGTGACGTTGAATCCGGGCGTACCATATATCTACAGTTGCTGACGCGTCAGCAAGAGCTGAGTATCTCGCGCTCCAGCGCTATTGGAAACGTGCGGATTATTGATCCAGCGGTGACGCAGCCAGACCCAATCAAACCGCGCAAAGGGCTCATTATCGCATTTGGTATGCTGATGGGGTTGATGCTCTCTGCAGGGACGGTCCTGGTGCGTTCAGCCTTTAAGCGGGGTATTACCTCGTCTGAACAACTGGAAGCGCAGGGGATACCGCTTCTGGCGACGCTCCCGCGCTCGGTGTGGCTCTGGAAAAAAACGCACCTGCGCAGGAAAAACCTGTTTGCTTCCCACTGGAAGCACAGGACGTCGAACATACCTTTTCTGCCCGTTCACCGTCCGGCAGATATGTTCGTCGAGGCGGTACGCGGGCTGCGCACCAGTCTGCATTTTACCATGATGGATGCCACAAACCGGATCGTCGTGGTGTCTGGCCCCACGCAGGACTGCGGAAAGACGCTGGTCAGTACTTCACTGGCGTCGATTGCCGCTCAGGCCGGACAGCGAGTGCTGTTTATTGATGCGGATATGCGCAAGGGCTATGTCCACAATGTTTTCAAACTGAGCAATCATCGGGGATTATCCAGCGTGCTCGGAGGCGCCGTTGAGTGGCAGGAGGCGATTCAACGCTTCGAGAAAGGTGGAATTGATGTACTGACCTGCGGACCCCAACCTTCGCATCCCGTTGAGCTGCTCATGAGTGAACGCTTCCAGGGGGTGATATCGCAGATTGAAAAGCAGTATGACATCGTGATTGTCGACACTCCGCCTGTGCTTGCCGTGACGGATGCCTTGCTGATAGCCAGAGCTGCAGCCACCACGCTGCTGGTCGCCCGCTTTGGTAAAACCAGCGTTAAAGAGATCGCGACTAGCCTGAAGCGTATGGAACGGATGGGCGTGAAGGTAAATGGCGCGATCCTCAATGATATCCTGAAATCGGCTGCGCTCTATTACAACTCGGGATATAGCCATTACGACTACGGCTATACCCAGGAGTAAACCTGGCGCGACACTTCTTTACAGCGTGATGGCGTATTGCCCGTTAAGATGACCTTCGTTAAAACATGAGGTCACAATGGATAACCGCAAAATCAGTCGACTGCGTCGCTGGGCGAGGGAAGGGATCATACTCATTCTGCTGACGCTGGCCGTGGTGTGGGGTGTTGATCAGTACCGAAAACCGCAACTCCCCGCCAGCTTTATTGCAACACCGATGCAGAGCATCGACGGCACTATTCACGATATCGCGGCGCTCAGCCAGGAGCGCCCGCTGCTGATATACGTCTGGGCCACCTGGTGCAGCATATGCCGTTATACGACGCCTTCGGTTAATCAGCTGGCAGAAGAGGGTGGAAACGTGGTGAGTATTGCCATGCGTTCCGGAGATAACGCAAAGCTTGCGCGCTGGGTTGAAAAGAAAAAGCTGAGTATGCCAGTGATTAACGATGCAAACGGTGACTTGTCGCAACAGTGGCAGGTGAGCGTCACGCCAACGCTTGTGGTTGTGTCGAAGGGAAAGGTGGTCAGTACCACGACGGGCTGGACGAGCTACTGGGGATTAAAAATCAGGATGTGGTGGGCAGGCGTATAAAGATAAACCCCTCTTCCGGCGGAAGAGGGGTTTTGTATTACTTAGCCAGAACTTCCTGCGCGGTGCGCTCAACCAGCGACAGCAGGATTTTAATATCCTCCAGCGTCACGGTTGGGTTCAGCAGCGTCAGCTTCAGGCAGGTGACGCCGTTATGCTCGGTCACGCCGACGTTCGCACGGCCGGATTCCAGCAGCGCATCACCAATTTTCTGGTTCAGAAGGGCAATGCCCGCGTCGTCCATCTGGACCTGACCACGGAAGCGGAACAGAACGCTTGCCAGCTGTGGCTGCATAACCAGTTCCAGAGCAGGCTGCTCTTTCACGTAGGCCGCAACCTGCTGCGCTAGCGTCACGCCGTGATCGATGATTGCCGCGTACTGCTCCTGACCCAGCGCTTCCAGGCTCATCCACAGCTTCAGCGCGTCGAAACGACGGGTGGTCTGCAGAGATTTGGACACCAGGTTAGGCACGCCCGCTTCTTCGTCGAACTCAGAGTTCAGATAGGCCGCCTGATAGCGCATCAGCTCATAGTGGCGCGCTTCTTTCAGCAGGAACGCGCCGCAGCTGATGGTCTGGAAGAACTGCTTGTGGAAGTCCAGGGTGACGGAATCCACCAGCTCGATGCCGTCCAGGTAGTGACGATACTGCTCAGACATCAGCAGCGCGCCGCCCCAGGCCGCATCAACGTGTACCCAGATGTTCTGCTTCGCGGCCAGCTCTGCAATGGCACGCAGCGGGTCGATAGCACCGGCATCGGTGGTACCTGCCGTCGCGACGATCGCCAGAATCTGCTCGCCGTTCGCATTGCACTGCTCAATTTTCGCCGCCAGATCGGTGAGATCCATGCGGGAGAATTCGTCCGTTTTCACCTGCACCACGGACTGGTAGCCCAGACCCATCAGCGCCATGTTTTTCTGCACGGAGAAGTGGGCGTTTTCGGAGCACAGTACGCGGATCTTACGCAGATCGCCCACCAGACCGTCCTGCTGAACGGAGTGACCCTGACGCGCGAAGAACGCATCGCGAGCCAGCATCAGGCCCATCAGGTTGCTCTGAGTACCGCCGCTGGTGAAGACACCTGCGTCGCCGGCCTGATAACCCACGCGGGTACGCAGCCACTCAATCAGTTTGATCTCGATGATGGTTGCGGACGGGCTTTGATCCCAGGAGTCCATACTCTGGTTAGTGGCGTTAATCAGCACTTCCGCCGCCTGGCTTACCACCAGGCTTGGGCAGTGCAGGTGCGCCACACACTGTGGGTGATGAACGGACAAGCTGTCTTTCAGGAAGAACTCCACGGCGCGTTCAATCGCCGCTTCGTTGCCCAGCCCTTTCGGGTTGAAATCCAGCTTAATACGGTCGCGCAGTTCCGCGACCGTTTTGCCCTGGTACATCTCAGGCTGTTTCAGCCACTGCATCACAGCCTGAGTGCTTTGCTCAATCGCCTGCTGGTAAGCTTCAATGCTCTGCGCAGAGGAGAACAAAATTGGGTTTGAATCAGACATCGTAATCAATAACTCCGGTTACGCCGGGCGAACGCCCGCAGCAAGCAGCGCCTGCTCAAATTTATCCAGGAAGATTTTCAGCTCTTCGTCGCTGATCAGCAGAGACGGCAGCAGACGCAGAACGATACCGTTACGGCCACCGCGCTCCAGAATCAGACCGGCTTCGAAGCACTTCTTCTGAATCAGTGCAGACAGCTCGCCGTCGCCCGGGAAGCAGCCCATGTGGTCAGCGGCTTCGTGTGGCTTAACGATCTCAATACCGATCATCATGCCCAGACCGCGCACGTGGCCGATAACTGGATAACGTTTCGCCATCTCTTTGAGCTGGCCTTTCAGCCATTCGCCTTGAGCTGCCACTTTTCCTGCGATGTTCTGGTCTTTCAGGATTTTCAGCGTCGTCAGACCGGTTGCCATCGCCAGCTGGTTGCCGCGGAAGGTGCCGGTGTGGTGACCTGGCGCCCATGCATCGAACTGCTTTTTGATACCGAGCACGGCCAGCGGCAGACCGCCGCCCACTGCTTTAGACATCACGATGATGTCTGGCTCAATACCAGCGTGTTCGAAGGCGAAGAATTTACCGGTACGGGCAAAGCCAGCCTGAACTTCGTCCAGGATCAGCAGAATGCCGTGTTCCTGAGTCACTTTACGGATGCGCTGCAGCCACTCAGCCGGAGCCGGATTCACGCCGCCTTCGCCCTGAACCGCTTCCAGAATCACCGCAGCAGGTTTACGCACGCCGCTTTCAACGTCGTTGATCAGGTTATCGAAGTAGTAAGTCAGCGCTTTCACGCCCGCTTCACCACCGATACCCAGCGGGCAACGGTACTCGTGCGGGTAAGGCATGAACTGCACTTCTGGCATCATACCGTCAACCGCTTCTTTCGGAGACAGGTTGCCGGTCACGGACAGTGCGCCGTGGGTCATACCGTGGTAACCACCAGAGAAGCTGATGATACCGCTACGACCGGTCACTTTTTTCGCCAGCTTCAGCGCCGCTTCAACGGCGTCAGCACCGGATGGACCGGTGAACTGCAGGCAGTACTCTTTGCCCTGACCAGGCAGCAGAGAGAGCAAGTATTCGGAAAACGCGTCTTTCAGAGGCGTAGTCAGATCCAGAGTATGTAACGGCAAGCCGCTGGTAATGACATTTTGGATGCTTTTCAGCACATCAGGATGGTTATGGCCAAGCGCAAGGGTCCCTGCGCCTGCTAAACAGTCAAGGTATTCTTTATTGTCTGCATCGGTGATCCACACGCCTTCTGCTTTAGTGATGGCTAAAGGCAGTTTGCGCGGATAACTCCTGACGTTAGATTCAAACTCGGCCTGACGGGCCAGATAGGTTTCGTTGCTTTTGTGGGCATCTACGGTGTCAATACGGACTTTATCCGTCATCATATCACTCCTACAACCGCCGCTTCGTTATGAGCCACGATTGAATAAAAAGTTAAAAAACAGATGGGGGCCTGAAAAAAACGCCGCCAATATAGAGCCTTTTGCCACGGGGCTCAATGGTTAATTTGTTTACTGTTTTGTGACACGGGGCTATGGGGAGAAAATATCCCCATTTTTAAAATGAAAATTGCGTTTTATGCCAAATAAAAACAGCCTGTTACAGGCTATTTGTTCGGTATGTAAAGTCGCAGAAAAGAGTGTGACAAAACGTGCCATCGAATGGCAAAAAGGAGGCTGGCTCTCTCTATTCCTTTGTCATGCGCAAAAAGCGGTGCTCATGATGCATGCACAATGGAATCACGCATTAAAAAAGGGCTTTCAACGCGCGTGGTGTTCTGATGCTCTTCACCGTTAATTATATGCAAGGCGCTCAGGCGACCAATTTCATAGTGCGGCAGTTGAACCGTAGTGAGGGGAGGCAGGAACAACTCCCCAATACCCACCATATTGTCATAGCCGATAACCGCGACATCCTCCGGTATGCGAAGCCCTTGCGCCAGCAGCGTCTGGTACACCATAAACGCAATACGGTCATTGCCGCAGATGACGGAGTCGAACTGGGGAATACCATCCTGCATGTGCGCCAGCAGCACTGACGGGATATCACGATAGTGCTCGTCCCCTAACGCCATATAGCTGTGCGCCAGGCTGTGCGGGTCGAGCCCCGCTTCACGGCATGCGCGTTCCAGCCCCTGACGGCGTCGGGTTGTGGCCAGGTGTCCCGCAGGTAAATGCAGGCAGAGAGCTCGTCGATACCCCTGTGCGAGTAACGCCCGCACGGCGGTATATTGCCCCTGTTCATCATCGGGAATATAGCTGGCGACCTTTTCACCGTCACTTTCGCAGTTGGCCAGCACGCAGGGAAGGGTGAGGAGTTTGGCCGGGAGAGGCACCTGACGTAACCCCATGGTGGTGTAGATAATTCCGTCAGGCCGATGAGAGAGGAGAAGGTCGACAATGGCGTCCGGGTTGTCATCGGTAAACATATTCATCACGAAGCTGTTCCAGCCGTGCATTCTAGCCGTCTCTTCAATAGACAGCGTGATGTCCACCGAGAAAGGTGTCGTCACCGTATCGAGCGCCAGTACGCCTATGGTTTTCGGCGAGGCATGCGCGCCGCGTATTTTCTTGGCGGACAGGTCAGGAACGTAGCTGGTCTGCTCGATAGCCAGCTGAACGCGCGCCAGCGTTTCCGGTTTAAGGCGCTCCGGGCTGTTAAGCGCGCGGGAAACCGTCATCAGCGATACGTTAGCCAGTTTTGCGACGTCCTTCAGGGAAGCCATTTTGTTACTCCGTTAATGCTCAGTATGAGAGGGTATACAACTAAGTCGCTGATGTAAAAGGAAGGCTGATGCCCGGATTAGGTCAAGCTGACCTCAGTGATGAATATTTGATCGCGATCTCACTTTCTCAATGTTAACGTTAACTTTCGTGATTAACATCTTAAATTTTAGCCAAACAGCATGAGAAAGAAGCAATGTTAACGTTACCATTGCGTCATTACTCCAACATGAGAATGTCATGATGAAAACGCATCGCTCTCACAGCTACCCTTTACTGAGCGCATTACTGTTTTTCTTTTTTGTCACCTGGTCATCTTCCGGCTCGTTACTCTCGATCTGGCTTCATCAGGAGGTGGGCTTAAAAGCGGGGGATACCGGCGTTATCTATGCCGTGCTTTCCGTCTCCGCGCTTTTTGCTCAAATCTGCTATGGATTTATTCAGGATAAACTCGGCCTGCGCAAAAACCTGCTCTGGTTTCTGACCAGCCTGCTCGTTCTCTCTGGTCCTGCCTTTTTGCTGTTTGGCTATCTGCTGCAGATTAACGTGTTGCTCGGCAGCATTTTCGGCGGGATTTTTATTGGCCTGACCTTTAACGGCGGGATAGGAGTGCTCGAGTCCTATACCGAGCGCGTGGCCCGCCAGAGCCAGTTTGAGTTCGGCAAGGCGAGGATGTGGGGATCGCTTGGCTGGGCGGTGGCAACCTTTTTCGCCGGACTCCTGTTTAACATTAACCCGAAACTCAACTTCGCAGTCGCAAGCTGCGCAGGGCTGGTGTTTTTTGTTTTGCTGGCGCGTCTCAAGGTCTCTTCCGCCCCGCACGCCATGCAGGAAGCGGTGTCCGGCGGTAAGGTCACGCTGGAAGATGCCTTGCGGCTGCTGACGCTGCCGCGGTTCTGGGCGCTGGTGTTTTTCGTTATCGGCACCTGTATTTATGGCGTTTATGACCAGCAGTTCCCGGTCTATTTCTCCTCCCAGTTCCCGACGTTACAGGAAGGGAACGCCATGTATGGCTATCTCAACTCCTTCCAGGTTTTCCTGGAGGCGGCCGGTATGTTCTGTGCCCCGTGGCTGGTGAATCGCCTCGGTGCGAAAAATGGCCTGATTTTCGCGGGAATGGTGATGGCGATGCGTATGGTGGCATCGGGCCTGGTTGAGGGGCCGGTATTGATCTCCATTACCAAGCTATTGCACGCGGTAGAGCTGCCCGTTTTGCTGGTCTCAATCTTTAAATACAACAGCCTGCATTTTGATAAGCGGCTCTCTTCCACCCTCTATCTGGTGGGCTTTGCCTGTACAAGCTCGGTGATTGCCTCGGTTCTGTCGCCGCTGGCCGGTTACAGCTATGAGAAATACGGCTTTGCCCAGTCCTATCTCATTATGGGGCTGTTAGTTTTCAGCACCACGCTCATCTCCATCTTCCTGTTGCGCTCGGGTAAGTCCTCTTCTGACCCGTTAATGCCGCAACCCTCCACTATCTGACTGAAAAGAGTAGACAAATGACATATTCCATTGCCAAAGCTGAACAGGAACTGCAGGCCAGAGAAGGCAGTCTTAACCTGCGCTGGTATCCGCGTTACCACCTCGCCGCGCGTGCCGGCTGGATGAACGACCCGAATGGCTTGGTGTGGTTTGACGGCTGGTATCACGCGTTTTACCAGCATCATCCATACTCGACCCAGTGGGGGCCGATGCACTGGGGCCATGCACGCAGCAGGGACTTAGTTCACTGGGAGCACCTCCCGGTTGCACTGGCGCCGGAAGGGCCAGAAGACAAGGATGGCTGTTTTTCCGGATCGGCGGTAGTCGATGGCGATACGCTGGCGCTGATTTACACCGGACATAAATTCCACGGCGACCCTGATGATGAGGCTAATCTCTACCAGGTGCAGTGTCTGGCGACCAGCCGTGACGGTATTCATTTTGCCCGGCAGGGAATGATTGTTGACACGCCGCCAGGCCTGCATCACTTCCGCGATCCGAAAGTGTGGCGTGAAGGGGAGAGCTGGTACATGGTTGTCGGCGCGCGGGACGGTGAGACGGGCCAGGTGCGCGTATACCGTTCTGCCGATCTGCACGCGTGGCAGGATATGGGCGTGCTTGCGGTGGCTGAAAAAGAGATGGGCTACATGTGGGAATGCCCGGACTTTTTCACCCTCAAGGGTAAACGCGTGCTGATGTTTTCGCCACAGGGGTTGGCGGCAAACGGATTCAAAAATCGTAATCTTTTCCAGAGCGGCTACCTGCTGGGCGAGTGGCAGCCCGGTCAGCCTTTCGTGCGTGAAGGGGAATTTGTGGAGATGGATCGCGGGCATGATTTCTACGCGCCACAAAGCTTCCTGACTCCCGACGGCCGCCGCATCGTTCTCGGCTGGCTGGACATGTGGGAATCGCCCCTGCCGGAACAGCAGGATGGCTGGGCGGGTATGCTCTCTTTACCGCGCGAGCTGACGCTGAGTGCGAATAACCGTCTGCAAATGCGCCCGGCCAGAGAAGTCGAAAGCCTGCGCAGGGCGTGGTTCCCCTGGCCGGTGAGCACGCTTAACAATCAGCAGATCGCTCAGGTGGAAAGCTGCGACGCGCTGGAGGTCATTCTGCAGTGGGATTGCGTCAACAGCTCTGCGGAACAATACGGCATCCGTCTTGGCGCCGGGCTACGCGTCTATGTTGATGCGCAGATGCAGCGACTGGTGCTGGAGCGTCACTATCCGCAGTATGGCTTGTGTGGGACCCGAAGCGTCGCGCTTAACCTGAGCGACACGCTAAACCTGCGCCTGTTTTTTGACAACTCGTCGGTGGAGGTGTTTGTCAATGAGGGGGAAGCGTGCCTCAGCAGCCGCATTTATCCTGAAGTAGGGGCTCGCGAGCTGGCGCTGTTTGCCTGGACGGGAAGTGCGTCGCTCATTGATGCCGGGGCGTGGCTATTAGAGTAAATGGGTTACATCAGAAAAATCCAGTAAGGTTCGGGAATAATAAAGGCGACGGGTGTCGCCTTTATTATTATTTAATCTTTCTTTCATGCTTAGTGTGTACAATCTATTTACCTCTCCAACTCCCCAAATTTGAATAAAATACAACTTAGTATAAGTCCATAATTCAGGTGATACATATTTGCTAAATAATAAACCAGCAATAGAAGCTAACAAAGTAATAAAATGTTGCTTATCAATAAAGTTCATCTTTAATTTCACTTACTAACTGTTTAATCTCTTCTTGTAGATCTTCATATTTTTGTTCTTCATTCTTAAACCATTAATACCCTTGTTGATTATAACGGCTTTCAGTTAAATCAAATTCTGTCATATTATGAATGTCATTTATACATTCATCAAATTCTTCTTAAAATCTGTTTGGCTCATAAAGGAACCATTCAGCACGATCTACAGAAGTTTGATCTCTATATCGTTTAAGAAGATAAATTACTTCTTTAGCGTGCTCTTCTTTGTGCTTTAGAAAGTGATAGGTTAAACGGTATAAATCATTAGCTAGATTAGCTTCAGCCCAGGATGCCTCGTTTTTCAAACGTTCTAAATGAGCATCTACACGTTGAACGTTTTCATTATGTTTATGCTTTTCGCCAACTACATAACCTATAGCAACCACTACAAGCACCACTATTAATCACATAGGTATAAACATTTCATCACTTCAAGTATAATTGAAAAAACGCCCTATCTGTTAAAGGGCGGCTTTAGCAATACACTAAAGACTTCTAATCACGGAATTGTATCTATTTTGTTAGATGAAGAATTATTTAACTTTCTTCATGTAGTCTTGAAAAACTCCATTTTTGTTAAGCGCCACTCTACCGGATGAATACACAATCACGGTATATAACCCCGATGAATAAACTTTAGCTTTCGGGGTATTTTCATCTAATGCGGCTAAGTGCTGGTTAACTGTAACGTTACCATCAGCTTTAATCGCTACCTGAACACCTTCAAGATCGTAAAGACGTTCTTTCTTAGCGGCTTGTGCATGTTGTACGGCGTTAGCAGTATTCTCAAGAGCCTGTTTCTCAGCAGCGGCATTAATAGCTGATTGGCGGTTCTGATCTGCAACATAGCAAGCATCACTGCTAACACCCTGAGCTTCACACTTTGCTAAACGTTCAGCTTGTGAGGAACATCCAGCAAGCAGAGCAACACCTATCATAACTAGCATCACTTTCTTCATTAAATCACCTCAGACCACATAGATAATAAGATTCATACATTATACCGATCCAAACACCTATCATGATTAAGGTGATGTATAGAGCGGTAGATAAAACAATAACTTTTGCCATACTTGCTATCATCTGTATAATCAAACATAGCCAGTTAACTAAAATTCATAGGGTGAGTTTGTTGCTTTTAACTGCGGTTAACTGGCTTCTTTTCAAAACTCTTAATAAAACTCCCTCCGTTGAGAAGGGAGCAGAATTAAAGGTATTAATTACAGATTAATGATCCGCTAGGTGTTGTATAACACATTTCACTATACATACTACCATCACCATAAACGCCATTGGTTTGATAATTGCCATTAGGTAATTATGTTGTAGTGCTTTGAACCATTCCACCATTGTTATAAAAAACAGTGTGTTGGATATTGCCCGCCGGATCTCTCATACATGAAGTTTGAGCTAAAACGGATGTGGACAATAAACAAAGCAGCATAGCATATATTGATTTTTTAATTTTTTATTATCTCTTTTGTTATTTAATTAAAAGCCGATACCTACACCAGCGCCCATAGCGAAATCGTTATTAGTGCTTGATGATACTCCCGCTTTCACCGTAGCCGCTCCAGCATGGAAAGAAGCCCCTACACTAATTGCTTGCTCGTCTTTAAAGCTACCTACGCCAGCGGAGAACATCACTTTTTGACCTGCTTCAACTTGTGGCATAGAAGCAATAGCAACGGCGCTAGCAGCACCTGAACGGGCTTCTTTCTTGTTACCGTCTACTTCATCACGAAGAGATTTGAATTGTGCGTTAGTATTGGCTTGTTGTTGGCTAAACACCTTCTTAGCATCTTGCAGATCTTGAGCCACGCTAGCAGATTGAGTAGCTGTAGCGGTGATAGCCTGACTGTTAGCAGCTACTTTATCTTGTGTAGCTGTATCTACTTGCACTTTATTAACGGTGGTAGTAACTCCATTAGAGCCATCTTTCCCGTTAATCCCGTCTTTACCATCGACACCATCACGCCCATTAGCACCATCTTTACCATCAGCGCCGTTAGCACCAGCTACACCCGCAACACCTTGTAAGCCTTGCGCACCCGTTGCACCTGTAGCACCGTCTTTACCATCTACGCCATCTTTACCGTTAATCCCGTCTTTAGGTGTTGGCGCTGTTTCAAGCGCATGAATGCGTGATTCATGATTGATAATGTCAAGATTCTGGTTTGCATCTACAACTTTCTGATCCTGCTTCACCTGATCCAATTCAGGAGCAGTAACAAAGGTGCTAGCCTGGTTTTGAAGGTTGATAATGTCATTACCATTTTTAGCGGTTTGTTGGAGCGCCTGATCTGCTTTGTCTCCAGCAGTTTGGATAGCATCATCACGCAACAGGTTTTCTTGATTCAGCTTAATAATATCTGAATGGTTTTCACTAATACGTGATTCATGATCTTGAGTTACAGCGTTTTGTTGCTGGTTTACTGTTTCCAGATCCCAACCATTAGCAAATTGCACATCAGAAGCAGGGGTAACGGCGTGAGTATTGCCGATAACACCAACAAACAAAGCACCAAAAACAGCAACAGCAACCAGAGATTTATTGATTGATTTCATTTGATAATTTCTCACAAATACATTGATCTATTTAACGAAAGCAGCATTGCTTTGTTTTGTTGAAGCGCAGATTAACCCGGTAGTTTGAGAGGTTAAATCTTGTTCAAATCTTTTTTGTTTTCGTGAAATAACTATCTAGTATTGCACTTAAATAATTGTTGACCCAGATCACATAAAGCACGAATTGCAACAGTGGTTGGATGTGATATGCAAGGTATTTTATCAATGTATACATTAACTTATAAGAGATGTGGTTAATGCTTGTTCGTTGGTTAAATCGTTGAAATAGATGTAGATGGTTGATGAGTGGGGTAGGGGTAGTTACATACTTTTTGTTTCGAGTGAAAGAAGTATGAGTATTTAATAAAAGAATCGAAACAGAATTAAAATAATCAGAAAAATTTCTCTTATTTTTTATAAAATAACAACCACATAACAATTCTGGGACTAAATTTCACAAAGTTGTAATATTAATTCATATAGAGCCTAAAACTCTTGCGGCAGACTTGGGTTTAGTTGGCCTCATAGCGGGCAGATGGTGCATGAATCCATTACGTGATTAAACTCTTCAAGGTGTGATAAATACTGTGATAAATCGAAAATCCTTGCGCCTGATCCATGCACCCGGTTACACTAAACACCTACAATTTGTTTCTGTATAAATGATTGTTTTATATAGCTTTGACTCGGGGTGCCCTTCTTTGTGAAGGCTGAGAAATACCCGTATTACCTGATCTGGATAATGCCAGCGTAGGGAAGTCAGATGCCTTCCCGGTCATCGCTTCTTCACGCAAGGCAGGAGCGAACCCATGCAGCCTGACCTGCTCGATTTACACGTTTTACACCACTTCCGAACCCGTTCTCCGCTGACTCACTGTATGACCAACGATGTCGTACAGACCTTTACGGCCAACGTTTTGCTGGCGCTTGGCGCATCCCCCGCGATGGTGATTGAGGCCGAAGAGGCCGAACAGTTTGCCGGAATTGCCGATGCGCTGCTGATTAACGTTGGCACGCTGACTTCACCGCGCGCCCAGTCGATGCGTCGGGCAATAGAAAGCGCGGTGGCGGCAGGCAAGCCCTGGACGCTGGACCCGGTTGCCGTGGGCGCACTGACGTTCCGCACCCGCTTTTGCCATCAAATCCTTGCCCTGAAACCGGCCGCCATTCGCGGCAATGCCTCCGAAATCCTTGCCCTTGCCGGAATGAGCGCGGGCGGGCGCGGCGTCGATACGACCGATACCGCAGCCAGCGCGGTGCCCGCCGCACAGGCGCTGGCTCGCCAGACTAATGCCGTTGTGGTCGTCACCGGCGAGGTGGATTACATCACTGACGGGCAACGTACCCGTGCGGTAATGGGCGGCGATCCGCTGATGACGCGCGTAGTGGGAACCGGATGCGCGCTCTCTGCCGTTGTGGCGGCGAGCTGCTCGCTGCCGGGCGATCGGCTGGATAACGTCGCTGCCGCCTGCGGATGGATGAAGCGGGCCGGAACGGTGGCCGTTGCGCAGTCACGTGGGCCAGGCAGTTTTGCCAGCGCGTTCCTGGATGCGCTCTATACGCTGGAGGAGCAGGCATGAAGCGGATTAACGCCCTGACCATTGCCGGCACCGATCCCAGCGGCGGCGCGGGTATCCAGGCTGACCTGAAAACCTTCTCCGCGCTTGGCGCGTACGGCTGCTCGGTCATTACCGCGCTGGTGGCGCAAAACACGCGCGGCGTGCAGTCGGTTTACCGTATTGAGCCGGATTTTGTTGCCGCGCAGCTGGATTCGGTGTTCAGCGACGTGCGCATTGATACCACCAAGATCGGCATGCTGGCCGAGACGGACATTGTGGAAGCGGTGGCCGAGCGGCTTAAGCGCTATCAGGTGCAAAACGTGGTGCTGGATACCGTCATGCTGGCAAAAAGCGGCGATCCGTTGCTCTCCGCCTCCGCCGTCGAGACGCTGCGCAAAAAGCTGCTGCCGCAGGTGGCGCTCATTACGCCCAATCTGCCGGAAGCCGCCGCGCTGCTGGGCACATCGCATGCGCAAACTGAACGCGAGATGAAAGCGCAGGGGAACGCGTTGCTGGCAATGGGCTGCGGCGCGGTGCTGATGAAGGGCGGGCACCTGGATGATGCCGAAAGTCCGGACTGGCTCTTTACCCGCGACGGCGAAGTACGTTTTACCGCCCCGCGCGTGCAGACTAAAAACACCCACGGTACGGGCTGTACGCTCTCTGCCGCGCTGGCGGCGCTGCGTCCCCGACATGACGGCTGGGCCGATACGGTGCGCGAAGCGAAAATCTGGCTCTCCGCGGCGCTGGCAAAAGCCGATACTCTGGAAGTGGGTCACGGTATTGGGCCGGTTCATCATTTTCATGCATGGTGGTAACCCAGTATACTGGCAGGAAACACCACGCCTGAGAAAACAGAGATGGAACAAGCGCATACCCGGTTAATCGCCCAACTGAATGAACGGATCGCCGCGCCTGACAACACGCCGCTGTACCTGAAATTTGCCGAAACGGTAAAAAACGCGGTGCGTAGCGGGGTGCTGGAGCACGGGAATATTTTGCCCGGCGAGCGCGATCTGAGCCAGTTAACCGGGGTGTCGCGCATCACCGTGCGAAAAGCGATGCAGGCGCTGGAGGAAGAGGGCGTGGTGACGCGTTCCCGTGGCTATGGCACGCAAATCAACAACATCTTCGAATATTCGCTGAAAGAGGCGCGCGGCTTTTCCCAGCAGGTGGTGCTGCGCGGCCAAAAGCCTAATACGCTATGGGTCAACAAGCGGGTGGTGAAGTGCCCGGAAGAGGTCGCAAACCACCTGTCGATCTCGCCGGACAGCGAAGTCTTTTTGCTCAAGCGCATTCGCTATGTGGATGACGATGCGGTGTCGATTGAAGAATCCTGGGTACCGGTTGGGTTAATTCCCGATGCGGATGCGATTGGCATTTCGCTGTACGACTACTTCCGCAGTCAGAATATTTTCCCGCAGCGCACCCGTTCACGGGTAAGCGCCCGTATGCCGGACAGCGAGTTTCAGGCGCACATAAAGATGGACGAAAAAATACCGGTGCTGGTGATCAAGCAGGTCGCACTTGACCAACAGCACCGGCCGATTGAGTACAGCATCAGCTACTGTCGCAGCGATCTATACGTCTTTGTGTGCGAGGAGTAGCGCCTCGCGAGTCGGGGCGCAATCCCCGCCGCGGTGGCTGACCACCCAGGACGCCACGGCATTCCCCAGCAGAACGGCGTCTGCCAGTGACCATCCCGCCGCCAGCCCGGCAAGCGTGCCGCCCGCGTGGCTGTCGCCAGCGCCAATGGTATCCACAACCGTCGCCGGAAACGCCGGAACAACGCCCGAGGCTTCGCCGTCATACCACGCGGCGCCGTCTTTATCATGCCGCACAATCAGCGCAGCGCCGAAACGCAGCTGCCACTCCGCTCCCAGATTTTCAGCCGCTACGCCCAGGCGTTCGGCTGCGATCTCCGCTTCCTGACGATTAAGCGACACAATCGGCCTGCAGGCCATAATCCGCGCCATCAGCGCGTCGGGGATATCCGCGATGCGGGGACCGAAATCAATAAAGGCCGTCACCTCCTGCAACCCCTCCAGCCAGCATGTCAGCAGCTCGCCGCACGGCGAGGCCAGCTGATAGCCGGATAAATAGATCAGGCTGTTCGACGGGATGTTAAGCACATCAAGCCAGCGCTGCTGCCACTGGTTCTCCACGCCGCTAAAGGACATAAAGGTGCGCTCGCCGTCTGGCTCCACGAGCGCCAGGCACCAGCCGTTATCGCCGGTTTCGGCCTCGATGGCGCTGTGCAGATCCTGCTTCGCCATGGCGTTGCGGATGATGTCCGCCCACACGCCATGACCGACGGGCAGGGCGTTTTGCGCCGTAATGCCGAGACGCTTCAGGGCGATGGCAATGTTCAGCGCGCAGCCGCCAATATTCACGCCCTGCTGTTTGAGCTCGATATCGCACCCGCGCCAGGGCAGGGCGTAGGCGTCGGCGATGACGTCAATCACCGCTGCGCCCAGCACCGTTACCGGGCGCGTGGCGTGCAGGGTGTTGAGGCGTTGGGCAAATGAATTCATAGGCCCTCCCTTTGCTCCCGGTAGTGCAGCAGTTTCTCGCAATAGTGGCCGAAATCGAGCCGGTTGACGGCGTCGAGTTCGGCTTTGAGCGCCGGGTTAATGGCCTGCACGCCGTGGAGCGCGCCGCAGATGGCCGTCGCCATTGCGCCAATGGTGTCGGTATCGCCGCCCAGATTGGCGCATAAAATGGCGCAGCGGTTCGGGTCGGTTCCCGCCAGTTCTACCATCGCGATGGCCGCTGGGACGGACTCAATGGTGCTGGTTCCTGCGCCGACAAGCTGATAAATCTGCTCGCTGGCGGAGTCGATGCCGTTGGCTTCCCGTACGGTCTTAAGCGCCAGCTCAATACGTGCCGCCAGCGACGCGCTGAAGGTGGTGGTTTTCGCCTCCTGCGCATAGCGGGCGATACCCGGCAGGGCATCGACGATGTTCTGCCAGCTTTCGCCGTCGACGGCGCGGGAAACCGCCCAGGCAATCACCGCCGCACCGGCAATGGCGAGATCCGATTTATGGGTCGGGCTGGAGGCCAGCGCCACCTGCTCAACAAAGTATTCCAGACGCGTGGCTGGGAGCAGGCAGCCCAGCGGGGAGGCGCGCATCGCCGCCCCGTTGGTCACGCCGTTGTTGTCCAGTTCGCTAACCGGTTTCCCGTCGCGAATCGCGTTAAGCGCGATTTTGGAGGTCGGGCCGAGCACGTTCTTATTAAACGCGTCGAAATCGAGCGCCCAGCGCAGAATATGCTTGCCGATAACGTCCGCGTTAATTTCTCCCTCACACTCGATAATTGCATCCGCCAGGCACAGCGCCATTGAGGTATCGTCGGTGAACTCTGCCTGTTTGAAATAGCAGGCCGCATTATTCTCTGCCGGGCCGGGTAAAAAGCGGTCGATCCAACCGAAGTGCGCCTTGACGCGCTTTCTCGGCCACAGCTCCGACGGCATGCCCATCGCATCCCCTAACGCCTGCCCGTAAAGGGCACCGAGAACACGTTCTTGTTTCATTTAACTTCCCCTTGTGTCAGCGCGGTATCGCCATCAACCACCTCAATTGCGGTGATCTCTTTATCCGATTCGCGGAAAAACAGCATAAACAGCACGGCAATCACGGCAATCATGATTGCACCAAACGCCCACATTCCGGCCCAGTTGAAGGTCAGCCCATTCACCGGCTCTTTGTATGCGAACATTTTTTCCATCATCACGCCGCCCAGGCGGTAACCCAGCAGGCTACCAAAGCCCTGGCAGCACAGCGTAATCAGGCCCTGCGCGGCGGTGCGCATGTGCACCGGCGCTTTTTTATCCACGTAGATGTACGCGGTGACGTAGTAGAAGTCGTAGCTCACGCCGTGCAGCAGAATGCCGAGGAACAGCAGGGCGTAGGTGAAGTACTGTTCCGCTCCGCCGTAAACGAAGAACCCGTAGCGGATGGCGGCAGTGATCAGACCCAGCAGTAAGACCTTCTTAATACCAAAGCGTTTGGTAAAGAACGGCAGCGCCAGCATAAAGAAGATTTCGGAGAACTGCCCGAGCGTCATCCAGCCGGTGGCGTTTTTCATCCCCACTTCGGTGAGATAGCCGTTGGCGAAGATGTAATAGAAGGCCAGCGGCATGGCGAACAGGAACGAGCAGAAGAAGAACACCAGGAAGTTTTTGTCGCGCAGCAGGATCAGCGCGTCCAGCCCCAACATCACTTTGATATCCAGCTTGCCGGTGCTCTTCGGCGGGGTGTTCGGCAGGAACAGCGCAAAGACGCCGAGCAGGGCGGAGCTGGCTGCCGTCATCAGCAGCGGGATATTGGTATCGGAAATGTCGCTGTAGCCCAGCATCTGCGGCAGGAACCCGCACGCCAGCCCGGAGGCGATCCAGCCGATGGTGCCCATCACGCGGATGCGCGGGAAATCGGCCTCGACGTCGTCCACGTTGGCGAAGGCAATGCTGTTGGTCAGCGCGATGGTCGGCATATAGGTCAGGGAGTAAACCAGCAGCAGCGGGAAGAAGGTGCTGAACTGGGTTTGCTGTGCGGCGAAGTACATCAGAACCGCACCGGCGAACATCAGCACCGCCAGCACTTTCTGGGCGGCGAAGAAGCGGTCCGTCAGCGAGCCGACCAGAATCGGGGAGAGGATAGCGGCAATGGCGGTACAGGCGTAAGACCAGCCGATTTCCCCGGCGGTAAAACCGCTTTTACTCAGCCACAGCCACAGCGGCACAAACCACGCGCCCCAGATAAACCATTCAACGAACATCATGAATGACAGTTGGACTTTCGTTTTCATTTTTTAATCCTGCATGTCAGAGAGGGTACGCCTTTAACATACCACTCAATAATACCTTTTAAATACCTTTGTGGCGATTGTTTGATCAATGTAACAGTTTTGTTGTACACGAATCGAGCCAGCAGATTGTGCTGAAAAAAAATGCAGAGGGTGGAAAATCTGTTAAGTCGGTACCAGGCTTAGTCTGCCCATAAAAGATGGGACTGGATAAACACACACCGACACGACGTCGGACTTACGGGAGTATCACATGACTGATATTGCGCAGTTGCTTGGCAAAGACGCCGACAGCCTTTTACAGCATCGTTGTATGACCATTCCAGCCGACCAGCTGTATCTGCCTGGTCATGACTACGTTGACCGCGTGATGATCGACAACAACCGTCCGCCTGCGGTCCTGCGAAATATGCAGACGCTCTACAACACCGGGCGGCTCGGCGGCACCGGGTATCTCTCTATTCTGCCCGTAGACCAGGGCGTTGAGCACTCGGCGGGCGCGTCTTTCGCGGCGAATCCGCTCTACTTCGATCCGAAGAACATTGTTGAGCTGGCGATTGAAGCGGGCTGTAACTGTGTCGCCTCCACCTACGGCGTGCTGGCTTCGGTTTCGCGTCGCTATGCCCACCGCATTCCGTTCCTCGTGAAGCTGAACCACAACGAAACCCTCAGCTACCCTACCGAATATGACCAGACCCTCTACGCCAGCGTCGAGCAGGCGTTCAACATGGGGGCGGTGGCGGTAGGGGCGACCATCTATTTCGGTTCTGAGCAGTCTCGTCGTCAGATTGAAGAGATCTCCGCGGCGTTTGAGCGTGCGCACGAACTGGGCATGGTGACCGTACTGTGGGCATATCTGCGCAACAACGCGTTCAAGAAAGACGGCGTGGATTACCACGTGTCGGCCGACCTGACCGGGCAGGCGAACCACCTGGCGGCGACCATCGGCGCGGATATCGTGAAGCAGAAAATGGCCGAGAATAACGGCGGCTATAAAGCGGTGAACTTTGGCTATACCGATGACCGCGTTTACAGCAAGCTGACCAGCGAAAACCCGATTGACCTTGTGCGCTACCAGCTGGCGAACTGCTACATGGGCCGTGCGGGGCTGATTAACTCCGGCGGCGCGGCGGGCGGTGATACCGACCTGTCAGACGCGGTGCGTACGGCGGTTATTAACAAACGCGCGGGCGGCATGGGGCTGATCCTTGGCCGTAAGGCGTTTAAGAAATCGATGGCCGACGGCGTGAAGCTGATCAATGCGGTTCAGGACGTCTATCTGGATAGCAAAGTAACGATTGCCTAACCTGAGGGCGAAACGTAGGCCGGGTAAGGCGTAGCCGCCACCCGGCAATACAATCAGCGCAGAAGCACACAGTCCGGCGGTAGCCGGCAATGCAGAGCCCCGGGCAAGACCTCAATGCGGAACTGCGTCCCGCTCAGCGGCTCTCCGTCGAGGTTAAAGGTCATCCCGTGCGGAGCATTCACTTCAAACCACGCCGATTTTCCGGCGATGATATTTGGACTCTCTTCCGGCTGCGTCAGCGTGGTAAACAGCGCGGGCAGCAGGCCGTCGCCAGTGAAAATACGCAGCTGTAGCTGACCGTCATTGATCAGCGCCTCCGGGCAGAGCTGCTGTCCGCCGCCCGCCTGACGCCCGTTGCCGATGCCAATCACCAGCGCGTCACCCTGCCACTGAAAATCCTCGCCGCGAATTTCGCAGCGGTCAGGCTTGAGGGTGTCCATGCGCATCAGGCCGTGGATCAGGTACGATACGCCGCCCAGCGCCGCCTTCAGTTTTTCCGGCGTTTCGCTGGTGATGCGCGTGCCAAACCCGCCCGTCGCCATGTTGATAAAACAGGTTTTATCATTCACCTGCGCAATATCCACAGCGGTGGCCTTGCCGAGGATCGCCAACTGGAGCGCCTTCTCTAACTCCTCCGGGATCCCAGCGCTGGTGGCAAAATCATTGGCGGTGCCGAGCGGTAAAATGCCCATCACCGGCCGGTTTGCCGGGGGCAGGTCGATAAGCGCTGATGCAATCTCATTGATGGTGCCGTCGCCGCCGCCGGAAATGATGGTGTTGACGCCAAGCCCGAGGGCTTCATTGATATAGCGTGCCGCGTCGCCTTTTTCCCACGTCACCCTGACGTGGATGCGCGCGCCATCGTCACGCAAACCCTGAATCACCTGACGCAACAGATCGTTGCCCGCACTTTTGCCATTGAGAATCAATAAACTGTCTGGATAGGTTGCCATCCGCGCTGCTCCCTTTTTTAGCGTTAGTAAGAGTGTATAGCAGAGAGGAAAAAAGCGGGTAAGAACAGGATGAAAGGAACAAAATAGGCACGAAAGCGCGTTACACTTCAGCGATGACGTCAATGTAATCACAGGAAAGTGATGATGAATAAAATTTTGGTAAGCGCTTGCCTGATGGGCTTCAGGGTTCGTTATAACGGAAGTGAAAAAGCGCGAATGAACGAGCAACTCGCTCGCTGGCAACAGGAACAACGTCTGGTTATCCACTGTCCTGAACTTGCGGCCGGGCTGCCTGTACCTCGTCCTCCGGCAGAGATTATGTCCGCTGATGGCAAAGACGTGATGCACGGACAAGCCAGAATTATTGAAAATACAGGGCAGGATGTGACTGAGCATTACCAGCTTGCAGCCTGGCTCGCGCTACGTACAGCTCAGGAATCTGGGTGCAGCGCTGCATTGTTAACCGATGGCAGCCCAACGTGCGGGAGTCAGTTTATTTATGACGGATCTTTTGGCGGGATACATAAAGCGGGGATGGGTGTTGCGGCATCGTTGCTTGCAGAGCATGGAATAGCCGTGTTCTCAGAGAAGCAAATCGACGAGCTTATTGCCTGGGTTGAGGAAAGAGAAGGCAAAAAATAAGCCCGCGTAAGGGAGATTACGCAGGCTAAGGAGGTGGTTCCTGGTACAGCTAGCATTTATGGGTTATGTTTTTCAGCGGGGGGATAATACCCGTATTGAACGAAGCGGTATGTGATCCGATTCTAAGAATTATCCCAGCGCGAAAAAATTTCCCTGATCAACTATTTGCCGTGCGGGTTTCGGGTGCTTTCACCGTTGAAGTTACGCATCAGCAACGCGAACTTCAGCTCTACCTCTTCCGGAACCGGCAGCCAGACGGTATGACCGTCACCCGGCGCCACGTCAATCGCTTCGCCTTTGCCGTTTTCCAGATGCTCCAACGTAAAGTTCATGTTGCCCTGCGGGGTCATCAGCTCCAGGCTGTCGCCTTTGGTGAATTTGTTTTTCACCGCGACGGCCGCCAGCGCGCCTTTGCGCTCGCCGGTGAAGTCGCCGACAAACTGCTGGCGCTCGGAAACGGAGTAGCCGTGCTCGTAGTTCTGGTAGTCGTCATGGGTATGACGGCGCAGGAAGCCTTCGGTATAGCCACGGTGCGCCAGGCCTTCCAGGGTTTCCAGCAGGCTGGTATCGAACGGTTTACCGGCAGCTGCATCGTCGATGGCTTTGCGGTATACCTGTGCGGTACGCGCGCAGTAGTAATAGGATTTGGTGCGGCCTTCGATCTTCAGGGAGTGCACGCCCATCTGGGTCAGACGCTCAACGTGGGCGATGGCGCGCAGATCTTTCGAGTTCATGATGTAGGTGCCGTGCTCGTCTTCAAAGGCGGTCATGTACTCGCCCGGACGTTTAGCTTCTTCAATCATAAACACGCTGTCGGTTGGCGCGCCGATGCCCAGCGTAGGCTCGACGTTGGTCACCGGGATCGGCTCGTGCTTGTGGACGATGTTGCCGACGTCATCCTCTTTGCCTTCCTGGACGTTATATTCCCAGCGGCAGGCGTTGGTGCAGGTGCCCTGGTTCGGGTCGCGCTTGTTGATATAGCCGGAGAGCAGGCAGCGACCGGAGTAGGCCATGCACAGCGCGCCGTGAACGAAGATTTCGATTTCCATATCCGGCACCTGAGTGCGGATCTCTTCAATCTCTTCCAGGGAAAGCTCGCGGGAAAGAATGACGCGGGTCAGCCCCATCTGCTTCCAGAACTTGACCGTCGCCCAGTTGACGGCGTTAGCCTGTACGGAGAGGTGAATATCCATCTCCGGGAAGTTCTCCCGAACCAGCATGATTAAACCCGGGTCCGACATGATCAGCGCGTCCGGCCCCATATCCACCACCGGCTTCAGGTCACGGATGAACGTTTTCAGCTTGGCGTTGTGCGGCGCGATGTTCACGACCACGTAGAATTTTTTGCCCAGGGCATGCGCTTCGTTGATGCCGAGCTGCAGGTTCTCGTGGTTGAATTCGTTGTTACGCACGCGCAGCGAGTAGCGCGGCTGGCCCGCATAAACGGCGTCGGCACCATAGGCGAAAGCGTAACGCATATTTTGCAGCGTTCCCGCCGGGGAGAGGAGTTCCGGTTTAAACATGTTTGTTCTCGTTCTGATGACAGGTCAGATCCGCGTGCACCAGGTGCAGCGGTAAGGGGAGATCCCCCACTTTAAGGGCGGGCATTGTAGCGCTGCGGGGCAGGGAGGTAAAGTTATTGTGCCGGGTGGCGGCTTCGCCTTACCCGGCCTACATTGACCAGCGGCTGACTAGGCAATCCTGCACGCATCCGCTTCCCAGCGATACCCCACGCCATACACCGCGCGGATAAACGACTGCTCGGCGTCCAGCGCTTCCAGCTTGCGGCGCAGGTTTTTGATATGGCTGTCGATGGTGCGGTCGGTCACGACGCGGTAATCGTCATACAGACGGTTCAGCAGCTGCTCGCGGGAGAAGACTTTTCCCGGCTCGTGGGAGAGGGTTTTCAGCAGGCGGAACTCCGCAGGGGTCAGGTCCAGCAGCTTGCTGCGCCAGCTCGCCTGGAAGCGGCTTTCGTCGACAATCAGCGGGCTTTCGGCGTCAAGCACCTGAAGCTCGCGCTGCGGCCTGCAGCGGCGCAGAATGGTTTTCACGCGGGCGACCACTTCACGCGGGCTGTAGGGTTTGCAGATGTAATCGTCTGCGCCAATTTCAAGCCCCAGCAGGCGGTCGATCTCTTCAATTTTGGCGGTGACCATGACGATCGGTACGTCGGAGAAGCGACGAATTTCCCGGCACAGGGTCAGTCCGTCAACGCCCGGCAGCATTAAATCCAGCAGGATCAGGTCCGGCGGGGTCTGGCGCACGTATGGCAGCACCTGGTCGCCGTGGCCGATCAGCGACGGGGCATAGCTGGCCGCGCGTAAATAGTCGATCAGCAGCTGTCCCAGCTTCGGCTCGTCTTCCACAATCAAAATGCGCGGCGTGTTTTCGTCAATCGGTAACTCGGTCATACTTCTCTCGATAAATCCCGTTCCAGAGGTAACTCTACTGTAATGCTAACCCCGCCAAAAGGCGAATGGGCGGCGCGGATCGTGCCATTATGCGCCTCGACGATGTTAACGCAAATCGCCAGCCCCAGGCCGGAACCGCCGCTGGCGCGGTTGCGGGAGCCTTCGGTACGGTAGAAACGTTCAAACAGTTTTTCCAGCTGCGCGTCCTGCACGCCGGGGGCCGAATCCGCGAAGGTGAGGGCAAAGCGCCCGTTTTCCTGCCTGCCGGAGATGTGCAGCCCGCCGCCGCTGTCGGTATAGCGCAGGCTGTTCTCCAGCAGGTTATTGAACAGCTGCATCAGCCGGTCTTTGTCGCCAAACACCACCGCGCTGTCCGGCAGGGAGTGGTTGATTGTCAGGTTGCGGCTGGCAAATCGCTCGCGGAAGGCGCCGCTGATCACTTCCAGAATGTTAATCACGTCCACCGGCGCTTTCTGGTAAGCCAGCGCGCCTTCGTCGGACATGGAGAGCTGGTGGAGGTCGTCCACCAGCTTGGTAAGCGTACCCACCTCCGCCTGCAGAGAGGCCACCGATTCGGGCGTAAACTGACGCACGCCGTCCTGAATGGCCTCCAGCTCGCCGCGCAGCACCGCCAGCGGCGTGCGCAGCTCGTGCGAAATGTCGGCCATAAAGTCGCGGCGCATCTGCTGGTTCTTCTCCAGCGTGCTGGCGAGCTGGTTAAAGTCCTGCGCCAGCTTGCCCAGTTCGTCCTGGCTGCGGGTATCGACGCGGGTGGTGAAATCCCCGGCGGCCAGCTTGTGCGTGCCTTCCACCAGCCGTTTCACCGGGGCGAGCAGACCGCGCGCCAGCGGGAAGGTGGCGAGCGCGGCGAGCAGGGTGGAGAGGGCGACAATCAGCCAGCTTGTCCGACGCTGCTGGCGGTCAAAGTTGATGTCGGTGTTGCGCGTCAGGCGCTCCACCGGAGAGGCGATAACCCAGCCGACGATGGCATTATTGACTTTGATCGCACGACGGGTGCCGTCCGGCGGTATGGGCGCGCGCGGTCCCACCAGCGTGCGCATGTCCTGGTCAATCACCCAGAACTGGGTGCGCCAGCCGTGCGGCGGCATGCCTGGCCCCGGACGATCGTCACCGGTATCGTGCTCCAGCGAGCGCAGGATCTGGAAAATAAAGCGGTCGTTATTGCGCAGAAAACGCCAGTTGCCGTGCTGGGCGTACTGTTCACTCAGCGCATCGCTTAAGCCCTGTAAACGCTGTTCATTGCCATGCTTGATGTAATCAATAAAACCGCGCTCGAAGCTGATCCGCACCGCCCAGTGCATGGTGACCAGCAGGACGATACAGGTGGCAAATATCGCCACGAAGAGCTTGCCGGTAATGCCCGGACGCCAGAATTTCATGAACCACTCCTTTTGCCGCGCCTAATCACGACGTTCTTGCTGGTATCATCCGGCACTCTGGCGAAGATGAAAGCGGGCAGGGCGATGATGACCGCCATGCTGAGATAGGTATATAAAAAGACCTGATGCGCCACCGGCGTGTCGACGCTGAGATGGTGCTGGCCGTACATGCCGAGCAGTAAGCCCGCAATGGTCACCCCGACGCTCATTGAGAGCTGCATGATCATCGACAGCAGGCTATTGCCGCTGCTCGCCAGATCGTCCGGCAGGTCCTTCAGCGTCAGGGTATTCATCGAGGAGAAGCGCATGGAGTTGACGATCCCCTGGCAGAACAGCACCAGCGGCAGAACGTAGTACCAGCCCATCAGCGCCACGGCCATAAACAGCAGACTCACCAGCGCCAGCCCCAGTGTGGCGGTTACCAGCACGTGACGGTAGCCAAAGCGGTTCACCACCTGCACCACGATGCGCTTCATTCCCATGCTGCCGAGCACCATCGGGATCATCATCAGTCCCGCGTGGAAGGGCGAAAATCCCATTCCGATTTGCAGGAAAACGGGCGTCATAAACGGCAGCATGCCGCTGCCGACGCGCCCGGCGAAGCTGCCGAACAGGCCAAGGCGGTAGGTAGGGTTTTTAAACAGGTTCAGGCTGAACAGCGCCTTATCGTTACCTCTGGCGTGCCACAGGTACCACAGTATGGCGGTAACGCCGAGCGCGATCAGGAGCCCGAGCGTCAGGGGCGAAATCCCCAGCCCTTTTTGCCCGTCGAGCGCGAGGGTAAGCGTGGCCATGCCCCCCGCCAGCAGGATAAAGCCAAAGAGATCGAATCGCCGCGTCTGCATTTTGTAGTTCGGCATCAGCGTCAGGGTGGCGATGGCGCCGATGATGCCAACGGGAAGATTGATTAAGAAGATCCAGTGCCACGAGGCGTACTCCACCAGAATGCCGCCGAGCGCCGGGCCCAGCAGCGGCCCCACCTGGCCGGGCAGGGTCACAAAGGTCATCGCCGCCATGTACTGCTCGCGCGGCACAATCTTCATCACCGTTAGCCGCCCGACGGGCACCATCATCGCCCCGCCAACGCCCTGCAGCACGCGCGCCATCACCAGCTGGTCGAGGGTGTTGGCCTGGGCGCAAAACAGCGAGCCGGTGGTAAACAGCACGATGGCGGTGAAGAAGATATTCCGCACGCCCACTTTGTCCGCCAGCCAGCCGCTGGCGGGCAGCATGACGGCCACCGTCAGCACGTAGGAGACAATCACCATATGCATATGCAGCGGGCTCTCCCCCAGGCTTTTCGCCATGGAGGGGAGGGCGGTGTTGACGATGGTCGTATCCAGCGACTGCATAAAGAAGCCGAAGGCGACTATCCATAACTGCCAGCGAACGTTAGCGGGGAGATCGGTCATCTACTCGGTCACCGTGGTTCTGTTTTTACGCGAAAAGCGCAGCCGCAGGCGGTCGAAGAACAGATAGACCACCGGCGTGGTGTACAGCGTCAGCAGCTGGCTCATGACCAGGCCGCCGACAATGGTGATCCCCAGCGGCTGGCGCAGCTCCGAGCCGTCTCCACCCGAGATAACCAGCGGCAGCGCGCCAAACAGCGCCGCCAGGGTGGTCATCATGATCGGACGAAAACGCAGCAGGCAGGCCTGGAAGATCGCCTCTTCCGGCGACAGATTGCCGTTGCGCTGGGCGTCCAGGGCGAAGTCCACCATCATGATCGCGTTTTTCTTCACAATACCGATCAATAGCATGATCCCGATGAGGGCGATAAGGCTGAACGGCGCGCCGAACAGCTCCAGCGCCAGCAGCGCCCCCACGCCCGCCGACGGCAGCGTCGAGAGAATGGTCAGCGGGTGAACGTAGCTCTCGTACAGCACGCCCAGCACAATATAAACCGTGGCGATGGCGGCCAGAATCAAAATCACCTGCGAGTTCATCGTCTCCTGGAACACCTGCGCGGTCCCGGCAAAGCTTCCGCGCACGGTGGACGGCACGCCAAGCTGCGTCATCGCGCGGTTGATTGCGTCGCTGGCTTCAGAAAGCGACGAACCGGCGGGCAGGTTAAAGGAGATGGTCGACGCCGCCGAAAGCCCCTGATGGTTCACCGACAGCGGCGCGTTGGCGGGCTGCCAGCTGGCAAAGTAGGAGAGCGGAATCGCCTTGCCGTCGTTGTTAATCACAAACATTTTGTCCAGGGCGCTGATGTCCTGGGTGTAGCGCGGATCAACTTCCATCACCACCTTGTACTGGTTCATCGGCTGGTAGATGGTGGAGATCTCGCGCTGGCCGAAGGCGTTGTTCAGCAGGCTGTTGGCGGCTTCAACGTTAATGCCCAGACGCGACATGGTTTCGCGGTCGTAGGTCAGGGCCATCTCGGCGCCGTTGTCCTGCTGATCGGAGTTGACGTCCGCCAGCTCCGGCAGGGCGGCCAGCGCCTTGCGGATCTTCGGCTCCCACTCGCGCAGGGCGGCTAAATCGTCCGAGAGCAACGTGTACTGATAGCTGGCGTTCGCCTGACGGCCGCCGACGCGGATATCCTGAACGGCCATCAAAAACAGGTTTGCCCCCGGCTCTTTGGCGAGCTTCACCCGCAGGCGGTCAATCACCTGCTGGGCGGTTTCGTTGCGTTCGCCGCGCGGTTTCAGGGTAATAAACATCATCCCGCTGTTGACGCGTGACCCGCCGGTAAAGCCGGTGACGTTATCCACGGCTTTGTCTTCACGAATGATCTTCATAAAGTCCTGCAGCTTGCCGCGCATCGCCTGGAACGAAATGCTCTGGTCCGCCTGAATCCCGCCCATCAGCACGCCGGTGTCCTGCTCGGGGAAGAAGGTTTTCGGGATGGTGATGTACATCCACACGTTGAGCACGATGGTGCCGATCAGCACCAGGCCAACCAGCCGGGTATGGTTCAGCACCCACTTCAGCGATTTGCCGTAGCCTTCCTGCATCGCCATCAGGAAGCGACCAAAGCCTTTGCGGCGCGGCTGCGAATGGGGTTTGCTGCGCTTGAGCATCCAGCCGCACATCATTGGCGTCAGCGTTAAGGAGATAACCAGCGAAATGCCGATGGCGACGGAGAGGGTGACGGCAAACTCGCGCAGCAGCCTGCCCGGCAGCCCGCCCATCAGCAGCAGCGGCAGGAATACCGCCACCAGCGACAGGCTCATTGAGAGCACCGTAAAGCCCACCTCGCGCGTGCCCTGCAGCGCGGCCTGTAGCGGCTTCACGCCCGCTTCCAGGTGGCGGGAAATGTTTTCCAGCACCACGATGGCATCATCCACCACGAAGCCCGTGGCAATTGTCAGGGCCATCAGCGACAGGTTGTTGAGGCTAAACCCGCACAGGTACATGGCGGCAAAGGTCCCGATCAGCGAGACCGGCACGGCTACCGCCGGGATAAGCGTCGCGCGGCCGGAGCGCAGGAACAGGAAGACCACCAGGATCACCAGCGCGACGGAGATAATCAGCGTTTGCTCCACCTCTTCAAGCGAGGCGCGAATGGTCGGGGAGCGATCCTGGGCAATTTGCAGATCGATCGCTGCCGGGATGGTCTGCCGCAGCTCCGGGAGGCGGGCGCGAATGCTGTTCACCGTCTCAATAATGTTCGCTTCCGGCAGCTTGCGGATCATCAGCAGAATGGCCGGCTTGGCGTTGGTCATCCCGGCGTTACGCACGTCCTGCACCGAGTCGGTGACGCTGGCGACATCGCTTAAGCGCACCGCCGCGCCGTTGTTGTAGTGAATAATGAGCGGCTGATATTCCGCTGCGGTTTTCAGCTCGTCGTTGGTGTGGATCTGCCAGCGGTGGCTACCGTCCTCAATCGCCCCCTGCGGCTTGCGGACGTTGGCCGTGCTGATGGCGGAGCGCACGTCGTCCAGCGACACGCCCTGGTTGAACAGCGCCTGCGGGTTTAGGCCCACGCGCACGGCGGGCAGGGAACTTCCGCCGACGCTCACGTCACCGACGCCGTTAATTTGTGAGATTGTCTGCGCCAGCTGGGTAGACGCAAAGTCGTAAAGCTGCCCCTGCGAGTACGTATCCGAGGTCAGCGTCAGGATCATGATCGGCGCATCGGACGGGTTGGCCTTGCGGTAGGTTGGGCGGCTCGGCATTCCGCTCGGCAGCAGGCTTTGTGCGGCGTTGATGGCCGCCTGCACGTCGCGCGCCGCACCGTTAATATCCCGGTCGAAGCTGAACTCCAGAATGATGCGCGTGCTGCCCAGCGAGCTGCTGGAGGTCATCTCGTTGACCCCCGCAATCCGGCCAAGGGAACGCTCCAGCGGCGTGGCAACCGACGAGGCCATGGTTTCCGGTGATGCTCCCGGCAGCGAGGCGCTCACCATGATCACCGGGAAATCCACCTGCGGCAGCGGCGCCACCGGCAGAAGCCGGAAGCCCAGCACGCCGCAGAGGGTAATGGCGAGCGAGATTAAAATCGTTGCCACCGGGCGATAAATGAAGAGGGCGAAAAACTTCACTTATGCCTCCTCTTCACGTTTCGGGAAGCGGCTTTTGGTCCACAGCGCCAGGCGGTCAAACAGCAGGTAGATCACCGGCGTGGTGAACAGCGTCAGTACCTGGCTTACCAGCAGACCGCCGACCATGCCGATACCCAGCGGACGACGCAGCTCCGCGCCGACGCCCGTGCTGAGCATCAGCGGCAGCGCGCCCAGCAGGGCCGCCAGGGTGGTCATCAGGATCGGACGGAAACGCAGCAGGCAGGCCTGGAAAATGGCATCGCGCGGCGACATGCCCTGCTCGCGCTCGGCGGCCAGGGCGAAGTCGATCATCATGATGGCGTTTTTCTTCACGATCCCGATAAGCAGGATAATGCCGATGATGGCAATAACGTCCAGCTCGCTGCCCGCCAGCATCAATGCCAGCAGCGCCCCCACGCCCGCCGTCGGCAGGGTAGAGAGGATGGTGATCGGGTGGATAAAGCTCTCGTACAGCACCCCGAGCACGATGTACATCGCCACGACCGCCGCGACGATCAGCCAGATGGTGTTACCCAGCGCGGCCTGAAACGCCAGCGTGCTGCCCTGGAACTGGGTCTGAATATCGGACGGGAAGCTGAGCTCTTTTTCAGCAGCCTGAATGGCCTCCACCGCTTCGCCGAGAGAATAATTGTCCGGCACGTTGAAGGAAATGGTGGTGGACGGGAACTGATCAAGATGGTTGATCGACAGCGGGGTATAGCGTTCTTCCACCGTGGCGATGGCGCTCAGCGGCACAATACCGCCGTCTTTGCTGGTCAGGCGCACCGAGTCCAGCCCCGCCAGGCCGGGCGTGTTCTCCGTATTGTGCTCCAGCACCACGCGATACTGGTTGGCCTGGGTATAGATGGTGGAGATCAGGCGCTGACCGAAGGCGTTGTACAGGGCGTTGTCCACGTCCGACATGGTAATGCCCAGGCGGCTGGCGGTATCGCGGTTGACGTTAACGTACGCCGCCAGCCCTTTGTCCTGCCAGTCGCTGCTGACGTCGGCGAGCTGCGGCAGGGTTTTGAGCTTATTCACCAGCTGCGGCACCCAGGTGCTGAGCGCGTCCAGCGAGGTGGCCTGCAGCGTGAACTGATACTGCGTGCGGCTGACCTGGGTATCAATGGTCAAATCCTGAATGGGCTGCAGGTAAAGCTCCACGCCCGGCACGCGCGCGACGGCGTTTTGCAGACGCTCAATGACGGCGTTGACGCGATCGTCGCGTTCATCCAGCGGCTTGAGGTTGATCTGCAGACGCGCGCTGTTGAGCGACGGGTTGGTGCCGTCGACGCCCACGTAGGAGGTCAGGCTCTCTACCGCCGGATCTTTCATGACGATCTCAGACACCTGCTGCTGGCGCTGTGCCATATTGGCGAAGGAGACCGACTGCGGGGCCTGAAGCGTGCCCTGAATAATGCCGTTGTCCTGGATGGGGAAGAAACCTTTCGGAATGAAAATCCACAGCATCACGCTGAGCGCCAGCGTTCCCAGCGCCACGCCGAGCGTGGCCCACGGATGGTTAAGGACTTTCGCCAGCACGCGACCGTAGGCGGCGATAATGCGCTCGAACATGCGCTCGGAGGCGCGCGAGAAGCGGTTTTGCTTGCGCAGGGACTCGTGGCTCAGCATGCGGGCGCACATCATCGGCGTCAGGGTCAGCGACACCACGGCGGAGATCAAAATGGCGACCGCCAGCGTCACGGCAAACTCGCGGAACAGTCGCCCGACGATATCGCCCATAAACAGCAGCGGGATCAGCACCGCAATCAGCGAGAAGGTCAGCGAGATAATGGTAAAGCCGATTTCGCCCGCGCCTTTCAGCGCGGCCGCCAGCGGTTTTTCACCTTTCTCGATATAGCGCGAAATGTTCTCGATAACGACGATGGCGTCGTCCACCACGAACCCGGTGGCGATGGTGAGAGCCATCAGCGTCAGGTTATTAATCGAAAAATCGAGGAACACCATCACCGCAAAGGTCCCGACCAGCGAGAGCGGCACGGCGACGGCGGGAATAATGGTTGCCGGAACGTTGCGCAGGAACAGGTAAATGATCATGACCACCAGCGCAATCGCCAGCATCAGCTCAAACTGTGTGTCGGTAACCGACGCGCGAATATTCGTGGTGCGGTCTGAAAGCACCTTCACGCTGACCGATTTCGGCAGGCTTTCGATCAGCTGCGGCAGCATGGTGCGGATGCTGTCGGCGGTGTCGATGATGTTGGCGCCCGGCTGGCGCTGCACGTTCATCACGATCGCCTGCTGCCTGTTGGCCCAGGCGCCGAGCCAGCTGTTTTCAGCACCTTGCTCCACGGTCGCCACGTCGCCCAGACGCACCGGCGCGCCGTTCTGGTAAGCAACAATCAGCTGGCGGTATTCATCGGCGGACTGCATCTGATCGTTGGCAGAGAGCGTCACGGAGCGGGTGGGGCCGTCCAGCGAGCCTTTTGCCGAGTTAACGTTGGCACTGCTGATGGCGGTGCGGATGGTTTCGCTGGTCAGGCCCAGCGCGGCAATCGCCTGCGCGTTCAGCTTCACGCGCACGGCGGGGCGCTGGCCGCCCGCCAGCGTGACGAGGCCGACGCCGGAGACCTGTGAAATTTTCTGCGCCACGCGCGTTTCGACCATATCCTCGACCTGCGTCATCGGCATGGCGGAGGAGGTGACGGCAAGCGTCATGATTGGCGGATCGGCCGGGTTTACCTTGCTGTAGACCGGCGGGTTAGGCAGGTCCGACGGCAGCAGGTTGGTGGCGGCGTTAATCGCGGCCTGCACCTCCTGCTCGGCGACGTCCAGCGACAGCGCCAGCTGGAACTGCAGCGTTACCACGGATGCCCCGCCGGAACTCTGGGAGGACATCTGTTTTAGCCCCGACATCTGCCCAAACTGGCGCTCCAGCGGGGCGGTAATGGCGGACGTCACCACGTCCGGGCTGGCGCCTGGATAGAGAGTGACAACCTGAATGGTTGGGTAATCCACCTCCGGCAGCGCCGACACGGGCAGGAAGCGATAGCCGATAATCCCGGCGAGCAGGATCGCCACCATCAGCAGCGTGGTGGCGACAGGACGGAGGATAAACAGGCGTGACGGCCCGCCTGTAGAGCCTGGCGGCATAACCTGCATCAGGATTTCTCTCCCTGTTTCGCAGGTTCAACCACTTCCACTTTGGCCCCTTCGGTCAGACGGTCAATGCCGTCGGTGACCACGCGGTCGCCTGCGGAAAGGCCGGCGGCGATGACCACCGTCTGGCTGTCCTGAATCCCGGTTTTCACCAGGTGCTTGCTGACTTTGTTATCGCTGTTCAGCACCCAGACGAAGTTGCCTTCGTTACCCATTTGCAGCGCAGCGGTGGGGATCACCACCGCGTTCTCTTCGGTAGCGACCAGCATTCGCGCATTGACGAACTGGTTCGGGAAGAGGGCATCGTCCTGGTTATTAAAGCGCGCCTTCAGCTTGATGGTGCCGGTGGTGGTGTCGATCTGGTTATCCAGGCTGAGCAGGGAGCCTTCGCTCAGTTTCTGCTTGTTGGTGCGGTCCCAGGCTTCCACCACCAGACCTTTACCGGCTTTTTGCGCCTGCACCACGGTCGCAATGTCGCTTTCCGGCAGGGTAAAGACTAAATCAATCGGGTGAGTCTGGGTGATCACCACGATGCCTGTGGTGTCGCCGCTGGAGATCTGGTTGCCGATATCGACCTGCTTCAGGCCCACGCGCCCGTCAATCGGCGCGGTAATGCGGCTCCAGTCCAGCTGCAGCTGTGCGCTGGCCACGGCGGCCTCGTCGGCTTTGATGGTGCCCTGCGTTTCGCTGACCAGCGATTGCTGGGTATCCAGCTCCTGACGAGACACGAGGTTGGTTTTCACCAGCTGCTGGTAGCGAGCCAGATCGCGACGGGCGTTGGCGAGGGTGGCTTTGTCTTTCGCGAGCTGCCCCTGCGCCTGGGCGAGGGCGACCTTAAACTGGCTCGGATCGATTTCCGCCAGCAGATCGCCCGCTTTGACCTGCTGCCCTTCCTGGAAGTGAATGGCCTGAAGCTGACCGTCGACGCGGCTGCGCACCGTCACGGTGTTGGCGGCGGTAATGGTTCCGAGACCGGTAAGGTAGCGAGGAACGGCTTTATTCACCGCCGTCGCCGCCTGTACCGGCGCCAGCGCGCCGCCGCGCATGCCGCGACGGCCTCCGGCGGCTGGGCCCTGCGACGCGCTCCTGGCACCGGCGGGTGCCGGGGCGTTAGCGGATTGACTGTGCCAGTACCAGGCGGCGGCAAGGACCACCACAATGATGCCAGCGGCGATTGCCCAGCGGGATTTGTTACTGCCTTTCATCGTTATACGTTCTCATCCTGAAGACTTCGGGGAATGATACTAGTTTAGTCAGCTAACGCAGCGGAAAAATGGAGGAAATATGGAAGACTGTCAGGAATGGTCTGAATGGTGCCGGTGCGGCTTCGTTGCGTGACGCTTCGCGGATTCTGTTTAATCCAGGAATATTTCTTTATTCGTGGAATATTCCGAAGCCACACTGCTTCGATGAAAAAAATAACCTGCTGCTCAGCGTTTATTATTAACTAACAGTCTAGGAATATTCCTGACATTATTAATATAGGATAGGAT